>JBEGUF010000023.1:0-4929 GCA_041179025.1 Actinomycetota bacterium | reverse complement strand
ACTATCGGGTCACCCGTGGCAAACGCGCAGTTGCCAGAAGATCTACCAACGTTATCGATTGAGCACAGTAACGATGTGGTTCCTGCGCTCGCGGGAGAAACCAATCCCCTAACGAAAAACTGGGCCACGGCAAGTCGTCACGTGAACATCGAACTTGGAGAAAACGTGTTGGAGGCCCACGACATTTCAAGTTACGCCGAAACGGCGATGCTGGTTGATCAGTCGACCAGTTCAGGGCTGGTTCGAATCAGGGAAGAGATTCTTGGAAACCTCGCCGGAGCCAAACCCTTAGGGGTAAGAGAGTTCCAACCGCTTAAAGCAGTCGCATTGCCTTGAAGGTAGCGCGGGCAAGGAATGTACTAACACTTATTACTAACGCTCCCAAAATCGCCCAACCAAAAGCTGCCGAGTCAACGCCCGAAAGCGTTGCCCCATCAATTGAGAAGATATTGGCCTTAATACTTGAGCTCAACCAGGCAACCAAAAGCAGCATGGCTCCATTAATAACTACCGAGATAAGACCGAAAGTAAGCAGGTATAGCGGAAATGCCAAAACCTTAATTACCGGAGCAATAATCGCCGTCACCAGCCCGAAGATCATTCCCACAAAAACGTAAGACACCACTAAATTCCAAGTCTCCGTGCCATTCCACGGGGAGATCTTGATTGCAGGGATCACTAAAGTGACCAACCAAAGGGCCAACGAATTGATTACTGTGCCAACTAGAAAACGCTTCATAAGTAGATTGTGCCAGCGAAGCAAACTAAATTGGAGAGGATGAATGAAAACGCAAGCGTGCCAATGGTGCAGTTGCTCTCTCCCGAGGGTGATTTCTCCGTGCCCAAGGAGTATGCCGAATACGGCAAATACATTGAGCGGCTAAACGAGGACGACTTTCTTAAGTTCTACCGAGACATGGCCCGCTGCCGTCGCTTCGACAACGAAGCCACCGCTTTGCAACGTCAGGGCCAACTAGGTCTTTGGATTCCAGCTGTTGGCCAGGAGGCCGCCCAAATCGGTTCGGGCTACGGCGTTGGCAAAAACGACCACATCTTCCCTAGTTACCGCGAACACGGTGTTGCTATCACCCACGGCATCGAATTGATGTCGATTCTCAAAATGCTGCGCGGTGTGAACCACGGTGGTTGGAACCCTGAGGAAACACGTTTCCACCTCTACGCAATCGTTCTCGGTAGCCAGGTTCTTCACGCAACCGGCTATGCCATGGGCGTTAAATTCGACGGCAAGGTTGCCACCGCCAGTAAAGAAGAGAACCTTGCGGTAATCACCTACTTCGGCGATGGCGCAACCGCCGAGGGTGATGTTTCAGAGGCCCTACTTTTTGCAGCCAACACTCAAAGCCCGCTCGTGTTTTTCTGCCAGAACAATCAGTGGGCCATTTCGTCTCCTACCACTAGCCAAACTCGCGTGCCTCTATATCAGCGCGGTGCCGGTTTCGGTGTTCCCGGTATTCGAATCGATGGCAACGATGTTCTGGCCAGCTACGCGGTTACCGCAAAGCACATGGACGACGCCAGGGAGGGAGCAGGCCCTTCGCTGATCGAAGCGCTGACTTACCGAATCGGTGCTCACACCACTTCAGACGACCCAACCAAGTACCGCACCGACGAAGAGGTTGCCTACTGGACCGCCCGTGATCCGCTGAAGCGTTTCGAGATTTTCCTGCGTCGTCAGGGTATTACAGACGATTTCTTTGATGAAGTTGCCGAGGCCGGCGAGAAGTTGGCTGGCGAGATTCGCGAAGCCACTTTCGCCTTGAAGACTCCAGACATCGAAGACATGTTCAAGTACGTTTACTCCGAGCCTCACCCGGTGATCGACGAACAGCTCGACTGGCTAAAGCGCTATGAAGCGTCTTTTGGTGGTGAAAACTAATGGGTAATTTCGTGGAAATGCCGATTGCCAAGGCAATTAACGCCGGCCTTCGTAAGGCAATGAGCGAAGACTCGAAGGTTTTGATTTTCGGTCAAGACGTGGCTCAGCTCGGTGGAGTATTTCGCGTTACCGAGGGAATTCATGCCGAGTTCGGCGACAGCCGCATCTTCAACTCCCCGATCGCCGAATCAGGAATCGTGGGAACCGCAATTGGTTTAGCAATGCGCGGCTACCGTCCGGTTGCCGAGATTCAGTTTGAGGGTTTCATCTTTCCCGCGTTTGACCAGATCACTACCCAGCTGGCCAAGATGCAGAACCGTTCCGAGGGTCACCACCCAATGCCGGTGGTTATTCGCGTTCCTTTCGGCGGCGGCATCGGTGCGGTTGAACACCACAGCGAAAGCCCAGAAGCCTACTTCGCTCACACCCCGGGTCTTCGCGTTGTCAGCCCTAGCAATCCCAACGACGCCTACTGGATGATTCAGCAAGCGATTCGCTCCACCGACCCGGTTCTATTCTTCGAACCAAAACGTCGTTACTGGCAAAAGGGCCAGGTGAACCTAGACACCCCGCCGCAGGATCTCCACTCAGCGCGCATTCTTCGCGAAGGCACCGACGTGACCATCGCCACCTACGGCCCAATGGTTCACACCTCTCTACAGGCCGCCGAAGTTGCTGCCACCGAGGGTGTCAGCATAGAGGTGATCGACCTTCGCTCGATTTCTCCAATCGATTTCCCAACCATCATCGAGTCGGTGAAAAAGACCGGACGTTTGATTACCGTTTCCGAAGCTCCGAACTCGTTCTCGATAGCCAGTGAGCTCTCAGCCAGAATTACAGAAGAGTGCTTCTATCACCTTCAGGCTCCGGTTCTACGTGTGGGTGGATTCGACATCCCTTACCCAGCCGCGAAACTTGAAGAGGTTTACCTTCCAGATGCCGACCGCATTTTGGAAGCCGTTGACAGATCGAGAGCCTACTAATGAGCAAGATTGCATATTTCAATTTGCCAGACGTTGGCGAAGGCTTAACCGAAGCAGAAATCGTTTCCTGGAAGGTGAAGCCTGGCGACACCGTGACTGTGAACCAGGTAATCGTAGAAATCGAAACCGCGAAATCTCTGGTTGAACTTCCTTGCCCGTTTGCCGGAGTCATCTCCGAACTAATGGCCGCCGAAGGCGACACCGTTGAGGTTGGCAAGCCGATCATCTCGGCAACCGTCGCCGACGACGCGGTTGGAGCAACAGTTGCCCAAGCCGAAAGCGCAGCCGCGGTTCACCAGGCTGTTGCCGATGTTGCCGCAAGCTCGGCCGCAGCCGAAGAGCGCACCCCTAACCTTGTTGGCTACGGCGTTGCCGACCCGAACGGCCCGGTTCTCAGAAAGCGCGTCGCAACTCCGGTTAGCACCAACACCTCTGCAATCACCGCGATTCCAGCTGCGGCAGCAGCGGCCGGCCACCTAGCCGTGCCAACCCACCCAGACACCCAGGTGCTGGCCAAACCTCCGATTCGCAAACTTGCCGCCGACCTCGGTGTCGACCTCGGCAAGGTAACCCCAACCGGCCTCAACGGCGACATCACTCGCGAAGACGTGATGGGTATGGCTCAGCAGGCTAGCGTTTTCAGAAACCTTTCCACCCCGGCAGCCCCAACCGCTCGCGAAGAGCGAATCCCGGTGAAGGGTGTTCGCAAAGCAATCGCCAACGCGATGGTTTCGTCGGCGTTCACCGCTCCTCACGTGAGCATCTTCGTAGACGTCGATGCCACCAGAACCATGGAATACGTGAAGCGCCTAAAAGCTTCAACCGACTTTGCCGGTACCAAGGTAACCCCGCTTTTGATCATGGCGAAAGCCATGATGTGGGCGGTTCGCCGAAACCCAATGGTGAACGCAACCTTCACTGCTGAAGAAATCATCGTTCACAACTTCGTGAACTTTGGTATCGCAGCTGCGACCCCTCGAGGCCTAATCGTTCCAAACATCAAAGACGCCGACAAGATGTCGATGCTTGAGCTCGCTCAGGCTATCGAACAACTGGCAGCCACCGCCCGTGAAGGCAAGACCACTCCTGCGGAGATGAAAGACGGAACCATCACCATCACCAACATCGGTGTCTTCGGCGTTGACACCGGAACCCCGATCTTAAACCCTGGTGAAGTGGCAATCGTTGCCCTCGGCTCGATTCGCCCAAAGCCTTGGGTAGTAAACAACGAGATCCAGGTTCGCCAGGTCACCACCATTGGCGCTACTTTCGACCACCGAGTCGTCGACGGCGACGTTGCTTCGCGTTTCGTTCAGGACGTTGCTTCGGTTATTGAGGAACCGGCACTACTGCTCGACTAATTAGCCAAAATCTAGGGGGACTAATGGCCACGTATCCAAATCACAAAAAGAGAATCCTGCTCGCTTATCCATTAGCGTGGGTTTTTACCTATTTGGCGGTGATGGTTCTACTAATCATCTGGGCGCTGATTCCTGGCACGATTGACGAAGGGTTTTCGCCAATCGCAATCCCGATAGTTTTTGTGCTGATGTTTCTGATGGGTACTATTTTCTATTTCTATGTTCCGCTAGCTCCGTGGCTGGGTTTGCTTTTATTACATGATTTCTTGCTGAAGGATCGAGGCGGCAAAACTAGGTCGATTGTAATTTCCTGCGTATTGATGCTTGCGGTGTGGATAGTAACCTTCCTTCCGGCAATAGCCTTGGTAAACGTATTCACAGCGGGGAGCCTGTTTTTGCAACTCCAGGATTCCAGCGCGCCTTTTCTTGCGATTTACGGCGGAACAAATTTGGTCGGCTTGCTGGCTTCGGTTGTTTGGGTGAAACTGAAACCGACCAACGCTAACTAGTATTGACAATCATTCTCAATAAGCATTAGTTTTTAGAGTGTGAAAACACTTCGCGTCATTGCACTTGCCACAGCAGCCCTTCTCGCCCTTAGCGGTTGTAGCGCCACCAAGCCAGAAGGCTGGTCTGCTGGCACTGGCCCAATCAAGATTGTGGCTAGCACCAACGTTTGGGGTTCGGT
>JBEGUF010000022.1:0-3934 GCA_041179025.1 Actinomycetota bacterium | reverse complement strand
GCGGCAGGTGAGCCAGACTTCCCTACCCCAGCGCACATTGTTGATGCTGCTGCGGTTGCGGTTCGTGACCCTAAGAACCACCGCTACACCCCGGCCATTGGTTTGCCAGAACTTCGTGAGGCGATTGTGGCGAAGACTTTGGCCGACTCGGGAACTAGTTACCCGGCTTCGCAGGTGGTTGTGACCAACGGTGGCAAGCAGGCGGTTTACCAGGCTTTCCAGGCGATTGTGAATGAGGGCGACGAGGTTATACTTCCCTCGCCTTACTGGACTACTTACCCTGAGGCGATTGCTTTGGCCGGCGGAGTTACCGTTGAGGTTTTCGCGGGCGCGGATCAGAACTATAAGGTCACTGTTTCGCAGTTAGAGGCTGCGCGCACATCTAAGACTAAGGCAATGCTGCTATGTTCACCCTCGAACCCAACCGGTTCGGTTTACACGCGCGACGAGGTTGAGGCCATTGGAAAGTGGGCTTTGGCTCATGGCGTATGGATTATCTCGGACGAAATTTACCAAAACGTTGTCTACGACGGAAACAAGGCTTATTCGGTTACCGAAGTTGTGCCAGAGATGATTGACACCACGATTTTGGTGAACGGTGTTGCGAAGAGCTTTGCCATGACCGGTTGGCGTTTGGGATGGATGGTTGGCCCGGCTGATGCCATGAAGGCTGCCGCGAATCTGCAATCCCACCTGACCTCTAACGTTTCGAACATTTCTCAGCGTGCTGCGATTGCCGCGTTGAATGGTCCGCAGGAAGAAGTTCAGGCGATGCTGTCCGCGTTCGACCGTCGTCGCCATTTGGCAGTGAGTGAGCTCAATAAGATTCCAGGCTGGGTGGCGCCAATGCCTGAAGGCGCTTTCTATGTTTACTCCGACGTTCGCGGCCTTCTGGGTCGCGAGTGGGGTGGCAAGAACATCAACACATCTTTGGAACTTTGCGACTACATCTTGGACGCCGCCGAGGTGGCGTTGGTTCCAGGTGAGGCGTTTGGCCCATCTGGTTATGTTCGTATGAGTTATGCGCTTGGCGACGAGGCAATCCTCGAAGGCATCCAGCGCCTGCAGAAGCTCTTTAGCTAACAGTTAGCAGCGACTTCAGAGCAGCGTTCACAACGTTGTTCCAATCTTGCTGTTCTAAGCGCTGATCGCTACTGGCAACGTCGTCGACGATTCTCCCCAGGGTATAGGCCTGCATGAAAACGGCAATCGTTTTCGCGTCGAATGATTTGTTAACCCAACCCTTTTCCTGACCCTCGCGCACGATGTCGGCCAGTGCGGCGGTGAGGCGATCTTGCTCAACCTCTAGATCCTTCAGGAGATTTGGTGAGTTTACGCTCAGACCGATAACGCGAGCGCGCTCGAGACGGAACTTGGCGCGCTTGCTGCCCTGGGTGACTGTGGTCACTTCGATGATGTTAGCCACGAACTCTTCTGCATTTTTGGCGGCGTTCACGGCGTCGGCCACTAGTTGAATTGAAATGTCTACGCCGGCGGCAAAGCGGGAAATTAGTGCGGCCGACGTGAGATCGTCGAAGTTTTCAAAGTGGTGATAGAGCGAACCCTTGGAGATGTTTGATTCCCGAAGCACGTCGTCGACCTGAATTTCGTAGAGGGCGCGCTCATCCATGAGAGCAACCAAGGTGGAAACTAGCTTCTCTCTGGTTGGGTGCGATGCTTTGGCCAAGTCAAAATCCGATCAAATTAGGTTCTGGTATTAGGTTAATGCCGAAACGATTGGAAACGCTGGTCTGAATAAATTTAGCCAGCTCGATAACTTCGCTGGCTTTAGCGCTTCCGCGATTGGTGATGGCCAGGCAGTGCTTGGTTGAGGTGCCGGCGTTCGAGCGTCCAAGCGAGAAGCCTTTGCCAACGCCAGAGTTTTCGATGAGCCAGGCCGCGCTAAGTTTCTGGTGGTCTTCGTTCTCCACATCCCAGCGTGGGCACTCGGCCGGCAGTTGTGCTGCGAAGGCCCTCGACACGATTGGGTTGGTGAAGAACGAACCGCAAGACCAGGTGTCGGGGTCGGCGTCGTTTAGCACCATGCCCTTTTGGTTGCGCAGGCTAAGCACGCGCTTTCTAACCTCGAGCGGGGTTTCTTCCTCGGCTCCAAGAGCTTCAATCAGTCTTTCGGTTTTGCGAGTGTGGGTGGTTTGGGTGAGTTTGAACTCAACCCAGAGAATGACACCAAGTTTTCCCTGCTTGAAAATGCTGGTGCGGTAGCCGAAGCCGAGTTGGTTATTTTCTAGAATCTCGGTTTCACCGGATTCGTAATCTAGAAACTCGAGGCGGGTGAGAACTTCGGATAGTTCCTGGCCATAGGCGCCGATGTTTTGAACCGGGGCCGCGCCTACCGTGCCAGGGATTCCGCTCATAGCTTCGATGCCACTTAGCCCAGCTGCAACGGTGTGGGCCACGAAATCGTCCCAGTTTTCACCGGCCTGAACGCGAATGATTGCACCGGTTGGGGTTTGATCGATTTGGATGCCCTTGGTTTCAACCTTGATGACGTTGAGGTTTGGGAGCTCATCGGCCAGCACTAGGTTGCTTCCTCCGCCGAGAATCAGCCAGTCTTCTCCAGATTGCCAAACGTCTAGGCAAGCTTCAATAAGCTCTTCGCTGGTTTGCGGCTTCACCAAACTTGCCGGAGAACCTCCGACTCGAATTGTGGTTAGTTCGCGAAGAGCCTGCATTTCCTAGAGGCGCACCTTGGCTTGGGCTTTGCCGAGCACGGTGGTTTCGTTGAAGACCACACTCAGATCAACTCGAACGATGCCGTTTTCGGAATCAATTTCGCCGACCTTTCCGGTAACCACCACAACCGCGCCGTCTTTGGCATCAACAAATACCGGCTTGGTGAAACGAACGCCGTAGTCGATAACCTTGCCAGCATCGCCAACCCAGTCGGCGGCCACCTGCACGGCAACACCCATGGTGAGCATTCCGTGGGCAAGCACTCCGGCTAGGCCAACACTTTGCGCGAAGTCGTCGCGGTAATGAATCGGGTTGAAATCACCCGACGCTCCGGCGTAGCGAACCAGTGAGTCACGGGTGAGTAGGAACTCTTTGCTGCCGATTTCTTGGCCAACTTCGAGGCTGGCTAGGTTGATGTGAGTCATTCGTCTCCCCTAACTACCAAAGTGGAGATTGCGGTTGAAACCAGCTGGTTATTCACGTCGAAGATTTCGGTTTCGAACGTAACCATCGAGTGACCCCCGAGCGATTTCACGCTGGCTACCTTCAGTGTTGAGGTGAGCTCATCGCCGGCCACGATTGGGCGAACGTGAACAAAGCGCTGGTCGCCGTGAACCACGCGGCTGAAATCGATGTCGGCTTCTGGGTCTGAGAGCACGGTGGATAGCGAACGCTCCTGAATTACCACGGCGAAAGTTGGCGGGGCCACCAGATCTTCGTAGCCGGCTGCTTGGGCTGCGGCGAGATCTAGGTTGACCGGGTTATTTGAATGGACCGCGTGGGCGAACTCGCGGATTTTCTCGCGACCGACCAGATAAGGCGCGGTTGCGGGATATTTCTTGCCCTCAACATTTGGATTGACCACATCACAAGATTACTTGTGGTTGGGAGGTTTTGAGGGTGCGTAAGTGTTGGTAGCGGAGGCGGGACTCGAACCCGCGACCCCACGATTATGAGTCGTGTGCTCTAACCACCTGAGCTACCCCGCCGCAGAGCCCCGAGACAGGATTGAACTGTCGACCCCTTCCTTACCATGGAAGTGCTCTACCACTGAGCTATCGGGGCGGCTTGCACAGCGTTTTTAGGCGCCAGGCACCAGAAGAGATTATCACTAACCTCGAGTGGTTCGCAAACTCCAAATGTTGGCCGAAAGGGCTGCGCCTGGAAGTTTGAGGAATGAACCCTCAACCTTGATTTCCGCGCCGCCAAAAATGTTGGTTGCCCTGGCCAGGTTTGGCAG
>JBEGUF010000021.1:0-4760 GCA_041179025.1 Actinomycetota bacterium | reverse complement strand
TCACGGCCTTGGTTGACTCTGGCCTGGCGGCCATCATTCTGCCGGAGCTGCCAGCTTTGAAACTTGAGGTAGATGAACACCACCACCACAAGGACGTTTACGAACATACCCTCA
The DNA here is from genome assembly GCA_041179025.1 of Actinomycetota bacterium. GTDB lineage: Bacteria > Actinomycetota > Actinomycetes > Actinomycetales > Microbacteriaceae > Rhodoluna. The sequence continues at coordinate 4,646 of JBEGUF010000021.1, read as the reverse complement.
CCGTGGTTGAGCAGGCAATTGACTACGAGAAGGATTACGAGCTCGAACCAGATTTCGTGCTTCGTTTCGCCGCCCTGATGCACGACTGCGGAAAGCCAAAAACCCGAAGGCTTGAAACCGGTGGGGGAGTAAGTTTCCACCAGCATGACTTGGTTGGCTCGCGAATCACCAAAAAACGTATGCAGGCTCTGAAGTTCGACAACGACACCATCAAAGCGGTTTCCCGTTTAGTTGAACTGCACCTGCGCTTTTTTGGCTACGGGGAACAGGCCTGGACCGATTCGGCGGTTCGCCGTTACGTTCGAGACGCCGACGATCTTCTAATCCGTCTTCACGCCCTGACCCGCGCCGATGTCACCACTCGAAACAAGCGCAAAGCGGAACGACTCTCTTTTGCCTACGACGATTTGGAGCTGCGAATTGCGAAGCTGCGTGAGCAGGAAGAGTTGGATGCCCTGCGCCCAGATCTTTCCGGCGAGGAGATTATGCAAATTCTCGATTTGAAACCCGGCCCAGACGTTGGCAAGGCCAGAAACTTCCTAATGGAACTGCGCCTGGAAGAGGGCGCTTTGGGCGCCGAGGAAGCAAAGTCCCGCTTGCTTCAGTGGTGGTCTGAGCGCTAAACTCAAAAGGTTGCAAAAAATACCCTCCTGTCATGGAAGTCCCATGGCCGTTCTAGTCCAAAGGAGGTGGGTTAAATATGCATTTATACGAGCTCATGGTAATTCTCGACCCAACGGTTGAGGAGCGCACAGTTGCTCCAAGTCTGGACAAATTCCTAAACGTAATCCGCAACGGTGGAGGCACCGTTGACAAGGTTGATATTTGGGGACGTCGTCGTTTGGCTTACGAAATCAACAAGAAGACCGAAGGCATCTACGCCGTCATCAACGTCAACGCTAACTCAGCAGACGTTTTGGAAGTAGACCGTCAGCTACGTCTTTCCGAGGCAGTTATGCGTACCAAGGTACTGCGCGCCGACGAAGCAGTAGTGAACATCGAACCTGTTGTTGTTCCTGAAGTTTCTGCAGAAGAGAAGGCTGCCGACCAGGCAGAAGAAGCTCCTGCAAAGGCACCAGCGGCCAAGAAGCCAGCAGCCGAAAAGGCTCCTGCCGACAAGCCAGCTGAGAAGAAGGCACCAGCCGCGAAGAAGCCAGCCGCCAAGAAGGCTGAGTAACTTTCATGGCAGGCGAAACAGTCGTAACTATCGTTGGTAACCTTGCCAGCGATCCTGAACTTCGTTACACCCAGGGTGGTGTGGCAGTTGTTGGCTTGAACGTGGGTTCCACCCCGAGCACCTTCAACCGTCAGACCAGCGCATGGGAAGACGGAGACACCGTTTGGGTAAAGTGCACCGCATGGCGCGAACTTGCTGAAAACGTGGCTCAGACCCTAACCAAGGGTACGAGAGTGATTGTTACCGGTCGTCTAAAGCCAGCATCGGCTTACCAGTCGGCTCAGGGTGAGGCTCGAGCTTCGATCGAAATTGAAATCGACGAAATCGGCCCATCTCTTCGCTACGCTACCGCGTCGGTTACCCGTCGTGCTCGCAACGTTGAGGGTGGTGGCCAAACCCCTTGGGGTAACGCTGAAACCCCAGCTGCCAACAAGACTGCCCCTGCAGTGGATGGCTGGGCTAACCCAGGCACCGCTTCTGGCGCAGACGACACCCCGTTTTAAGAATTCGAACCTAGTAGGAGTATCAAATGGCTGGAAAAACCACCCAAGACGCTCGTCGCAAGCCAAACCGCAACGCAAAAAACGCGAAGCTTGCGCCAGTGAAAGCAATCAAGGTCGGCATTATCGATTACAAAGATATTGCAACCCTTCGTAAATTCGTGAGCGACCGCGGAAAGATCCGTTCACGTCGTATCACCGGTGTTTCTGTTCAGGAACAGCGCTTAATTGCCCGTGCAGTCAAAAACGCTCGCGAAATGGCTCTAATGCCTTACGCTGGCGCTGGCCGAAACTAAGGAGAGAGCACATGTCGAAGGTTATTTTGACTAACGAAGTCTCTGGTCTGGGTTCAGCTGGTGACGTGGTTGAGGTTAAGAACGGTTATGCACGTAACTACCTAGTTCCTCAGGGCTTTGCAGTGCCATGGACGAAGGGTGGAGAGAAGCAGGTTAGCCAGATTAAGGCTGCCCGCAACGCTCGTGCCATCGCAACCGTTGAAGAAGCACAGACTCTCAAGGCTCGCCTTGAGGAAAAGGCTATTCGTCTAAACGCCAAGGCTGGTGTTGAGGGTCGCCTATTCGGTGCCATCAAGACCGCAGACGTTGCTTCGGCAATCGTTGAGGCCGGTTTGGGTGAAGTTGACAAGCGCAAGATCGAGCTAGCTGCTCCGATCAAGGTTGCCGGAACTCACTCGGCTACGATTCGTCTACACGGCGACGTAATTGCCAGCATCACCATCCAGGTGGTTGGCAAGAAGTAGTTTCTAACTAAAGTTTCGGGCGGTGGGTAAAACCACCGCCCATTCTTTTAACCTGTGGATAACTGTGGATAACTCGGTGCATCGGCGTGTCTAGGCTGGGGAAAACTAAAGTCTCAGGTGAAAGTTTAGGGTTTGTTAACCTGACTTATACACAGCCAAAATCCTTGTATTTACTGGGGTATAAGAACTTATACACAATCTCTCCACAGGTTGTCCACAGGTTCTCCACAAGTCTGTCGGCGTGTTTCCACAGTTATCCACATTTTTATCCACAGGGCGATTGGTATTACCTTTGTCAGTAGAGGATGCTAGACAAGACTCGTAAGTATCAAGGGGAGAAAATGGCTCAGATCCAGAACACCGTGGCGAACCCAACCGCCGCCGTTGAACGCATCCTGCCCAGCGACCTTATGGCCGAGCAATCCTCACTCGGCGGCATGCTCATCTCCATGGACGCCGTTGCCGTGGTGGCCGAATACGTAAAGGCCGGCGACTTCTACGCACCAAAGCACGAGCTAATCTTTAGCGCGGCCATGAGCCTATTCGACAAGGGCGAGCCGGTGGACGCAATTTCGGTTTCAGCCGAACTCACCAGAAACGGTAACCTGGTTCGATCCGGCGGTGCCGACTACATCCACTCGCTCACCAGCATGGTTCCAACCGCCGCCAACGTGGGCTACTACGCAAAAATCGTCCAGGAAAAAGCAATTCTTCGTCGACTCGTTGAAGTTGGCACCAAAATCGCCCAGATGGGTTACACCGCAGAGGGTGAGCTCGAAGATTTGATCAACGCGGCCCAGGCCGATGTCTACGCGGTTGGTGGAAAAGCTCTAGCCGACGAGTACTCGTCGCTGAGTTCATCAATTGATTCAGCAATTTACGAGATGGAAATCGCTGAAAAGAGCGGCGGCGAAGTTATCGGTGTTCCAACCGGTTTCCACGAACTCGACCGCCTAACCCACGGGCTTCACGGTGGCCAGATGATCATCGTGGCCGCTCGCCCGGCGGTTGGAAAATCAACCTTTGCCCTAGACATCGCCAGAAATGGCGCATTCAAGCACGATAAGCCGGTGCTCTTCTTCTCACTCGAAATGAGCAAGGCCGAAATCGCTATGAGAATGCTCTCTGCCGAAAGCGAGATCAGCCTCTCCAGAATGCGCGGAGGAAAACTCTCTTCAGAGGAGTGGAAGAAACTCGCTTCGGTGCGCGGGCGTGTGAATGACAAGCCACTTTTCATCGACGACAGTGCGAATTTGACCATGGTTGAGATTCGTGCGAAAAGCCGTCGCCTTCGCGAAGCGCTCGGCCTAGAGCTAATCGTCATCGACTACCTTCAGCTACTTTCTTCTGGCAAAAAGGTTGAATCGCGCCAGCAAGAAGTTTCCGAGTTCTCTCGCTCAATCAAGCTTTTGGCCAAGGAACTAAACATTCCGGTTATCGCCATCGCCCAGCTAAATCGAAACTCTGAGCAAAAGGAAGACAAGACTCCACAGATCTCGAACCTTCGTGAATCCGGCTCGCTAGAACAAGATGCCGACGTGGTAATCCTGCTTCACCGCGAAGACATGAATCAAAAAGACCACGTTCGTGCGGGTGAAGCCGACATCATCCTCGCCAAGCAGCGAAACGGGCCAACCGACAAGTTCGCGGTCATGTTCCAAGGCCAGTATTCGCGCTTCGTAAACAAGAACCTGGGCTAATGAACTGGTTGCTAGCTACCCGCGCGGTGTCGCATGCAGTCGTTGCCATCATGATCACCTTTGCGCAGATCGACAACGTGCTCACCAGCCTGGTTTTGTTCGGTGCCCTCTACCTGGCCGCCAGTTTGGGAACAACTTTCCTAGACCGTCGCTACAAGCTAACCTCGCCCACCGTTGGTCTGCCGCTAATCGCCCCGCTAATTGTTGCAACTTTGGCCATGGCAGCCCTCTGGTTGCAAATTGACACACTTCTTGCATTTCGAATTCTCACCGCAGTACTAATGGCCTGGTTCGTATTCAGCGAAATCGTGGTAGCTAACAGAGTTGGGAGAAAAACCCTTCAGGGTAGAGAAGCTGTAATCACCGCGGTGTTTAGCGCAATTATGCTAGGCCTAGCCGCGGGAGCAAACCTTCGCGAACGCGATCTGGTGGGTTTCTTCGGAGCCTACAACGCTCTACTTGCCGTGCATCTCGGCATCGCGGCCGCTACTCCAAAGAAGTAGGCTAGT
>JBEGUF010000020.1:0-10619 GCA_041179025.1 Actinomycetota bacterium | reverse complement strand
CGAAAGGGGACTTGAACCCCTACCCTCTAAAGAGGACTAACACCTCAAGCTAGCGCGTCTACCATTCCGCCACCCGGACTAACTTGATAACTTTACCACGAAGAAAATACCACTGGGTTCTTCGCTTTAGAGGTCAATCGCATTAGGTTTGGCATATGGTAAAAGACTCGAGAGTGGCGCTGCAGCACTTCATCGCTGCACTAGAGAATCACCTTTCCGCGGTTTCTTTGAGACGCGGAGACCAGGACGCAAATGTCGAGCGAGCGTACCTTTTGCTTCAGGACGCGTTCCTCGATTACGAAGAGGCGCTTCAAGACAGCTTCGAAGAATTGCTACCCTTTGAACTCGTTGAGGAAGACGATTGAATCTTCTAACCGCCATAGTTTTAGGGTTGGTTCAAGGTCTAACAGAGTTTCTCCCAATTTCTTCATCCGCTCACGTTCAGCTGGTTGAAGCGCTTCTTGGTCAGCAGCAATCTAGTCAGCGGTTGACGGCGTTCATCGCCACCATCCAACTGGGCACCGAGGCAGCCGTTCTACTGTTTTTCTGGAAAGACATCGTGCGCATCGTTGGCGCGTGGTTCAAGAGTGGTTTCACGAAGAAGCCAACCCAAGACGCCAAAATGGGCTGGCTGGTGATTATCGGTTCGATTCCCGTTGTGATTGTAGGGTTGGTCTTCAAGCACGAGATCGAGACCAGCCTTCGAAGTCTTTGGATTATTGGAGTGACCCTGATTGTCTTCGGTCTAATCCTCGGAGTCGCCGACAAGTTCGGCAAGAAGGCCAAACCTATATCCAAGTTGACCTATCGCGATGGAATTTGGTTTGGTATGGGGCAAATGCTTGCCGTGATTCCTGGTGTTTCTCGAAGCGGTGGAACTATTACCGCCGGGCTCATGCTCGGATTTACCAGAGAGGCCGCGGCTAGATACAGCTTTTTACTAGCGATCCCGGCAGTATTGGCAAGCGGTTTACTGGAATTCACAACCAACGTTTCAAACCTAGACGCCAACGATTTGCTAGCCACCTTCGTGGCCACCATAGTTGCCTTTGTTAGTGGTTGGTTCGTCATCAAATTCTTCTTGAACTACCTATCCAAGGGTTCATTCACGCCATTTGTCGTGTGGAGAGTCTTTGTTGGTTCGCTGATTCTGGTGCTACTAAGCACCGGAGTGCTCTAGTTAGCGCTCTTCGTCTGCATCGCGAAGAAACTGCTCCACTTCAGCGGCAATAGTATCGCCAGTGGCTTCGTCATTTTCATCACGGGTTTTCTCTAAAGAGCTCACGTACTCGGCAAGGTCTTCGTCGGCCTCAGCCAGTTCGTCTACCGCTCGCTCCCACTTGAAAGCCTCGGTTGGAAGCTCTCCTTGGTCGAACTGAATCCCCAACAACTCCTGCAAAGAGTTGATTAGTGCCAAAGTTGACTTTGGCACCGGCCCGTTGTGCACGTAGTGCGGAACAGCGGCCCAAAGCGACATCGTGGGGATTTCGCGCTTTTCAAATTCTGCGCTCAGAATGCTTAGAATCCCTACGGGACCCTCGTAGAGAGACTTTTCGGCAGGTACGGAATCGCATACGAGTTGATTTGTACTGGTGGCAGTGATTTGAATTGGCCTGGTGTGCGGTGCGTCGGCGAGCATAGCGCCGAGGAAAACGACCGAATCGATTTCTTCACCCTCAATAGTGTCGGCAATCTCTCGCGCGAACTCAATCCAGTTGCGCGAAGGTTCTACTCCGAGCAGAACTCGGAGGTTGAAAAGCTCGGTTAGAGCGGGGCGATAAACAGCTGAGTTCGGCCAACGAAAGACGCGCTTTCCGTCTTCGTCCAGAGACACCTGAGGACGCGCAAACTGAAAGTCGTAGTAGTTCTGTGAGTCAACTTCAGATATTTCCACGCCTCCGATTGCCTCGATGAGGAATCTGGCAGCGTTGCTGGCTGATTCACCGGCGTCGTTCCAACCTTCAAAGGCAACAACTAACGTGCGACCCGAAAACAGGTTCAAATCACTCATCATGCTCCCAAAAAGGTTTCAGCCTTAAATCCTAGGGCAGTGGCAAAGGTAAACTTTACGCATGCTGTTTAATCGCCTTCCGAAAGCTGTTCTCTGGGACATGGACGGCACTCTCATCGACTCAGAACCTCACTGGCTTAGATCCGAGCGCGAACTGGCAGAGGCTCACAACTTCGACTGGACCGAGGAAGATGGCAAGAGCCTAGTTGGTTTAAGCCTTCCTGAATCTTCTGAGATCTTCAGAGAAAAAATTGGCTCCGACATGTCTTCGGAAGAAGTAATTGAACACTGGACACGCTCGGTTTCATCTGGCCTCGAGAAAGAGATCATCTGGCGTCCAGGCGCAAAAGAGTTGCTTCGCGAACTTCGTCGCCGAGGAGTTAAAACAGCCTTGGTCACAATGTCACTTCGGTCAATGGCTTTGCAGGTTGTAGATGCGATGGGTTTCAACGCCTTTGATGTTGTAGTTGCGGGAGACGACGTTGTACACGGGAAACCACACGCGGAGCCCTACCTGAAGGCTGCCAAGCTATTAGACGTAGAACCAAAAGACTGCGTTGCGTTCGAAGACTCAATTTCCGGAATTCTCAGCGCAGAAGCAGCTGGCACAAAAGCTGTCGGGATTCCCAATGTAATGATGATCCCGGCCAGAGAGGGAAGAATTCTCTGGGATACCCTCGAAGGTAAGACCATGAAAGACCTAAGAGGCCTATTCAAATGACCGAAAACTACCGCGAACAGCCAACCGGACCCTTTAGGGCGGGGGATAAGGTTCAGCTTTCCGGCCCCAAGGGCAGGATTTACACGATCACATTGGTCGAGGACGGCGCTTTCGGAACTCACCGCGGCGACATTAGGCACAATGACGTCATCGGCAAGCCTGAGGGTTCGGTAATTGCGAACCAGTTCGGAGTTGAGTACTTGGCTCTTCGGCCTCTGCTAACAGACTTCGTTATGTCAATGCCACGCGGAGCTGCCATCATCTATCCGAAAGATTCAGCCCAAATCATCGTCGAAGCCGACATTTTTCCTGGAGCGAGAGTTATTGAAGCAGGAGTGGGTTCGGGAGCGCTTTCGCTTTATTTATTGCGTGCCATCGGCCCGAGCGGAAAACTCGACAGCTTCGAGAGACGCGAGGAATTCGCGGACATTGCAAGAGCCAACGTAATTACCCATACCGGACGGGATCCGGAGAATTGGAACATTCATCTCGGCGACTTGCAAGAAAGGCTGCCGGAAGTTGTTGAAGACGGGCAAGCAGATCGTGTTGTTTTAGACATGTTGGCGCCCTGGGAGTGCATCGAGAGCGTTGCCGCAGCCCTAATCCCCGGCGGTCTCGTTCTCGGCTACGTAGCGACCGTGACGCAACTATCTAGATTTCTAGAGGGTCTGCGCTCAAGCGGACATTTTGCGGAACCTAAGGCCTGGGAGAGCATGGTCAGGGGATGGCACCTAGAAGGATTGGCAGTTCGCCCCGAACATCGGATGATTGGTCATACCGGCTTCTTGGTAACGGCGAGACGCATTGCACCCGACACCATCCTGCCTAGCTTCAAACTAAGAGCAGCCAAAAATACTGGTTCGGATGAAGATCTGTCGGTTTGGAACCCAGAGCACCTAGAAACACGAAAGGTTAGCGAGAAGAAGCTTCGAAAGACCGTTAGAAGCGCTCAAAACTCAGCCGACTCAAAACTCGACCAAAGCCGCTAGAGCAACTAAAACTAGATAAAATTGAAGCACCAAGCAGAAAGCTCAAATTGAAAAAAATCATCGCGTCCGCGCTTATCCTTGCCTCTACACTTGCCCTGAGCGGATGCTCAACCAGCATGTACGACGGCCTAAAGTCCACTTGCGGTGAGTTTAAAACCGGTGCAGAAGTAAAGACCATTGAAGTCTCAACCGACCTAACCAAAATCCCAACGGTTAACTTCATGACTCCTTTGGATTCGGCAAAGCCAAAGCTTCAAACCACAGTTGTAGTTGAGGGTAAAGGCCCAAAGATTACCGGTGGACAGTTTGTCACCTGGGAATACGCGGTCTTCAGCGGTAACGACAAGTCCGAGATTTCAAAGACAGCGTTCAATGGAACAGACTCTCCGCAGCAGATGGTTCCAGAAAGTGGAGATCTTTGCACCGCTCTAGCGGGCGTTCGTGAAGGCTCACGCATTGCATTGCTTGTACCTAGTGAAGTAGCCGGAACATCCTCTACTGGCGAACCAGCGTCTCAGATTTGGGTTTTTGACATCAAGAAGGTATTTCTTCCTCACGCTGTAGGTTCTGTGAAGCCTGCCGAGAACGGCATGCCTACCGTTGTGCGCGATGTAAATGGTAAACCAGCGGTCACGATTCCCAAAACAGATGTTCCAGCTGAATTCAAGAAATCGGTCCTGGTTGAAGGCTCTGGAGATATTGTTAAGAAAGACCAGACTATTCTCGTTCACTACTCTGGCTATCTCTGGGACGGAACGGTATTCGACTCGTCATGGGAAAACGGCCAGGCTGCAACTTTCGTGGTTAACGAATCAAACGTCATTCCCGGCTTCGTAAAGCTCCTTGAAGGAACTAAAGTCGGTTCACAGGTCATCGCAGTAATTCCTGCCGACCTCGCTTATGGCGCTGCTGGAAACGGATCTGTACCACCGGATGCCACCTTGGTGTTCGTGGTTGATGTTCTAGGTATCGTCAAGTAGGTTCCGAGATGACGCAGGCCGAGGATGGTTGGGTTCTAGAACCAGACGATCGGTCTGAGCGTCTCCACTCACTAACTCTTGCTCTGATCCGGACCGAAGTTGGGCTAACACGCGACGAAATCTTCACCGCAATTCGTGGGTATCGATTCGACCTCGAGAAAGCTGGCGGTTTAGATGGAGATCTAAGCGCCCTTTCCAAAAAATTTGAGCGAGACAAGACCGACCTACGCGAAATGGGTTTGAACATCACCGCCGCAGGCAGTGCTGAAGGTGACTCAGATTTCAGATACTCAATCGGTCGGGAGAATTATGTATGGCCTAAGGGTGCAACACTCAGCGCAAAGCAACTGCAACTTCTTGAGTTAGCTGCCAGCGTATGGGATCGCGCAGCGCTCTCTCCAGAGGCAACCCAGGCCATTACTCGCCTACGCGCAATTGCCGACGTGGGTGGCGGTCAAGCAGGAAGCGGTCTTGCCCCGCGGGTAAGCACCGTTGAACCGAGTTTCTCACCCATCAAGAATGCTATTGCTGAATCAACCGAAATCAGTTTCACTTACCGCAGGGCCGACGGAACTGAATCGCTGCGTCGAGTTCAGCCGTGGCAGCTAAGCCACATTCACGGCCTATGGATGTTGCTCGCTTGGGATTTGGAACGAGATGCGCCTAGAAACTTCCTTCTCAAGCGAATCCATTCAAAGGTCAATCGACTCAAGGTTGAATTCAACAAGCCTGCCCAATCGGCTGTATTGGCCGCGAGAGAAGACCTCGCTCGACTTTACGAAGAGAACAAAGCGACCATCCAAGTTCGGCCCGGCACCACTGCTGCCATGCATTTTGAAACGCACAATTCCACCAATGGGCAAATTGAAATCAACTACCTAGATCTTCCTCTGCTAGCCGAGGAATTAATGGAATTTGGGGCCTCGATCACTGTTGTCGAACCGGCTGAACTCAAGACACTGATTCAAGACACTTTGAAGCAGGTGATTGCTAACCATGCCTAAGTTGAAGTACACACTGCCAGGTGATCACCGCTACAACACATTGATGTCGATCGTAGCTTTGTTACAGAGACAGGGTGAGATCCACATTCGAGATCTTGCTGATCATTTCAACGTCCAACCCGAAGTTATGCGGGGAATGCTCTCGACGTTAAACAAGACTTCATTCATGCCTCGAAACTCCGAGGAACAGTTGCCCTATTTCATCGACCTAGACCGAGTCGACGACGAAACCGACGGTATGGTCTCGCTGAGCCTCGACGAAGGACCTCAGGGTGTGCCAACTATTACCGGGCCTCAAGCGGCCGCGATTTTGTCGGGTTTGGCTTACTTGCGCTCAATCCCAGATTTCGCCGAATCCCAAGATGTTGCCGAGCTAATCACGTTACTGAGTCATAACCAAGAGAATGGCGTTGAAGTCGCCTTTGATCTAGAAGACGTTGACGCTGATCTGCGAGTACTGCAGAAGGCCATCCTCACCGACCGTCGAATTACCTGTAGGTATGTCAACAGCAAGGGGGAGGAGTCGGTTCGCGACATAGACCCGCTGCTATTGGTTTCCGAAGAGAGCCTCTGGTATTTGCGTGGATACTGCCACAAGAACCAGGAGATTAGAACCTTTCGACTTGATCACATGGTTGACGCAACGATCAAGGACGAATCAAGAAGCACCGAAGCCCTGGCAGCCGCGAAGAATCTCGACGAGACCGCGCCGATTTACAATCCGAGCGAGCACGACGTTGAAGTTGAACTTGAGCTCGCGCCCGAGGCTTACAAACTAGCCGGATTGGTAATGCAGCTAAGCGAACCCAAGGCGGTTGGTTCCGAAAACGTGCGAGTAACCATCAAACTCGGTTATCTTCCGGATCTTGGTCCGCTGGTGTGTCGATTCGGAACCAGCGCCCGCGTAATCGGGCCTGACGAAGCTCGGGCAGTAGTGCGAAAGTTCGCCGAGCAAACCCTTTCAAGCCTTGCCACGGAAGCTGAATAGTCATCATGATCTGGATACCGTTGGCTCTGGCAAGTGCTTATTTGATTTGGTGCCTGGCGATGCTCGCTTCAAAGGGAGAGAAATTGGATCGTCAGGTCAATCGGCTTGAAAGAATGCGCTCGGAATTCGAAGCGAACCGAAAGACATTCAACGACGTTCCTACAAACCCCGGTGTTCCCAGCCTCGGACAGGCACTTCAGGAAAGAAAGAATTTCCTCGACCGCCGCTCCGAAAAGCATCGGGAGAAACAGCGTAGGCTAATAAAGAACCTGAAGTCTAAGGAAAGAGAGTAACCAAATGAGACAACTACTAGAGAGCCCAGTAATTTGGATCGTTTTGCTTCTCGCAGTCTTGCTCTGGGGAGGCCCAAAGCTTCCTGGTCTAGCCAAAAGCCTCGGCGAATCCATGAGAATTTTCCGCAAGGAAATGAAGACCATGGGCGATGAAAAGGCCGACGACAAAAAGGATAAGGAAAAGGAAGACAAGCCTTCCGATAAATAATGGCCAAGAGGAATCCTGAACGCAGGATGAACCTCGGCGGTCATCTTCGTGAGCTTCGAAATCGCCTCTACTGGTCTGCGCTTTTTATCGCCTCCGCTGCCGTTGGTGGCTGGTTTCTGTTCGATCCGGTATTTGCGCTACTGCAGCAACCATTCAAGGACCTCTCCGAAACCGCCGACTTCACGGCAACAATTAACTTCAGCTCGGTAGCTTCGCCATTTGACCTGAGGATGCAGGTGTCTCTATTTCTCGGCATCATCATGGCTAGCCCATTCTGGCTCTATAACCTTTGGGCTTACATCGCACCCGCTTTAGATCGCAGAACCAAGCGAATCGCACTAACGTTCTCGCTAGTGTCCACTCCGCTTTTCCTATCGGGATGCTACCTGGCCTGGTATTTGATTCCCAACTTCGTAAAAGGTCTTCTATCCTTTACGCCGGAAGGTTCATCCAACGTAATTAACGCCAACGACTACATCCTCTTTGCGCTTCGTGTGTTGCTCGTATTCGGAATTGCTCTCGTTTTGCCTGCCATTCTGCTTCTCCTGAACTACCTAGGAATCCTCTCTGCAAAATCGATCATCAAGGGTTGGCGACTGGCCGTCTTCCTGTCAGCAGTTGTAGCGGCTCTAGCCACCCCGGTGAGCGACCCGATGTCGATGCTGCTTCTGATAATCCCACTAATCGCGCTGTATCTCGTTGCCGCGGTAATCGCGCGCTTTTTGGATAAACGCAAGGCCAAGGCGCAAGATTTGACGCTTGATGAGCAGTGACCTGTCACCGTCTGAACGATTTCAGGCGGCAAAAAAGAGGGCAAAAACCACGAATGTAGAAGACTTTGTTAAGCTTCTCAAGTTCCCGCTCGACCCATTTCAAGAGGACGCCTGTCGTGCGCTTGCACTCGGTGCGGGGGTATTGGTCGCGGCTCCCACCGGAGCGGGTAAGACTGTCATTGGTGAATTTGCCATTCACCTCGCCTTGGCCAAACAGCAGAAGGTTTTCTACACGACACCGATCAAGGCGCTGAGCAACCAGAAGTATCAGGAACTATGCCAGCGATACGGCGAATCCCGTGTTGGAATCCTCACCGGAGACAACAACACCAACGCGTCGGCTGAAATTGTCGTGATGACGACCGAAGTTTTGCGAAACATGATCTACGCGAATTCGCTAAATCTTATGAACCTCGGTTTTGTAATCATGGACGAAGTTCACTACCTCGCCGACCGATTCAGGGGAGCGGTGTGGGAAGAAGTTATTCTCCACCTACCGAGGGACGTAAAGATTGTTTCCCTCAGTGCGACCGTATCCAACGCCGAGGAGTTCGGCGCTTGGCTCGATGAGGTGCGCGGGTCTACGACAATTATTGTTTCCGAGAAACGACCGGTTCCACTAAACCAACACGTTCTTTTCGGCAACGAAATGATCGAGTTGTTTCAAGGAAGTGGCGACACTAATCGAGTAAATCCAGAGCTTGCCGCAAAGCACGCCGCGAAGCTTCGAAACCCCGCCGTTAGAAGCACTAGACCAGGCAAATACCGCGGTAGCTACCAAAACGAGCCGAAGATACCCAAACTGTCGAAGCCGGAGACCATCAGCAAGCTTTTAGAGGAGAACCTGCTTCCGGCAATTTTCTTCATATTTTCAAGAGCTGGATGCGACGCCGCTGTGAAGTCTTGCCAGTACAGCGATCTGGGCCTCACCACGAAAGAAGAGCGAGCCACGATTCGCCAGTTGGTGGAAGAACGCTGCAGTTCTATCGCCGACGAAGACCTGTCCACGCTCGGTTACTACGACTGGCTCAGCTCCCTCGAAAAGGGCGTTGCAGCTCACCACGCAGGAATGCTACCCGCGTTCAAAGAAATAGTTGAAGAACTGTTCCTCCGCCGCCTCGTCAAAGTAGTTTTTGCCACGGAAACCCTGGCGCTCGGTATCAACATGCCGGCCCGAACGGTAGTTCTTGACCGACTCGACAAGTACAACGGCGAGGGTCGCGTTCAGATCACGCCAGGGGAGTTCACTCAGCTAACTGGGCGCGCCGGACGTCGTGGTATTGACCCTGAAGGACACGCGGTCATTCAGTGGGCAGCCAACCTTGACCCCGCCAATGTAGCTGGTTTGGCCTCGAAGCGCACCTATCCGCTAATCAGCTCATTCCGACCAACGTTCAACATGGCGGTGAATCTAATCACGGCTTTTACTAGAGCGCGAGCGCGTGAGGTTCTCGAAACATCCTTCGCACAGTTTCAGGCCGACCGCTCAGTTGTTCACCTTGCCAGAACAATTAGAGACCGCGAGATTTCACTAACCGGCTATGAAAAATCTATGACTTGCCATCTCGGTGATTTCACCACCTATGCCAGGCTTCGGCGCGAGATTTCGGATCTTGAGCGAGATCTGAGCCAGGGGAGACCTCGAGAGCGCAAAGGCAAGGATCTTCGACAGATTCCTGGGCGTAATGCCCTCGAGAAGCAGTTGCTGGCCACCAAACAAAGCTTGAAGTCGCATCCTTGCCATCGCTGCCCAGACCGGGAAAGTCACGCTCGCTGGGGTGAGCGCTGGTGGAAACTTCGTCGAGAGACCGACTCGGTAATCGACCAGATTGAATCTCGCACGAATCAGGTTGCCAAAACCTTTGACCGAATCTGCCAGATGCTGGTTCAGTTCGAGTACCTCACCAAAGACTCGAGCGGGGAATTGGAAATAACCGAAGCAGGCACTCGTCTGGCGATGATTTACGGCGAGAGAGATCTGTTGGTAGCCGAATGCATCAGGCAGAAGATTTGGCATGAGTTAGACGCAGCCACCCTCTCGGCAATAGTTTCCACACTTGTCTACGAATCGAGACGCGACGACGAGAGTACCCAACCGAAACTTCCTAAGGGCCAGTTCCTCGATGCCCTGAACAACACCGACAGCGTCTGGCACGACATTGAAATGGCAGCAAAGCACCACAAACTCCGAAAGAGTGAGCAGTTGGACCCAGGAGTTAGCTTTGCAGTCCATCGCTGGGTAAGCGGTGGAAAATTGGATCAGGTACTTTTCGAAAGCGATTTACTAGTGGGAGACTTTATTCGTCTTTCCAAGCAGATCATCGATCTGCTGGAACAGTTAAGTCGTGCGGCCGATGGAAAATTGGCAACTACCGCGCTGGAAGCAATCGACCGAATGAAGAGAGGAATCGTTGCTTACTCTTACTACGTCTAAGCGCTATCTTCTGGCACTTGCGAGTGGCGCTCTTTCCTACTTTGCCTATCCTTCGCCAGCAATCTGGCCGGCAATATTCGTCTCAGTACTGGGTCTTTATCTATCCGTTCGGGGTCTTGGCTTCTGGAAGGCTTTCGGAGTCGGCTTTGTAGGTGGCGCCGCCTATTATGTTGCTCAGATTTATTGGATCAGCCAATACCTCGGTCCTCGCCCTCTAA
>JBEGUF010000019.1:0-13660 GCA_041179025.1 Actinomycetota bacterium | reverse complement strand
ACTCGGACTAAACGGAGCGGGTAAGACCACGTTGCTTCGAATCCTCGCCGGAATCGACCCCTCAGATACCGGAAAGGTCATCCCAGGCCACGGATTGAAAATCGGTTACTACGCTCAGGAGCACGAAACCCTAGACGTGAACCTTACGGTTCTTGAGAACATGCAGCGCTCGGCTCCGCAACTGAACGACACCGATTGTCGAAAGGTGCTTGGCTCGTTTCTGTTCTCTGGCGACGATGTAAACAAGAAGGCCGGAGTTTTGAGTGGCGGAGAGAAGACCCGACTTGCTCTGGCGACCATCGTTGTGTCGTCAGCCAATGTTCTTTTGCTCGATGAACCAACAAACAACCTTGACCCGGCGAGCCGAGAGGAAATCCTCGGTGCTCTAAACACGTTCACCGGAGCCGTCGTCCTGGTTTCACACGACGAGGGTGCTGTGAGAGCGCTGAACGCCGATCGAGTTTTGATACTTCCAGACGGAGTCGAAGACCACTGGAACGACAGCTACGCGGAACTTATTTCGCTCTCGTAGCTTCGTCTTCCGCAGCGGCATCAAGATCGGATTGTTTCTTCCGGCTCTGCCTCAGAGAACCAGACTCAATAGCTGAATCACGTCGAATTCTCCAGATGAGTGCGGCGGCCGCCATTAGTGCGAACAGGACCCATTGAACCGCGTAGCTGAGGTTGTTTCCCTCTTCGATACTTGGAGTTGGCATGGGCGTAAGTCCCGCGGGCTTACTTCCGGCCTCTTCAGCCACTCGAAGATACGCGGGGATTGATGAGCGGAGCCCGGTGAGCTCTTCGGCTAACTGAATGTTTATGGTTGCGATCTGCCCTTTGGGTGCGGAACGATCTAGTAACTGTTCACCTACAAGAATTCGCGCTTCTATCTCAAGTTGCCCTTTGGGTGGAACTGGATTGGAATCGGGGGAGTCCTGTTTGCTGCCGGTTGGCAACCAACCTCTGGTTACGAAGTAGGTTTTTCCATCCGTGCTCAGAAACGGAACTAGTTGTTCAAACCCAGGTTGCCCGTTGTTGGGACGATTACGAACCAAAAGCAACTTATCCGCCTGGTAAGAGCCGGTTATCAAAACGCTGCGCCAGTAAAGCGTTTTCAAGTTGGGTGAATTTGCATCAAACAACTCCGCTGCCGGAATCGGAGCTTGATTGTAGTTGTCGGTGACCAGCGCAATCGATGAAAGCTTTAGCTCTCTACGCTCTAGTTGCCAGTTGGCCAAAAAACCGCAGGCGACTGAGAACACGAGCACTAGAGCGACCCAATTGAGCCATTTCTTCAAACTGCGTCCTCGGTTCTGAGATAAAAGCCTCTAATGGTGAGATAAGAGACGAAATAGTCGAGATGTGTTTTGCAAGATCCCCACGTCTTAATCTTGCCATCCGTGTGCAATTTGGGGTTACTCCAGATCACGAAATGGTCGATAGTGGCCTGGCAGCCGGTGCGAGAGCACTGATTCACTTAAGGTCCTTTATGTGGGCGGCAACATCGATTGCCAACGGTTCAACCTTCACCGAAACAGCACCCGATTTAGTTTGACCACCGGAATTGTTGCCAACAACAACCGCGAAATACGGAAGGAAGACTGCGCAGAGCCCAAAAATCCACTGCCAGATTCCAGTGGTAAAAACAACCAAAACGACCGATGCAAAGCGAATCAGCATCGAGACTGTGTAAATGATGAATCTGCGGCGACGCTCAAGCTCTGGCGCTTCTTCGATACTCGTGACCGCTTGCGTTTTTGACATCATTTCCTTATAGGTTAACTCAACTGCTCTCAAAGGCTTCAACGCGTAAACTTGTGCAAAGATTCCAAAGTCGAGAGGAAAACTATGTCTACCGAGAGAACTGTTTTGGTAACCGGGGGTAATCGCGGGATCGGTCGCGCCATCGCCGAAGAATTTGTATCGCTTGGATACCGAGTTGCGGTTACCGTGCGAAGCGGCGAGGGTCCCGCCGGCACACTCAGTGTTAAGGCCGATGTTACCGACTCTGAGAGCATCGATGCAGCAATTGCCGAAGTTGAGGCAAAGCTCGGCCCGATTGAGATTCTTGTAGCCAACGCCGGCATCACCAAAGACACCTTGCTCATGCGAATGACCGACGAAGAGTTCGAAGACGTAATCAATACCAATCTCACCGGAGTTTTCCGAGTACTGAAACGCGCCACTAAGGGCATGATCAAGGCTCGATTTGGACGCGTTATCTTGATTGGTTCGGTTGTTGGGCTGCTCGGAAGCGCAGGCCAGGTGAACTACTCTTCGGCAAAGTCGGCGCTAGTGGGCATGGCCCGCTCCGTCACACGCGAACTCGGAGCGCGAGGAATCACCGCGAACGTGGTTGCACCGGGGTTTATCGACACCGACATGACAGCGGAATTGCCGGAGGAACAGCAGGCTGAATACAAGCGTCGCATTCCTGCAGGCCGGTTCGCTTCTCCATCAGAAGTCGCCAAGGCAGTTGCTTGGCTAGCCAGCGATGACGCCGCTTACATTTCAGGTGCGGTTATCCCTGTCGACGGCGGACTGGGAATGGGTCACTAATAGCGCCAAGTTTCGCCACATTAGTGGCAAAATATTCACAACACTAAAGAACGGAAAATCCCATGTCTATCCTTGAGGGCAAGAAACTTCTAATAACCGGCGTACTAACCGAAGCATCGATTGCTTTCACCGTTGCCAAACTTGCTCAGGAGCAGGGCGCGGAAATTATTCTGTCTTCATTCGGCCGCATGCTACCAATCACCCAAAAGATTGCGGAGAGACTCCCAAAGCCTGCTGCAGTTATTGAACTGGACGCCACAAACGCAGATGACCTAGCGGCTCTTGAGGGTCGAGTTCGCGAGCACCTACCTCACCTAGACGGCATCGTGCACGCCATCGCTTTTGCCCCTCAAACCGCTCTCGGTGGTAACTTCCTGGAGACCGAATGGGAAGACGTGTCCACAGCCGTACAGGTTTCCGCCTATTCACTCAAGTCGATCACGATGGCGGCTAAGCCTCTTCTAACCCGAGGTTCCTCAGTAGTTGGTCTAACCTTCGACGCAACTGTTTCATGGCCGGTTTACGACTGGATGGGCGTTGCCAAGGCTGCCTTCGAGTCGGTTAGCCGCTACTTGGCACGCTACCTAGGCCCAGAAGGTATCCGCGTAAATCTAATCTCCGCCGGACCTCTTCGCACCACAGCAGCCAAGGGCATTCCTGGCTTTGCCACTATGGAAGAGCTATGGACCGCTCGTGCACCGCTTGGCTGGGATCTCACCGACACCGAAGCTGCAGCCAAGGGGATCGTTGCTTTGCTTTCAGACTGGTTCCCAGCTACCACCGGTGAAATGATCCACGTAGACGGTGGTTTGCACTCAACCGGCGCGTAATCTTATTTGGAATTGCCTCACCTTAGGGTGGGGCAATTTTCATTTGAGGCCGAGGTGGGGGATGACGAGCCTCAGGTCTGGCTCATCGATGGTAACGTCGGCTTTCTCGCGAACAGCTGGTTTGGCGTTATAGGCAAATGAAAGTCCGGCAGCTTCGAACATGTCCAGATCGTTAGCACCATCTCCAATCGCCGCAACTAGTTCTGTGCCAACTCCGAAATCTTTTGCCCATAGCTCCAGTTTCTGGGCCTTGGCAGCTCTATCAATTACTTCGCCCAAGATTTTGCCGGTTAGTAGCCCGTCGACGACCTCAAGTTCATTCGCCGCGTGGTAATCGAGGTTCAACATTGAGGCTAAGGGTGTCAGGATCTGGCTGAAACCGCCCGAAACAGCGCCTACGCGCCCGCCTGAGGCGTGTACCGCGCTGATTAGAGTTGTGGCCCCTTCGCTCAGGCGAATTCGCTCCTGAACCCTCCCAAACACGGATTCCGGTAAGCCCTTGAGCATTGAAACGCGCTCTCGTAGCGACTGTTCAAAATCAATTTCGCCGCGCATTGCTCGATCGGTGATTTCAGCCACTACTTCGCGCACGCCAGCTTCGTCGGCCAACAGCTCAATAACTTCATCCTGAATGAGCGTTGAGTCGACGTCCATTACAACTAATCGATAACTCAAGGTGTTACAAGCGTACCTTTTGCAACTACGGTGATTCCGCTTTCAGTAACTGTGAAACCGCGGTCTCTATCGCGTTGGGCGTCGACACCAATCGACGCGCCGTCGGCGACGACCACCGACTTGTCCAAGATTGCACGCCGGACCGTTGCGTTTCTACCAACTACGACGCCGTCCAGAAGAACTGAGTCTGTAACCAACGCATTGCTATTCACTTTCACCCATGGAGAAAGAACCGAACGCTCAACGATTCCACCGGAAACCACGGTTCCGAGAGAAACGATTGAGTCGGTAGTGCGTCCCTGGTTGCCTTCGCCGTCATGAACAAACTTCGCCGGAGGGAGATTGATCTGCTGTGTGAAGATTGGCCACTCGTTGTTGTAAAGATTGAAAATTGGCATAACCGAAATCAGATCCATGTGAGCGTCGAAGTAGGAATCGATAGTACCGACATCCCGCCAGTAGCTCTTGTCTCTAGAAGTCGCACCGGGAATTTCGTTGAAGGTGAAATCGTAAACGCCAGCGTCATGGCGGCCGACCATGTAAGGGATGATGTCGCCTCCCATATCGTGCGAGGAGTCGTCGAGTGTGCCATCGTGCTCGATTGCGTCAATCAAGGCCTGCGCGGTGAAAACGTAGTTACCCATTGAGGCTAGAACCTCGTTAGGGGAGTCTGGCAGACCCCTCGGGTCAGATGGCTTCTCCTTGAATGCAGCGATCTTGGTGGGGTCGTTTTCGTCCACTTCGATGATGCCAAACTGGTTGGCCAGATTCATTGGCTGGCGAATTGCAGCCACGGTCACGCCTTTACCGGAAGCGATGTGCGCCTCAATCATCTGGTCGAAATCCATGCGGTAAACGTGGTCTGCTCCGACAACCAGGACGATGTCTGGGGTTTCATCAGAAAGCAGGTTCATACTCTGCAGAATGGCGTCAGCCGAGCCAGAGAACCATCGTTTTCCAAGTCGTTGCTGAGCGGGAACCGAAGCTACGTATGAGCCCAGTAGTGGGGACATGCGCCAAGTTTGAGAAATATGGCGGTCTAGAGAGTGCGACTTGTACTGGGTTAACACAACGATTCGTCTAACCCCAGAGTTGATTAGATTCGAAAGCGCGAAGTCGATTAGGCGATAGCTGCCGCCGAACGGAACAGCTGGCTTTGCACGGTCTTCAGTTAGCGGCATTAAGCGCTTACCCTCGCCACCAGCGAGGACCATTCCAAAGATTCTTCGAATTGCCATATTTTGG
Source organism: Actinomycetota bacterium (assembly GCA_041179025.1). Lineage (GTDB taxonomy): Bacteria > Actinomycetota > Actinomycetes > Actinomycetales > Microbacteriaceae > Rhodoluna. Next base: position 8,351 of record JBEGUF010000019.1, on the reverse strand, counting down.
ATAGTACTCGCAAAGTTCAAAACGTAGTTAACATTGCGTTATGCGAATCGATTTACTCACCAAAGAATACCCACCGAACATTTACGGTGGCGCGGGCGTACACGTGAGTGAATTGGTCAAAGTACTCCGAAAAACAATCGAAGTTCAGGTTCGCTGTTTCGGTGATGATCGTGATGAAAAAGATACGAAAGCGTACCTACATCCGAACCTTTTTGATGACGCTAACCCTGCAATTCAAACTATGGTTACAGACCTTGCCATGGTCTCAGATATCGCAGGCGCGTCGCTAGTTCACTCTCACACCTGGTACACAAACTTCGCTGGGCAAATCGCATCTCAGCTCCATGGAATTCCGCACCTGATTACCGCACACAGCCTTGAGCCGCTTCGCCCATGGAAAGCCGAACAACTCGGAGGTGGTTACCAAGTTTCGAGTTCAATCGAACGCGCGGCATACGACTCGGCATCTGGAATCATCGCAGTGAGCAACGGAATGAGAGAAGACATTCTCCGCGCATACCCGGAAATAGATCCGGCAAAGGTTTCGGTGGTGCATAACGGAATCGACCTAGCCGCGTTCCAGTCGGCCAAGAACCCCGACTTGGTAAGGACCCTCGGTATAAACCCCGACCAACGTTCGGTTCTGTTCGTTGGTCGAATTACAAAGCAGAAAGGTTTACCGTATCTACTTAAGGCTGTGAAAGACCTTCCAAGCGATGTGCAAATAGTGTTGTGCGCTGGTGCTCCAGACACTAAAGAGTTACAGCAGCAGGTCATTGATTTGGTGAATGAGCTACGGTCTTCACGCGATGGAGTTATCTGGATCGAAAAGCACCTCACCCGAACCGAACTTATTGCAGTTCTTTCAAGTGCGACGGTTTTTGCGTGCCCATCGATTTATGAGCCGTTGGGCATCGTGAACCTTGAAGCCATGGCCTGCGGGATTCCCGTTGTCGCAACAGCTACCGGAGGTATCCCAGAGGTTGTTGAAAATGAGGTGACGGGGTTGCTCGTTCCTATCGAGCAAGTTTTAGACGGCAGCGGAACCCCACTGAATGAAGGCAAGTTTGTTGCAGATACGGCAGAAGCCCTGCTTAGGGCTCTTGAGGAGCTAGATCTCGTCGCAATGGGAGCTGCTGGTCGTTCACGAGTTGAGCAGCAGTTCAGCTGGGATCGAATTGCCACAGACACCGTGGCTGTCTACCGCGACGCAATCGAAAGATTCGCTTAGGCTCTAGTCATGTCTTTTACCTTGAATTTCAATGACGTCTCCGTTTCCCGGGATGGCAGGAGCATTCTTCAGAAAGTTGACTGGCAGGTATCCGACTCAGAACGTTGGGTGATCATTGGCCCAAACGGAGCCGGTAAAACGACACTATTGAGAGTCGCCGCAGCACAAATTCAGCCGACCACCGGCACGGCTGAGATTCTTGGTGAAACCCTGGGCAGCACCAATGTCTTTGAGCTCCGCACCAGAGTAGGTTTCGCATCGAGTGCTCTGGTGTCGAGAATCCCTAATAGTGAGACCGTTCTCAATGCCGTAATGACGGCTAGCTACGCGATTACCGGACGATGGAAAGAATCATACGAAGACATCGACGAACGTCGCGCGAGAAGGGTTCTAGCCGAGTGGAACTTGGGAGAACTAGCAGATCGCGCTTTTGGCACACTGAGTGATGGCGAGCAGAAACGAGTTCAACTGGCCAGAGCGGTGATGACCGACCCTGAACTACTTTTGCTGGATGAGCCTGTTGCAAGCCTCGATCTGGGCGCACGCGAACAGACCGTTTCACTTCTCGGAGAGTATGCGTCGTCGAGTTCTGCTCCAGCGATGATCATGGTTACCCACCACCTCGAGGAGATTCCAGCCGGCTTCAGCCATGCGCTTCTGCTTCACGAGGGGTCAGTAGTGGCGATGGGCGAAATCGATCGCGTAATAACCTCAGATCTACTGAGCAAAACTTTTGGATTTTCCCTTGAAGTTTCGAAGACCGGCAGCAGATACTCCGTTCAAGCGAAGTAAATCTAGGTACGAACCCTAGAATCTGGTATAGTTTCAAAGGTTGCCATCGCAACATCCCAAGACTTTTTCAAGGAATACTCATGAAGGCTGAAATTCACCCAAAGTACGAAGCTATCGTTTTTCGCGACTTGGCTTCTGGCGTAGCGTTTCTAACTCGCTCGACCATCACTAGCTCGAAGACCATCGAGTGGGAAGACGGAAACACATACCCCGTGTACGACGTTGAAATCTCATCGGAGTCTCACCCGTTCTACACCGGAAAGCAGCGCATCATGGATGCAGCCGGCCGCGTAGAGCGCTTCAACGCACGTTACAAGGGCTTCGGCGCCTAGTCAAACTTCGAAACCCCTCGCGTTACGCGGGGGGTTTCTTTTTTTTAACTAGTTCAGAGGTTTCTCCGGCCAGCCAATTTGCACTGCGAAATCTGGCTTTCCGGATTTGCGCATAAAATCAGCAAAACTCAAATCTGATTCCTTAGACCAACCCACCTGGGCTAGGTGCAACTCCTCGGCTGTGCTGGGAAGCGCGGAGGCAAACTTCTTTCCGATTGCCTGGGCGATTCTTCCAGCCGCCACAGCATCCGCAGTCGCGTTGTGTGCGTCGTCGAGGTTCACCCCGTAGTGGGCGGCCACAATCTCCAGGCGCCTTTTTCCGCTACGGTAACGATCAACCTTCTTGTCGATTACCAGAGGGTCGATTATGGGGGAGAGCTCTTGAGGCCAGGCCAGGCCAAAAATCTCAGCATGGTTTCTCAAAATGGTGAAATCGTAGGGGGCGTTATAGGCAACCACAGGTATTCCATCCCGAAAGTAGCCGCCCAGCGTTTCAAGTATTTCTGAGACCACGGTTCTAAGGTCGACGCCGTTTTCCTTAGCAAATTGGGTGGTAATCCCGTGAACCGAACTCGCTTCAATCGGAATCTCAATTCCAGGGTCAGCAAGCCACTCGCGATCGTTACCGATGACGACGCCATTCGGATCAATTAGTGCAGCGCAGGCAGTTACGATTCTCGATGCTCGGTGGTCTAGCCCGGTTGTCTCGAGGTCGAAGACCGCAATCGGTTCATTCACCCACTCGGGGAACGAGTCTTGCGCAGGGATATCAAATAGTTCGTCATTGTTCACGTTCAAAGACTATTGGAAGTAAACGACATTGCTACTTAGCCGAGCCCAGCGCCTAAAGCTACTTCCGTAGCGGCTCGATGATGGTTTAGCGTAAAAATGTGCAACCCAGGAGCCCCGGAGGCTAGCAGTTTAGCCGCGAGGTCAATGGTGAACTCCATGCCCAACTTCTGAGCGTCTTCATCGGTTTTCGCCTCAGTCAACTGTGCTGTCAATGAACCTGGCACTGAAGCGCCGCTCATCTCGGCCATTCGCATTACCTGCTTGACGTTGTTGATGGGCATAACGCCGGGCACAATCGGGATTGTGACTCCGGCAGACCTGGCTGCGTTTACTAACTTGTCAAAAGCATCAAGCGAAAAGAACAACTGCGTCATGGCGAAAGACGCGCCGGCATCCTGTTTTAGTCTCAAAACATGGATGTCATGTTCGAGGCTAGGGGATTCTGGGTGTTTTTCAGGAAAAGTGGCCACACCAACTGGAAGTTTGGAGGTCTGGATTGCGTGGTTGACCAGATCCAAGGCAACCCGATAATCAGAATTTGGAAGTGAATGGAAATTCGCCGGTTTATCTCCACGAAGGGCTAAAATCCCCGCAACCCCCAGTTGCGTATAGCGATCCAATAACGCCTGGATGTTTTCACGCGTGGCTCCAATACAGGTTAGATGAGCAATAGTCGGAAACCGGCCGGAAAGTGATTCAACTACCTCAAGGGAAGAGTCCTGGTTACTCCCCATGGCACCGTAAGTAACCGAAACAAAATCAGGTGTCAATTTCGCCAGTTCATCAATCGACCCGCTCAGGGCAGCGCGCGAGACATCATCCTTGGGTGGGAAAAACTCGAACGATAGAGTTGGCCTAGAACCACTCGCCATTAGCGACGTGAGCGATAAGTTGGAGGCCATGTAACAAGTTTAGGCGTTTGTCTCGGGGTAAACTTGAGCCACATGTTTAGCATTCGCTCCCAAAATTTTCTAGACGCCATTCGCACTCGAGTGGTTGTCGCCGATGGCGCAATGGGGACCATGATTCAAGAGGCGAACCCGAGCCTCGAAGACTTCGAACAACTTGAGGGTTGTAATGAAATTCTCAACGTCACCCGCCCGGAGCTAATTGCTGAAATTCACCGTAAATACTTCGAGGCTGGCGCCGAGGCAGTTGAGACGAACACCTTCGGTGCGAACTTTGCGAACCTATTGGAATACGGAATTCCCGAGCGTATTGAAGAGCTTGCGGAGGCCGGCGCCAGAATCGCTCGCGAAGTGGCCGATCAATTTCCCGATCAGCGCTGGGTTCTCGGTTCAATCGGACCGGGAACCAAGCTTCCCACCCTTGGACATGAAAAGTTCTCGGTACTTCGAGACGCCTATCAGGAGCAGGTCGTCGGGCTCATTCGTGGGGGAGCAGATGCTCTTCTAGTTGAAACAACACAAGACCTTCTTCAAACCAAAAGTGCCATCATCGGGGCCAAGCGTGCCATGACTCAACTTGGCGTTGGGTTGCCAATCGTAGTTTCGGTAACCATCGAGACCACCGGTACCATGCTCCTAGGTTCCGAAATTGGAGCGGCTCTAACAACACTTAGCGCGCTTGGCATCGACGCAATTGGTTTGAATTGCGCCACCGGGCCAGCAGAGATGAGTGAGCACCTAAGGTACCTAGCCAAGTACTCCGATCTTCCGATTTCGGTAATGCCAAATGCGGGTCTTCCGATTCTCTCTGGCGACGGCGCTTACTACCCATTAGGGCCAGACGAACTGGCCTCCGCCCAGGGTGCCTTCGTCCGCGAATTCGGCGCTGGTCTAATCGGTGGTTGCTGCGGCACAACCCCCGCTCACATCAGCGCAATTGCGGCCACTGTGGCTACGTTGACTTCTTCTCGCCCAACTCTCTCCAGCGAACCGGGCTTAGCCAGCCTTTATCAACATCAACCGTTCGACCAAGATGTCACCTACTTTTCAATTGGCGAACGAACCAACGCCAACGGCTCGAAGGCCTTTAGGGATGCCATGCTCGTTGAGAACTGGGAAGAGTGTGTTGAAATCGCCAAAGCTCAGACACGAGACGGCGCGCATGCTCTTGACGTGTGCGTGGACTACGTAGGTCGCGATGGAGTCGCTGACATGGCCGCAATTGTCAGTCGTTTGGCAACCAGCTCAACGCTTCCTCTAGTGCTTGATTCAACAGAACCCGCAGTTATCGAAGCAGGGCTTGAGAATTACGGCGGTCGCGCTCTTATCAATTCGGTCAACTACGAAGACGGGGATGGCCCGAACTCTCGTTTCGCCAAAATCATGCCCCTAGCCAGGGAACACGGAGCGGCGGTTGTTGCCCTAACCATCGATGAAGAAGGCCAGGCCCGCACAGCTGACACCAAGGTTGCCATCGCCAGTCGTTTGATTCAAGATCTCGTAAATAACTGGAAGATGTCTATCAGCGACATCGTGGTCGACACTCTCACTTTCCCAATTGCCACGGGCCAGGATGAAACACGTCGAGATGGCATTGAGACCATTGAAGCCATCCGAACCCTCCACGAGAAATTTCCCGGCGTCCAATCCACTCTCGGAATTTCGAACATTTCCTTCGGCCTGAATCCGGCCGCGAGACAGGTTCTGAACTCGGTTTTCCTCAACGAGTGCACCAAAGTAGGCCTCACCTCAGCAATCGTTCACTCGGCAAAGATTTTGCCATTGCACCAGATTCCAGAGGAACAACTGGAGGCGGCTCTTGGTCTTGTTTATGACCGACGAACCTACGACGAGCAAGGCTTGGTTTCCTTCGACCCACTTACGCACTTCCTGGAAGTCTTCTCAGGCGTCGATTCGGCTGCAGCGAAAATCAGCCGAGCAGAAGAATTAGCAGCGATGCCTCTAAACGAGCGACTTCGTCAACGAATCATCGACGGCGAGCGTAAAGGTCTGGAAAAGGACCTAGACGAGGCAATCGACGAAGGTCAAAAGGCCTTAGAAATCATCAACCAACACCTGCTCTCTGGCATGCAGGAAGTTGGCGAGCTGTTCGGGCGTGGAGAGATGCAGTTGCCATTTGTGCTTCAGTCGGCTGAAGTTATGAAAACCGCAGTTGCCCATCTAGAACCACTTATTGAGAAAACAGATGAGTCGGGTAAGGGCAAGATCCTTCTTGCCACTGTTCGAGGAGACGTTCACGACATCGGGAAAAACCTAGTTGAGATTATCCTCAGCAACAACGGTTACGACACCGTAAATCTCGGAATCAAGCAGCCGATCAACGACATTCTTGCGGCTGCCGAAGAACACGACGTTGACGTAATCGGTCTGAGTGGCTTGCTAGTGAAATCCACTTTGATTATGAAAGAAAACCTCCAGGAGATGAATGCCAGAGGATTGGCCAATAAGTACCCGGTTATCCTTGGCGGAGCGGCTCTCACCAGAGCATATGTCGAAGAAGATTTAGCAGAGATTTTTGATGGCGAAGTGCGATATGCCAGAGACGCATTCGAAGGTCTTCGGCTTATGGACACGATTATGCAGGTAAAGCGCGGTGTACCTGGCGCCGAGTTACCTGAGCTTCGCAAGAGAAGAGTCGCCAAGGGTGCGACTCTCGCTAGAACTCCTATTGAAGAGATGCCATCGCGCTCAGACGTTTCAGCCACGAACCGAATCCCAGAGCCTCCATTCTGGGGGTCCCGCGTCATCAAAGGCATTCCCTTACGCGACTACGCAAGCTTCCTAGACGAGCGCGCGACATTTATGGGTCAATGGGGTTTGAAGCCTGGACGAGGCGACGACGGAGCCTCCTACGAGGAACTGGTTGAGGTTGAAGGTCGTCCCCGACTGCGGGCGTGGCTCGAGAAGATTCAGACCGAGAGCATGATGAACGCCTCCGTCGTCTACGGATATTTTCCTGCCTACAGCGACGGTGACGACCTAGTGATTCTTCACCACCCTTCGGATCTTGCTACAGACGGCGGATCTGGGGGAGAGCCCTTCACCGAGAGAATGCGCTTTACTTTCCCACGCCAGGCGCGCGACCGGCACCTATGCCTAAGCGACTTTGTGGCTGCAAAAGATTCGGGACAAATCGATGTGGTTCCATTTCAGTTGGTCACCATGGGCGAGCGCATTTCGGAAGTAACCGGTGAACTCTACGCAGACAATAAGTACCGCGAGTACCTAGAACTACACGGGCTATCTGTACAACTTACGGAAGCCTTGGCAGAGTATTGGCATCAGCGGGTTCGAGATGAACTCGGTTTCTCAGAAGAAGACCCCGAGGAAGTTGAATCCCTCTTCAAACTTGAGTATCGCGGCGCACGTTACTCGTTTGGTTACCCGGCCTGCCCTGAACTAGAAGATCGAGTCAAGCTGATTGAACTTTTGAAGCCTGAGAGTGTCGGGGTTGTCTTGAGCGAGGAATTGCAGTTGCATCCGGAGCAATCAACCGATGCGATGATTCTTCATCACCCCGAGGCGAAGTATTTCTCGGTCTAAACCAGAGGATTAGGGTCGTACTTAACAATCGACCAACGCTCGCCGTCGTGTCGCATTGTGGTTAGTGAAGCGTTTCCAAAACGTTCTCCGTCACGAGGCAGTTCACCTTCGCTAACGATGTGAATCAGCCGACGAATCAGTGCTCCGTGGCTTACCGCGAGAAAAGTCTCTCCGGCGAAATCAGTTGCCAGTGAATCGAGAAGGTCTTTCGCCCTTTGGGTCAGGTCGATCAGAGACTCGGCTTCTGGGGCGGTTTGCCCATCTTCGTACTGCTCTCGCCATTCGTCATAAGACAGACCTTCGGCAACTCCAAAAGATCGCTCGATTAGCTTTGGGTAATGTTCAACTTCTTCGTGTCCAATGGCCGCAGCAACGATTCGCGCGGTCTCTACAGCCCGAGAGAGTGGCGATGTCACAATCCTGGTCCACTCGGTTGTTTTTAGAACGTTTCCAGCGGTGATAGCTTGCTCACGACCGTAATCGTTTAGTGGGATGTCGCTGATGCCCTGCAAGCGCATGGCCACGTTCCAGTCGGTTTGCCCATGACGCAGAAGCCCTACGAAGGTTTCCATTGCAACTCACACTCTCTTGGGCTTAGAAAAAAGTGGGTGGTCCATCTGTTTTGATGAACCACCCGTTAGTGTCCGAAAGGGGACTTGAACCCCTACCCTCTAAAGAGGACTAACACCTCCAGCTAGCGCGTCTACCATTCCGCCACCCGGACTAACTTGA
>JBEGUF010000018.1:0-2611 GCA_041179025.1 Actinomycetota bacterium | reverse complement strand
TCACGGTCCAAAGTGTTTTGAAATCGCGACGGTACGAGATCACAGCGGCCGCGGTTAGAAATCCGAAAATTATTCGCCAGACCACGATTTCCCAGGGGCCCGCGAAGGCTAGACCGGTGATGATTAGCGGAAAGCTGCCCCAGATTAGATAGGCGGAAAGGCCGACGGCTAACCCTTTGCCCGTGCTCTTTTCACTCACTTGCCCAGCCTAGCGCTGTCACATTGCGAAACATTCGGCAATGCCTTCGACAAAACAATTACCTTAGTTTCAACAAGCTCAAATCTGCTTGCCTTACCCACTAGGAGAGAAATGTCTGTTCTAAAAGAAGTACTTGATGCAAACAACGCTTACGCCGAGAGTTTCGGCGCAAAATCTGAACTAGCTCTTCCGCCAGCTCGCGGATTTGCCATCCTCACCTGCATGGATGCTCGCCTCGACCCGGCCAAGTACGCCGGACTCAGCGAAGGTGACGCTCACGTAATCCGTAACGCTGGTGGACGCGCATCAGACGACGCCATTCGTTCGCTGGTTATTTCCTACAAGCTTTTGGGCACCAAGGAATGGTTCGTAATCCACCACAGCGACTGCGGTATGGAGTTCTTCACCGATGAGGTAATTCGCGGCCTACTCGCGAACAGCCTAGAGACCGCCGCTTTAGGAGCCGAGGGTTTCTACGATGTGGGCACCGGCCCAGGTTCGGCCGAAGCCAAGTACATCGACTGGCTAACCATTTCCGAGCAGGCTCAAAGCGTTACCGAGGATGTTGCACGAATCAAGAACCACCCGCTGGTTCCAAAGAATATCCCGGTCTACGGATACATCTACGACGTGAAAACCGGTCGCCTAGTTGAGGTTCCAACCGCAACTGCAGCCGGAGCGGCAAAGTAACCCTCCGAAAATAAGAAATCCCGCAAGTGAGAACTTGCGGGATTTTCTTTTAGCTTTTGGGCTTAGCGAACAACAATCGCAAGCACGTCGCGTGCCGAAAGCACTAGGTACTCTTCGTTGTTGTACTTCAGCTCGGTGCCGCCGTACTTCGAGAAGATAACCTTGTCGCCAACAGCAACATCTACTGGAATGCGCTTGCCAGAGTCGTCTACGCGACCTGGGCCAACAGCGATGACTTCAGCTTCCTGTGGCTTCTCTTTGGCGGTGTCTGGGATTACCAGACCCGATGCGGTTACGGTCTCTGCCTCTAGTGGGCGAACGACGATGCGATCTTCAAGTGGCTTGATGGTTACCGACACATTGACCTCTTCTTTATAAATCATTGGGATTTTGCCGATTGGGCAACGGTTCAAGTGTAAATCACCGTTAGCACTCGCGCAAGTAGAGTGCTAGTTTTGGTTCATGCTCCATGGCGACTTTGTAAAACTGCTGTCACCCGAAGGGCAAGCACTGCTTGCCAAGGTGGCTATCGACACCAAACTGGATGTCGTCAAATCCGTTTCCCGCCTTCGAGCTCAAGGCCACGACGCCGGCCTTGTTGCCGCCGTGCTGACCCAGGCCAAATTGCGCGCCAGAGGGGCGACCAAGTTTGGGGAATTTGCCAAATCGATGTTTTTCACCGAAGACGGACTCGAGCAGTCCTCAAGGCTTCAGGTGGCGGCTTTGCACGCCGGCCGTTTCCGAACCAACGGGATTCGGCAGGTGGCCGACCTCGGCTGTGGCATTGGATCTGAAGCCCTGGCCTTCGCTGCCGTGGATCTGAACGTGGTGGCAGTTGAGTTAGATGAGGTCACCGCTGCCTGCGCCACCTATAACCTGGCGCCATTTGAAAATGCCAAGGTGTTGAACCAGGACGTCACCGCAATCGATCTCACCGAGTTTGAATCTCAGTTTTTTGATCCAGCCAGACGAGAACTGGGCACGGGCAGGGAAAGAGCGGCTCGCAAATACGACCCGGCTCAGTTTTCGCCCAACTTCGATTGGATCCTGGCGCAGGCCAGAGCGCGCCCGACCGGTATCAAGCTCGGTCCCGGCCACCCGCATGAAGCAATTCCGGATGACTGCGAAGCTCAGTGGGTTTCGGATCACGGTGATTTGGTGGAACTTACCCTGTGGTTTGGTTCGCTGGCAAGGCCGGGAGTTGCTCGATCGGCTCTGTTGATCGCAGGCGGCACTAGGCACGAATTACAAAGCGCCAACCGTAATCCGGCTCACGCAAGCTTGCGCGAAGTTGGCAAGTTCATCTACGAGCCCGATAACTCGGTGGTGCGATCGCACCTAATTGGAGTGCTAGCCGAACAGCTTGACCTGGGCCTAATCGCCCCGGAGATTGCCTACCTAACATCCGATGAAGCCGTTGAAAGCCCTTGGCTTCGAGGGTTCAAGGTTTTGGAAACCATGGCCTTCGATCGCAAAAAGCTGAAGGCACGCCTGCAAGAACTCGGTATCGGCGTCTTGGAAATCAAAAAACGTGGCAGCGACATAGTGCCAGAGGTTCTGCGCAAAGAACTTCAGTTAAAGGGGAAGAGAGCCGCCACCCTGATAGTTACCAGAGTGGGCGACTCTCACCGCGCACTACTTTGTGAGGCTATTTAGCCCTGGCTTGGGGCAGGCATTGGCTGCATCTGGAAGCCGCCGTGGTCTCCACCGCGCTCACCGCCA
>JBEGUF010000017.1:0-12562 GCA_041179025.1 Actinomycetota bacterium | reverse complement strand
TGACTTCACGGCTATCTTTGCTGCGACCATTAGTTCGTCTGGGCCTATGTAGAGGGTCTTCATGTGAATGATGTCTTCAACGCCATCGCTCATCCGAAGTGCCTTAGCGATTTTCTCAGTGTCGCCTGAGGTTGCGCCTTCGCCAACCAGCAGGCTCGAGGTTTCAATACCTAAAACGATTGCCACGGCAATAAGTAGAGCGCCGATGGCCAGGGTGCCGATTGCATCCCAGGCTGCGTCGTGGGTTAGCACGGTAAGGCCAACGCCACCGAAGGCGAAAACCAAACCTAGGAGAGCGGCGATGTCTTCAAGGATGACCACCGGAAGTTCTGGGCTTTTGGCATGGCGGATGAAATTGTATAGAGAGGTGCGTCCGCGTACCTCTTTGGCAGCTTTGAGGGCGGTTCTAAGGCTGAAGCTTTCCAGCACAATTGCAATGCCAAGCACGGTCAGTGGAATCCAAGCATCGGTTAGCTCGTGAGGGTGACTGAGTTTTTCAACACCTTCGAGAATCGAGAACATGCCACCAACCGAGAACAGCACGATGGAAACCATGAACGCGTAGATGTAACGTGAACGGCCATAGCCGAACGGGTGGGTTGGGGTTGCCTTGCGCTTGGCGCGCTTTCCACCGAGCAGAAGAAGAATCTGGTTACCGGTGTCGGCAACCGAGTGAATACCCTCGGCAAACATCGATGCCGAGCCACTGATACCAGCGGCGATGAATTTAGTAACCGCGATACCGGCGTTGGCTCCTAGCGCTGCCAGGATTGCTCTCGTAGAACCTTCAGTGCTCATGTAACCCTCCAATGTAGTAGCCTAGTTCACGGTGACGTGTCCGAGCGGCCGAAGGTGCAACACTCGAAATGTTGTGTACGTGAAAGCGTACCGTGGGTTCAAATCCCACCGTCACCGCCACTATAAAACCAGATCTTCGGGTCTGGTTTTTTATTTTTTTCCACATATTCCTTTAGGGCACTTTCGCTTGCTTCTTCCATTCGATAAAATGTTGCATACGAGTTGCATACGGAAGGATTCGAATGGCCGCCAAGACTGTTGGCTTCGCGATTGCAGATGAAGATCGCAAGGTGTTAGACGAACTTGTGGAGTATTACGGCGGTGGAAACCGTTCGGAATTTTTGCGCGTGGTGATAAAGAAGATGCGCCGAGAGCGGTGGCAAAAACGCTTTACGGAGATACAGGACGAATTTAGAAAAGAAATAAAGGGCAAAGTCTTTTCACAGGAAGAAATCCTCGACATGTGCAAGGCAGCGCGCAGAAGAATTGGCTAGCCGCATAGCAATAGTCTTAGACATAAATATTTATGCGGATGTGATTGGCTCGAGATCAGTATTTCCAGAGATTCAAGAGATTCCGCCGCGTAGCGGTAATGATTCCGCGGATGCTCTATCTGTGATTTTCGATGCCGAGCGGTATCAGCTCTACCTGTCGCCCCACATAATTCGAAATCTTCAAGACATTTTCTCTGAGCAGGGCTATTCACCCGAACTAGTTGAAAGATATCTGAACTTCATAGTTGAGTTGGTGCTAGAGACTGAAGGAGAGGTAGTCGAGCCACCCCGAACAGTCTTCGATCTCAAAGATCACGAGGACAATTACATCCTCGACCTAGTGAAAGCAGTCGACGCCAAAATTCTAGTCACTCGCGACAATGATCTGATCTCGGAAAGCCCTTGGAATGGCAGGCTCATCATGCACCCCGCTGATTTTGTTAACCGACACATCCAAAGTTCCAACAATTGGTAGGTTGAAGTTATGGCAAAGGTTCTGGTCAGTAATCAAGGCATCAGTGTGAAGCTCACCCTGGCCGAAAAGATCTGGTCGATTTCAGGCGATTTCGAGATTCCGGTTACTTCGATTCGTGGGGCTGAGGTAGTTCCAGGTAAAGCGAGATCGATTTTTACCGGTATTTCTTGGGCGATGCGCGTGGGGACTGCTCTACCCGGCGTTTATTACGCGGGCCGGTTCTTTCGCAAAGGTGGAGCTGATTTTCTTGTGGTTCGGGCTGGAAAGCCTGCACTTCAGCTGAATTTGAGCGGAAAACCTTATCTTCGTGTGATTTTGTCCGTGGAAAACCCGGAAGCAGTGGCAGAAGAGATAAATAGCTCTTTAGCGTCTTGCTAAGTTTTTAAAAGTTCATCTTGTCATTTGTTTGCGAATCGTTATAGAGTAGTACTTTGCTCCCTATCACCCGTCGCGCATATTTTGGCGTGGCCGTGACGCATATTTCGGCGACACTCAAGGTAATGGGTTGCGATCTCCCACCGGCACATCTAACGAAACTCCCTTGGAGGGATTCACTTGGCTGCGAAGAACGCAAAAAACACCAACACTCGTGATGCAAAACGTCCATCATTCGCCAGAACTACGGAACCTATTGAAGTTCCCGACCTGCTCAAGCTACAGCGCGAGAGCTTCGACTGGCTGGTAGGCAACGACTCATGGCGTGCACTCAACCCAGACGCTAAAAACGGTCTGACCGAAATCTTCGAAGAGCTTTCGCCAATCGAAGACAACAACAACTCTGAGCAGGCCAAGATGGGTCTTGCATTCAGTGCTCCAGAACTTTACGACCCAGCCCACTCGCCAGACGAGTGCAAGATGAAGGGTAAGAGCTACACCAAGCCTCTCTACATCAAGGCTGAGTTCACCAACTACATCACCGGTGAAATCAAGAGCCAGACCGTGTTCATGGGTGACTTCCCAGTCATGACCGAAGACGGTACCTTCGTGATCAACGGCACCGAGCGTGTTGTTGTTTCGCAGCTCGTTCGTTCACCTGGTGTGTACTTCTCGGTATCAACCAACACCACCGGAAACCTGGACGTCCGTAACAACAAGGGCCAGATCATTCCTAGCCGTGGTTCTTACCTAGAGTTCCTAACCGAATGGGTTCGCGAAGACCGCAAGCCTATGTCGCGTTTCGGTAAGCCAATCCTTCAGGTGCAGGTAGACCGCAAGACCAAGGTTTCGGCAACCATCTTCCTAAAGGCCCTAGGTCTTTCGAAGGAGCAGATTGAAGCCGAGTTCAAAGACGTTGAGTCGGCCGTTGTTGAAAAGGGCTGGAACTACGACGTAGACCTAGTGGCTAACACTTTGGCATACGACGAGTCGAAGGCTTTCGCCAACCCAATTGTTTCGAAAGAAGACGCACTTCGCGAGCTATACCGCAAGGTTCGTGGCGAAGCTGCGGGTCCTGAAACTGCCGAAGCATGGTTGCGTTCAACCTACTTCGAGACCAAGCGCTACAACCTAGCCAAGGTTGGTCGTCACAAGATCAACCGCAAGTTGGGTCTAGCCGTTGAAGGCACCACCACTACTCTGTCGGTCGAAGACATCGTTGGTACTTTGAAGTACCTTCTTTACTTCGACATGTCACTTGCCAACGGTTCTCAGGGTGCCGAAACTTTCACCGTGCCAATGGCCGGCAAGAAGGTAACCCTCGATGTGAACTCAGACGACATCGACGATTTCTCAAACCGTCGTATTCGCTCGGTTGGTGAACTAATCCAGAACCAGGTTCGTATCGGTCTAAGCCGTATGGAGCGTGTGGTTCGCGAGCGTATGTCAACTCAAGACATCGAAGCGATAACTCCGCAGACCCTGATCAACCTACGTCCGGTTGTTTCAGCAATCAAGGAGTTCTTCGGTGCTTCTCAGCTGTCACAGTTCATGGACCAGAACAACCCGCTTGCGGGACTCGCCCACAAGCGTCGTCTTTCAGCCCTAGGGCCCGGCGGTATCGCTCGTGAGCGTGCGCAGATGGAAGTACGTGACGTGCACCCATCTCACTACGGTCGTATGTGTCCAGTTGAAACCCCAGAAGGTCCGAACATTGGTCTAATCGGTTCGCTAACCGCTTACGCCCGCATCAACACCTTCGGTTTCATCGAAACCCCTTACAACAAGGTCACCAACGGTAAAGTCACCGGCAAGATCGAATACCTAGACGCCGCTGCAGAAGCTGGCAAGGTTATCGGTATCGCCGAGGCTCCACTAAACGCCGACAAGACTTTCGCAGCCAAAAAGGTTGTTGCTCGTTGGCGCGGAGAGGTTCTGGAAGCAGATGCCGAGACCGTCGACTACATTGACGTATCACCTCGTCAGCTAGCTTCGGTTTCGACCTCGCTAATTCCTTTCCTTGAGCACGACGACTCGTCGCGTGCACTAATGGGTGCAAACATGCAGCGTCAGGCTGTGCCACTGGTAAGAAGCGAAGCTCCTTACGTTGGTACCGGCATGGAGCGCGTGGCAGCGTTCGACTCAGGCACCATCGTGATCAACAACACCGCCGGTGTGGTTGAAGACGTAAACGCCGAGTCGATCACCGTCATGGGCGACAATGGCGAGCACGAAACCTACGAACTTCGTAAGTTCGAGCGCTCAAACCAGGGAACCGCAATCAACCAGCGCGTAGTGGTAAACGTGGGCGACCGCGTTGAAGCGGGAGTTCTTCTAGCCGACGGGCCTGCCACCGACAACGGTGAACTAGCTCTGGGTAAGAACCTGCTTGTTGCGTTCATGCCTTGGGAAGGTCACAACTTCGAAGACGCGATCATTTTGAGCCAGAACCTGGTTAAAGATGACACCCTGTCTTCGATCCACATCGAAGAGTATGAAGTTGAAGCTCGTAGCATCAAGCTCGGCGACGAAGAGATTACTCGCGACCTACCAAACATCAGCCAGGAAACCCTTGCTCACCTAGACGAGCGTGGAATCATCCGCGTTGGTGCTGAGGTTCGCTCGGGTGACATCCTGGTCGGTAAGGTAACGCCTAAGGGTGAGACCGAGCTTTCTGCTGAAGAGCGTTTGCTTCGTGCAATCTTCGCCGACAAGGGTCGCGAAGTTCGCGAGTCGTCGCTGAAGGTACCTCACGGTGAGAGCGGCACCATCATCGGTGTGAAGGTTTTCACCACCGAAGAGTACGCGGCTGCACACACCAACGAGCAAGACCTCGTAATCGTAACCAAGGACGATCTAGGCGCAGGCGTAATGACCCGCGTGGTTGTTCAGATCGCTCAGAAGCGTAAAATCACCGAAGGTGACAAGCTCGCTGGTCGTCACGGTAACAAGGGTGTTATTTCTAAGATCCTTCCGGTTGAAGACATGCCTTTCCTAGAAGACGGAACCCCGGTAGACGTAGTGCTAAACCCACTAGGTATTCCAGGTCGTATGAACTTCGGTCAGGTACTAGAACTCCACCTTGGTTGGATTGCCAGCCGCGGTTGGAACGTAGAAGGTTTGTCGAAGGCATTTGCCGAGAACCTAAAGCGTCTGCCTGAAGGTATGAAGCAGGGTGAAGCCGGCACCAAGGTTGCTACCCCAATCTTCGATGGCGCCGACAAGGACGAAATCGTAAGCCTTCTAGCATCGACCAACAAGAGCGCTTGGGAGACCGACAACAAGAAGAAGCTGGTTGACGAAACCGGTAAAGCTACCTTGTTCGACGGCCGTTCGGGTGAACCGTTCCCAGCACCAATCTCGGTTGGTTACATGTACATCCTCAAGCTGCACCACCTAGTTGACGACAAGATTCACGCTCGTTCAACCGGTCCTTACAGCATGATTACCCAGCAGCCACTCGGTGGTAAGGCGCAGTTCGGTGGACAGCGCTTCGGTGAGATGGAAGTTTGGGCCCTACAGGCCTACGGTGCCGCTCACACCCTTCAGGAACTGCTAACCATCAAGTCGGACGACGTTTCAGGACGTATCAAGACTTACGAGGCGATCGTTACCGGTCAGAACATCCAGGCTCCTGGTATTCCAGAATCCTTCCGTGTTCTTGCCAAGGAAATGCAATCGCTGGCCCTAAACATCGAGGTTCTAGACGCAGCCGGCAACGCCGTTGAGTTGAAAGACCAAGACGAGTTCGCAAGCGACCGTGCAACTGAGGAGATGGGCATCAACCTATCCCGCAACGAATCGCTATCAATCGACAACGAATTCTCTGGCCGAGACTACTAAGAAAGAGAAGTAGAAAACAATGCAAGTTGAATCTTTTGAAGCAATCCGAGTTGGCCTAGCCACCTCTGCAGATATCCTTTCTTGGTCGGCTGGTGAAGTAAAGAAGCCAGAAACCATCAACTACCGCACTCTCAAGCCTGAGAAGGACGGCCTGTTCTGTGAGCGCATCTTCGGCCCTACCAAGGACTGGGAATGTTCTTGTGGAAAGTACAAGCGCGCCCGATACAAGGACGTCGTTTGTGAGCGCTGTGGTGTTCAGGTAGCTAAGTCGAACGTTCGTCGCGAGCGCATGGGTCACATCACCCTAGCCGCTCCGGTAACTCACATCTGGTACTACAAGGGTGTTCCTAGCCGCTTGGGTTACCTACTTGACCTAGCTCCAAAAGACCTAGACAAGATCATCTACTTCGCTGCGTACCGAGTTATGGAACGCTTCGAAGACGAGCTAGCTCAGAACGCTTCGCTAGACCGCGAAGACTACCTGGGTCGAATCGTTTCGATGCTGGACGACCGTGAAGCAGAGCTTCGCGAAGCCGCCGGCGACGAAATCGCTGCACTCGAGGCCGAGGGCTACCGCATGCAGACCGCTGCTCACTTCTGGGAAGCTCCAGAGTGGGTTTTGGCCGACATGTACAAGAGCATCGACCAGTTGGTTACCGCTGAGGCTAAAGACCCTGAAGCATTCTTCAACCAGAAGCCTCTAGAGGCTCCTTCGGTAAAAGCAATCCGCGACCTGCAGGCTGCTTTCAAGAAGAAGACCGACAAGATTGTTCGTGAGTACGGTCGTCGTGAGCGCCGCGAGAGCCTACAGCGCGAGCAGTTGGCATGGCGTATGCACCTCACCGCCAAGGCCGGAACGCTCATTCAGTACGATGACATCTTCGACCTATTCCACTACTACTACGGTGACTACTTCAACGTGCAGATCGGTGCTGAAGCCATCAAGCAGATGCTTCAGAACTTCAAGCTTGAAGAAGTACGCGACGAGTTGAAAGAACTGATTAACAACTCGAAGGGCACCAAGCAGACCTACGCAATCAAGCGTCTAAAGGTTGTTAGCTCATTCATTGAGTCGAACACCTCGCCGGTTGCCATGGTTCTAGACGTGCTTCCAGTGTTGCCACCAGAAATTCGTCCGATGGTTCAGCTAGACGGTGGGCGCTTCGCGACCTCCGACCTAAACGACCTGTACCGTCGCGTGATCAACCGCAACAACCGTCTACTCAAGTTCCAGGAACTAGACACCGTGCCTCGCACAATCATCAACAACGAGAAGCGCATGCTTCAAGAAGCTGTTGACGCATTGTTCGACAACGGTCGTCGTGGTCGCCCAGTAACCGGTACCGGTAACCGCGCCCTCAAATCGCTAAGCGATCTTCTAAAGGGTAAGCAGGGTCGTTTCCGCCAGAACCTACTGGGTAAGCGCGTTGACTACTCGGGTCGTTCGGTAATCGTTGTCGGTCCACAGCTGAAGCTGCACCAGTGTGGTCTTCCAAAGCTAATGGCCCTCGAGCTATTCAAGCCTTTCGTCATGAAGCGCCTAGAAGAGCAGGGTTACGCCCAGAACATCAAGGCTGCCAAGAAGATGGTTGAGCGTTCACGCGCAGCTGTTTGGGAAGTTCTTGAAGAAGTTATCCGCGAACGTCCGGTTCTACTAAACCGTGCACCAACCCTGCACCGTTTGGGTATCCAGGCCTTCGAGCCGGTACTGGTTGAAGGTAAAGCCATCCAGCTTCACCCGCTAGTTTGTACCGCGTTCAACGCCGACTTCGACGGTGACCAGATGGCTGTTCACGTGCCTCTATCTCAGGAAGCTCAGGCTGAAGCCCGCGTTCTGATGTTGGCATCGAACAACATCTTGAAGCCTTCAGACGGTCGTCCGGTTGCAACCCCAACCCAGGACATGATCATCGGTCTTTACCACCTAACCAGCGTGAAGGAAGGTGCTCTCGGTGAGGGCAAGGCCTTCGGTTCGATCGCTGAGGCTCAGATGGCTCTCGACTCGAAGGCAATCGACCTTCAGGCCAAGATCCGTATCCGCCTAGATGGTGAACTTCGCGAGACCACCTTCGGCCGCGCGCTATTCAACGAGACCCTGCCTGCAGGATTCCGTTACGTAGAGCAGCAGATTGGCAAGAAGGAGATCAGCCAGATCGTAACCGAACTGGTTGAGCGTCGTAACTCACGTGTTGAGGTAGCTCAGACTCTAGACCGCATCAAGGATGCCGGTTTCTTCTGGGCCACTCGTTCGGGTGTTTCGATGTCGATCTCGGACGCAAACTTCGACAACAAGCAGTTCCACAAGGACCGTGCCGACATCATCGCCGATGGTGAGAAGTCGCACGCTAAGATTCAGGACGACTTCGAACTCGGTAAGAAGACCGAAGTTGAGCGTCGTGACGCACTTGGAACCCTATGGAACAAGCACACCATCGAAATTGAAGCGCTTCTAAAGAAGTCGATCCCAGAAGACAACGCCATCTACAAGATGGTTACCTCTGGTGCTCGTGGTAACTGGATCCAGATTCGTTCGATCATGGGTATGCGTGGGCCAGTGGCCACCGCTTCCGGTGACTTCGCACCGATGCCGGTTAAGGGAAACTACCTCGTAGGCCTAACCGCCAACGAATACTTCATTAACGCAACCGGTGCTCGTAAGGGTAACGCCGATACCGCTATGAAGACTGCTGCCGCGGGTTACCTAACCCGTCGTTTGGTCGACGTAGCCCAGGACGTTATCGTTCGCGAACCAGACTGTGGTACCGACCGTGGCCTTGAGAAAGAAATCAAGGAATACGATGCCGATACCGACACCTTCAAGTGGAACAAGAACGTACTAGAGCTTTCGGTTCTTCACCGTGTTCTAGCCGAGCCAATCCTGAACGGCAAAGACGTTCTGGCTAAGGCTGGCGAAGTGGTAAACCAGAGCCTTCTAAACGCAATCCAGGCAGAAGACGCCAACAAGTCGTCGGTTGACTCGGTTGTTATTCGTTCGGTTCTAACCTGTACTGCACTGCACGGTGTTTGTGCCGCATGTTACGGAACCTCGCTTGCAACTGGTGATGCAGTTGAGCTTGGTGAAGCCATCGGTATTATCGCTGCTCAGTCGATCGGTGAACCAGGTACTCAGCTAACTATGCGTACCTTCCACACCGGTGGTGCTTCTGACAAGCAGAAGAAGCAGGTTATTAAGAAGCGTATCGGTGGTGTGGAAATGCGTATTGAACGTGCAATTTCCTACGACATCACCCAGGGTCTAACCGGTGTTACCGACCTACTCGAGGCACGTATCGGATGGAACCGTCAGGGCAAGGTTGCTGTAATGGCATTCTGGCCTGGTGTGGTTGATGTTCGCGAGGTTGAGACCAAGGGAACCGCGAAGAAGTACGAGATCCGAGTTGTACCTCAGGGCGAGAAGGCTTTGGCCGACGCCAAGGATCTAGCAACCCGTTACAGCTTCTCGCGTACCACTTCAAAGACCTTCAAGAAGCTAGATCCAGAGCTGCCAATCACCACTATCTCCGACCTAAACGACCTAGTCGTTGAGGTTGGCCAGGCAGTGGAGACCGGTGACTACCTAGTAGACGGAACCCCAATCCCGCACGAAGTGCTATCAACCAAGGGACGCAAGGCTGCCGCTCAGGAAATCATCAACGGTGTTCAGGCAATCTACGGTGCTCAGGGTGTAGAACTACACGACAAGCACCTCGAGGTTATCGTTCGTCAGATGCTTGGAAAGGTCACCGTTGTAGACGGTGGCGCAACCAAGATGCTTCCTGGTGAAATCATCGACCGCAACACCTTCGCAGCGAACAACCGCGAAGTTGTGGCAGCCGGACAGAAGCCTGCATCGGCTCGTGAAGAAGTTATGGGTATGACCCGTGCTTCACTAGCGGCTCAGTCATGGCTATCGGCAGCATCGTTCCAGGAGACCACCCGAGTTCTAACTCAGGCAGCTCTTGACCGTCGTACCGACCCACTGGTTGGTCTGAAGGAGAACGTCATCATCGGTAAGCTCATCCCTGCTGGAACCGGACTCAAGGGTTACCGTAACATCAAGGTTGAAGCAACCGAAGAAGCTAAGAACGAGATGTATCCAAACCGTATCTGGGCAGCCCCTGTCCAGAACGACGAGGTAGATCTGTCATCGTTTGGAACCACCGGCCTAGCGTTTACCTCGATCGAAGAATTCGATCAGGTAGGCGATTCGGCCACCGAATAACAAATTCCATTTGACCCACCGGAGTATCTTCGGTAAAGTTAGTGGCTGATGTGCTTTTCGAGCACGGACGCCCTAAACCGAGGAAACTTCCGGTGGGCCAGCAAAATAAACCTTCCGGGGATGTTCCACGGAATTAACAAGGAGTAGTAGTGCCAACAATTCAGCAGTTGGTCCGCAAGGGTCGGTCGGCTAAAGTCACCAAGACTAAAACCCCAGCGCTTAAGGCCAGTCCTCAGCGCCGTGGCGTTTGCACCCGTGTGTACACCACCACCCCGAAGAAGCCAAACTCGGCTCTTCGTAAGGTAGCCCGTGTCAAGCTTTCAAACGGTATCGAAGTAACCGCCTACATCCCGGGTGAAGGTCACAACCTTCAGGAGCACTCAATGGTGCTAGTCCGCGGTGGCCGTGTTAAGGACCTACCGGGTGTTCGCTACAAGATCGTCCGCGGTGCACTAGACACCCAGGCAGTTAAGAACCGTCAGCAGGCTCGCAGCCACTACGGTGCAAAGAAGGGTAAGTAATGCCTCGTAAAGGTCCAATAACCAAGAAGCCTGTAGTCGTAGACCCTGTCTACGGTTCACCAGTTGTAACCCAGCTAGTGAACAAGATTCTTCTGGATGGCAAGAAGTCAATCGCAGAGTCGATCGTCTACGGCGCACTTGAAGGCGCTAAGGAGAAATCCGGTGGCGAGCCTGTAACCCTTCTAAAGAAGGCGCTAGACAACGTGCGTCCAACCGTTGAGGTTCGTTCGCGTCGTGTTGGTGGCTCAACCTACCAGGTTCCAATCGAAGTAAAGGCACACCGTGCTAACACCCTAGCTATGCGCTGGTTGGTTAGCTACGCGAAGGCCCGTCGCGAAAAGACCATGACCGAGCGTCTAATGAACGAGATTCTCGATGCATCAAACGGCCTAGGTGCCGCAGTGAAGCGTCGCGAAGACACTCACAAGATGGCCGAGTCGAACAAAGCATTCGCCCACTACCGCTGGTAGTAGGCAGAACTTCCGCCTACTGACCCAAAAGTTGGTAGGCGGTCGTTCTATTTCAGCAGTAAAACTTTCCACAGCAACAATCAACTTCCGGAGGCAACCGTGGCACAAGACGTGCTTACAGACCTAAACAAGGTTCGCAACATCGGCATCATGGCTCACATCGATGCAGGTAAGACCACCACCACTGAGCGCATCCTGTTTTACACGGGTATCACTCACAAGATTGGTGAAGTTCACGATGGCGCAGCCACCATGGACTGGATGGAGCAGGAGCAGGAGCGCGGTATTACCATTACCTCGGCTGCGACCACCTGTTTCTGGAACAAGAACCAGATCAACATCATCGACACCCCAGGACACGTGGACTTCACCGTTGAGGTTGAGCGTTCGCTCCGCGTCCTAGATGGCGCCGTTGCAGTGTTCGACGGTAAAGAAGGTGTTGAGCCTCAGTCTGAGACCGTTTGGCGTCAGGCCGACAAGTACGACGTACCTCGTATCTGTTTCGTAAACAAGATGGACAAGCTTGGTGCAGACTTCTACTTCACCGTAGACACGATCATCAACCGTCTAGGTGCTAAGCCATTAGTTATCCAGATCCCAATCGGTGCCGAGAGCAGCTTCGAGGGTGTTGTAGACATCGTTCAGATGAAGGCTCTAACCTGGCGCGGAGACGTTGAGATGGGCGCGAAGTACGAAATCGAGCCAATCCCAGCCGACCTTCAGGAGAAGGCCGACCACTACCGTCAGATTCTTCTAGAGACCGTTGCTGAAACCGACGAAGCTCTTATGGAGAAGTACTTCGGTGGAGAAGAACTTACCGAAGCCGAAATCAAGGGCGCGATTCGTAAGCTAACCGTCAACTCGGAAATCTACCCAATTCTTTGTGGCTCTGCCTTCAAGAACAAGGGTGTTCAGCCGATGCTAGACGCAGTTATCGACTACCTTCCTTCGCCACTAGACGTGCCAGCTATCGTAGGCGCCAACCCAAACAACGAAGAAGAAGAGATCACCCGCGAACCAAAGGCCGACGGACCATTCGCCGCCCTAGCGTTCAAGGTTATGACTCACCCATTCTTCGGTCGTCTAACCTACATCCGCGTTTACTCGGGTAAGGCAGACTCCGGTGCTCAGCTTCTTAACTCAACCAAGGGTAAGAAAGAGCGCATTGGAAAGATGTTCCAGATGCACGCCAACAAGGAAAACCCTGTTGACTTCGCAACCGCTGGCCACATCTACGCCGTCATTGGTCTAAAGGACACCACCACCGGTGACACCCTTTGCGACCCAGACAAGACCGTTGTTCTTGAGTCGATGACCTTCCCGAAGCCTGTTATCTCGGTTGCTATTGAGCCAAAGACCAAGGG
>JBEGUF010000016.1:0-18875 GCA_041179025.1 Actinomycetota bacterium | reverse complement strand
AAACGGCAGTTCGGGCGGTTGCCATCGCCTCAATTGCCGCTACCGTGCTCTATTCGACCGCTCAAATCTCTCCTGCTCAGGCGGCCAGCTGTGAGGTAACCAGATCTCTAACCAAGGCATCCAAAACCACTGATTCATTAGACCAGGGCGGCACCCTTAGCCGCTTTTCATTTCGGGCCGGGCAGGGTAACTCTTCGCCTTATGAATCTCGATTCACGGTATCTAAAACCAGTCTCAACTACACAACCCTTACCCCAACAACTGCGGCTTACCTGCGCGATAGAAGCCAGTTTTCTCTAGCCAGAGATGTGAACGCCATAGTGCACGTGAATGGGGATTTCTTCGATTTCTCTAGCCGGATGCCTTACTCAGCTGTGGCTCGTGGTTCGGTATTGGCTTATTCGCCTCAGGAAAAGTCAAAGATTCTCGGAATCCGCACCGTTAGTGCCTCTTCTAAAACGGGAATTCGGGCAAAGTCTGTGGCAACCTGGGGTTCAAAAAAGTTCACCGTTTCGGGAGTGAATTTACGGGTGCTTTCCGGGTCAAACATCGTTGCCTACAGCGCGGCCTATTCTTCTGCATCGCTTCCACCTTCAGCGGCGGCGATCTCGGTGGTTAGTGGAAAAGTTGTGCGGGTTTACCCGAATGGAACTTCGGCTCGCCCGAGGTCGGGGTATCTATTTGCGGCAACCGGTAGTGCGGCAACGAGCATTCGCAAGATACCGGTGGGCGCCAGCTTTAGATTCTCAACGCCTACCGGCAAGATTGCGTCTCTTACCAGAGACAGCGTGGTCTCATCCGGGGTTATTACCAACACTGCGGGCAAAACGCTCACCACAATTTCAGCGGTAAATTTCTGGTCGTCGGGATATGCGAGCGGCGCTGTGCTTTTCGACGACGAGTACGACGCAGCGCCACCAACTGGCGGGGGCACCGTGGTCATTGCGACCAATGGGGTTGTTACCAGGGTTTCGTCATCAGGCAGTAATGTCTCTATCCCAAGCGGGGGCTACGTGGTGCAGTTTTACGGCAGCGCCAGAAGTAAAGCCGCGGAGTTCATGGTTGGGAGCAAAGTTTCGATAAAACGCACCTTCAAAACAACTAGCGGCAACTCTTACGACACCGTTTTCGGAATCGGAGCCACGCTGATTTCCAAGGGAGTTTTGCTTGCCCCTTGTTCTGGCAATTCGGATACGGTTCGACCCAGAACCGCTATCGGCTGGGACGATTACGGCAACGTATATGTTGCAACCACCACCATGGGCCGTGATTGGAACGACGGGGGTCAAGGCGGATACCGGCTAGGCGGGTCAACGGTTCATCAGATGGCCGATTGGCTTAAAGACCAGGGTGCCACCAACGCTGTATCGCTCGACGGCGGGGGATCCACAACCATGATTGCCAAGCTCGGCGGCAACTACAAGAGGGTTGATCTTCCCGACGGAGTGTGGGTTCGCTCGATTCCAATTGGCGTGGCCGTGATTTCCAGATGATGTTCAGGTTTCCAAAGTAAAATTGCAACCATGTCAAGCAAAATCAAACGTTTAGGTGTTCTCGCGTTCGTCGCAGTTTCACTTGTTACGTTTTCCGCTTGTGCCAAGATTCCGGAGGAGTCGACATTTGCAGAAACTGAAGTGCCACTTCCTCTTGAAATCGACGAAATCGATTCGTCAAAGTTAATTCCCACTGAAGAAGTGAAGAATTGCCTCAAAACTCCTTCCCTAGACACCGCCGCCAAACACAAAGAGTCTCCACTGGTTGGTGGGGGCGTTTATGGAACCTACGACTGGGCGGCCGGAAAAACCAATGGCGGCCAAATTTGGAGAACCAGGCTCTCTTACTCCAAATCCAGCCTGGCCCAGGTTAAAATTGCCCCAACTTTTGCACAAATTGGCAACGTCGGCGCCCAGAAAAAACTTGCCGCAAAAATTAATGCCGTTGCCTATGTGAACGGAGACTTCTTCCAACTTCGTGGGTCAAATCTTCTGTACAGCGCGATGGTAGAAGATCAAGAATTCGTTTACTCGCCGAGCGAGCCAACCGCAATTGTTGGCGTTGTTGAGAGTGCTGCCAACGAACGCACCGGGGTTCAAGGTAAATCTCATATCTTGGCCAATGACAAGAAAATTGCTACCCAAGGGCTGAACCTTCAGTATCTTGCGACCAATGCCATTGGCGCATACAACAACTTCAAAAACACTTTTGGGCTACCTAAAGTTTCTTATGTAGTAAAGGCCTCAAACGGGGTGGTTACTTCTAGCCGCGCTGCAACCGACTTCAAGCCTCCTTCTACTCCCGGTGACTATGTGTTTGTTGCCGACGGCCTTGGCGCCGATACCCTGAAAACCTTAAAGGTGGGCGATTCGGTGGAATACGTAAAGCCGGCTAAAGCGAAAACCACTAAGTTCTTGCGCACGTCGATTGCACCAGCCGGTTCGGTAACTTTGCCATCGGGTGAAAGTCTTGCGATCCGAGCGATTAACCACCGCGGGGTAAACATCAAAGTTGGTGTCGTATTGTTCACCAGCAAGCTTTACCCAACCACTTCACGCCTCGCTGCCACGGTTGTCACAGATCTAGACGGCGTGATCACCAAAATTTACAAAGACGGACGCTCGGTGAACGTGGGCTCCAAGCAGTTGGTGTTGCAGGTTGGAGTTCGATCGGCCGAGGCTGTTCGAACTCTCAAAGTAGGCGCGAAACTCAAAATTGAGAACACCTACAAAATCAAAAAGGATGTTCCTCTCTACTCGGCTTTTGGCAATCGCGAAAACCTAATCATCAACAGCGTGGTCACGGCTCACTGTTCACCAAGCCACGAAGATGTTCGTCCTAGAAACGCCATGGGTTGGAACGAAAACGGGGATGTTTGGTTTGCCAACACCACCATGGGAGTTCGAAACTCGGCCGACGTATTCAATCGATTCCGACTCGGCGGTTCAACCGTTCACCAACTGGCTAAGTGGTTGAAGGAAATGGGTGCCACTCAGGCTGTGATGCTAGACGGCGGCGGTTCAACCACGATGTTTGTGCAAACCCCTGACGCAGATTACGAGCGAGTTGATCTGCCTCCGAGCGAGTGGATCCGTGCTGTGCCTCAGGGCATCACGATGGTGGCGCGCTAGCCTAATCCGTGAACCGCTAGCGGTTCAATTAGCGACAATTCCTCAGCAGTTAGCGGCCCTGCATCTAAAGCAGCCAGGTTTGACTCAAGCTGTTTCACCGAACTCGCGCCAATCAGAGCAGAAGAAACAATGCCGTGCCTTAGCACCCAGCTCAGAGCCAATTGCGAGAGGCTTTGCCCTCGTTGCTTGGCAATTTCGTTAAGCGCGAGTGCGGTTTCCAAATACTTTTCAGTCACCTGGTTCTCATTTAGGAAAACCGCCTTTGAGGCCCTAGAGCCATCTGGAATCCCAGCAAAATATCTGTCCGTAAGGAGCCCTTGAGCCAGCGGACTGAAAGCGATTGCGCCAACCTTGATTCGTTCCAGTTCGGTAAGCAATCCGTTCTCCGGAGTTCTGTCGAACATCGAATAGCGCGGCTGGTGAATAGCCAGCGGAACGCCCAAATCGTCGAGGATGGCCTCGGCGCGAGAGGTGTCGGCAGGCGAGTAGCTTGAGATTCCAACGTAGAGTGCCTTGCCGTCGTGAACTGCCTTGGCCAGCGCGCCCATGGTTTCTTCTAGAGGAGTGTTTGGGTCGAAGCGGTGTGAGTAGAAAATGTCAACATACTCAAGACCCATACGCTTCAAACTCTGATCTAGCGAAGCGGTGAGGTATTTGCGTGAACCCCATTCGCCAAACGGCCCCGGCCACATGTCGTAGCCAGCCTTCGACGAGATGATCAGTTCGTCACGGTATTTACCCAGACCATCTCGAAGATGCTGACCAAAGTTCTCTTCGGCGCTTCCAGGAATTGGCCCGTAGTTGTTAGCTAAGTCAAAGTGAAAAATGCCGAGGTCGAAAGCTCGGTGCAAAATCGCCTTCTGATTAGCAAAATCGTCCACGGATCCAAAGTTGTGCCAAAGGCCCAGGGAGATTTCGGGCAAAATCAGCCCGCTGTTGCCAACTCGGCGAGTTTTTATAGTGTCGTAACGGTCTGCTTTGGCTTCGTAACTCATGCTCTCACTCTAGGCTAGAGACATGAAGAGTTTCGTTTTGGCCGGTGGCTGTTTTTGGTGCTTAGACAGCGCCTACATGCAATTCAAGGGCGTAACCGACGTTATGTGCGGCTACATGGGTGGAAAGATCGATAACCCAAGTTACGAAGCCGTGTGCACCGGAACCACCGACCACGCCGAAGTTGCCGAAGTATTTTTCAACGATGACGAGATCTCGAGTGAAATCATCCTCGACATCTTCTTTACCCTCCACGACCCGAGGCAGCTTAACCGACAGGGTAACGACATCGGAACCCAGTATCGCTCCGACATGTTTTACCGCAGCGAGGGGGAGAAGGCCGAGTTCGAAGCCGCCCTCGAGCGGGCGAAAGACATCTGGGACGGCGAGATCGTTACGAAAATCAGCCCTGCCGAAACTTTCTGGGCAGCCGAAGAATATCACCAGGATTTCTTTGCCAAAAACCCAGGTCAGGGCTATTGCACCGCAGTGGTAGCGCCGAAAATGGCCAAGGTTCGCGAGAAGTTCCGCCAGTTCGCGAAGTAGTTTTCCACAGATTTAAACTCACTCGTTTTCGAGCAGTTTTTCGTTTCAAACTTCCTACAGGTAAATCAACAACGGTTACCTCAAGGAAGGAAAAATGTCAGAACTCGTTACCGTGGCCGGCCTGGTTGCCACCACTCCTCGTCATCTAGTTACTCAAGATGGCTTGCCAATCACCTCGTTTCGTATCGCGGCTTCTCACCGCAAATTCGACCGCACACTAAACAAATGGGTCGACGGAGAGACCAACTGGTTTACCGTTACCGCATTCCGCCAGCTGGCGATCAACACCGCGGGTTCGGTTTCTAAGGGCGAGCGCGTTCTAGTTACCGGAAAACTACGCGTTCGTGATTGGGATAACGGCGAACGTGCTGGAACTTCGGTTGAAATCGAAGCCGATTCTTTGGGCCACGACCTCTGCTGGGGTAACTCTGCCTTCACCCGAACCGTATTGGTTCGTGAAGCTGCTGATCTTCCAGAACCTACGGAGGAAGACAGTCCCGAAACCGAAGAAGCGGAAGAAAAAGAACTCGCGCTAGCGAAATAGACCCCAGGCACCAGACCTCCCCCTCGAAGGTGCCTGGCCGATGCCCTCTGCCGAAGATTACGCAGGATAAACTTATCCAAAGCAAACTTTTATCGGCAGAGGGCATTTTCATGGCTGAATTTATTTACCAGATGATCAAGGCGCGTAAAGCGCACGGCGACAAGGTCATCCTCGACGATGTAACCCTGGCGTTCTACCCAGGGGCAAAGATCGGCGTCGTCGGCCCAAACGGTGCCGGTAAGTCAACCGTTCTGAAGATCATGGCCGGCCTAGACCAGCCGAGTAACGGTGAAGCGCGTCTAAGCCCAGAGCACACCGTTGGCATGCTCATGCAGGAACCGCCTCTGGATGAAACCCTCACCGTTCTCGGAAACGTTGAGCTTGCCGTTAAAGCAACCAAAGACAAATTGGCTCGCTTCAACGAAATCTCGGAAGCCATGTCAGACCCAAACGCCGACTTCGACACTCTGCTCGAAGAAATGGGCAAGCTACAGGAACAGATCGACCACGTTGACGGCTGGGACCTCGACAACCAACTAGAACAGGCCATGGATGCACTTCGTTGCCCTCCTGGCGACACCGCGGTAACTCACCTTTCCGGAGGTGAGCGTCGCCGTGTTGCACTCTGCAAGCTTCTGCTTGAGAAGCCAGACCTTCTACTTCTCGACGAACCTACTAACCACCTAGACGCCGAATCGGTTCTCTGGCTCGAGCAGCACCTAGCCAAGTACCCTGGCGCAGTTCTTGCCGTAACTCACGACCGTTACTTCCTCGACAACGTTGCCGAATGGATCTTGGAGCTAGACCGCGGTCGCGCCTACCCATACGAAGGTAACTACTCAACCTACCTGGAGAAAAAGCGCGAGCGTTTGGAAGTTGCCGGCAAGAAAGACGCCAAACTGGCCAAGCGTTTGGGCGACGAACTCGAATGGGTTCGCTCTTCACCAAAGGCTCGCCAGACCAAGTCGAAGGCTCGTCTGGCTCGCTATGAAGAAATGGCAGCCGAGGCCGATCGCACCAGAAAACTCGACTTCGAAGAGATCCAGATTCCACCAGGCCCTCGCCTTGGAAACGTGGTCATCGAAGCCAAGAACCTCCAGAAGGGCTTCGACGGTCGCTCACTAATCAACGGCCTAACCTTCTCGCTTCCTCGCAACGGAATCGTTGGAGTTATCGGCCCGAACGGTGTTGGTAAGTCGACCCTGTTCAAAACCATCGTCGGTCTTGAAAAAGCCGATGGCGGAGAGCTCAAGATCGGTGAAACCGTAAAGATCTCCTACGTCGATCAGGCTCGTGGCGGAATCGACCCAAACAAGAGTCTCTGGGAAGTTGTCTCGGACGGCCTCGACTACATGCAGGTTGGAAACGTGGAAATGCCTTCACGTGCCTACGTGGCAGCCTTCGGCTTCAAGGGTCCAGACCAGCAGAAGCCAGCCGGAATTCTTTCCGGTGGTGAGCGTAACCGCCTAAACCTAGCGCTAACTCTCAAGGAAGGTGGAAACGTTCTTCTGCTCGACGAACCTACCAACGACCTCGACGTGGAAACACTTGGAAGCCTTGAGAACGCACTACTCGAGTTCCCAGGCTGCGCTGTGGTGATCACCCACGATCGCTGGTTCCTAGACCGCGTAGCAACCCACATCCTCGCTTATGAAGGCTCAGACGACAACCCCGACCAGTGGTACTGGTTCGAAGGTAACTTCGAGTCTTATGAAGAGAACAAGATTGAGCGTCTAGGTGCTGAAGCTGCGAAGCCTCACCGCTCCACCTACCGTCGCCTAACTCGCGACTAAGAAACCTCCGGAACGCGAACCATGCCCTCCTGGGCAACGGTTGCCAAAAGTAAGCCGTCCTGGCTGAAAATGCGTCCCAGTGAGAGTCCTCGACCGCCCTGTGCGCTCGGGGACTCTTGCACGTAAAGCATCCATTCGTCGGCCCTAGCCGGGCGGTGGAACCACATCGCGTGATCTAGGCTCGCACTCTTCAAACCAGGATGCGTCCAAGCAATTCCATGACGACGAAATATCGGCTCAAGAATCGTGTAATCAGAAACATATGCCAACGCCGCCGTGTGAATGGCCTGATCGAACGGCAATGTGCCCAATGCCTTGATCCAAACTGCCTGGTGTGCCACCGGCTCTCCGGAAACCTGGAAGTAAATCGGCTCAGTCACGTGTCGCATGTCGAATGGACGAGCATTCGCCCAATATTGAGCTACCGGGTGATCAATATCGCCGAGTAAATCTTTAGCTGAAGGCAGCGTAGCCGGCGACGGAATGCCTGAGGGGAAGAGGTCTTGGTGGTCTAACCCGGGGTCAACATCCTGGAACGAGGCAATCATCGAAAAGATTGGCTCTTCGTTTTGAAACGCCTGCACGCGACGCGTTGAGAAAGACCGACCGTCACGAAGCCGATCAACCGACAAAGTAATCGGTAGCCGAATGTCTCCGGCCCGAAGGAAGTAACCGTGAAGCGAGTGAACCGGGCGAATGCCATCGATAGTGCGAGTTGCCGCCACCAAAGCCTGAGCCAGCACCTGACCCCCGAAAACACGGCCGTGAGGCATCCACTGACTCTGCCCAACAAAGACGTCTTCACCAGAACCGCTACTCTCAACAGCACTCAAATCGAGAGTGGAAAGAAGGTGTGCCAGCGGATCGGTAGGAATCGGTATCTCGGTGCTCATAGGTTTAGTCTAGGTAAAGATGAAAAACAACTTCACCCTTGCCGACCGAGATTCAATGCTCGACCTTCAGTCCTACCTAACCCGCGCAAAAAGACTTGACCCAGAGGGTCACACCCGTCTTCGCGCATTCGGAAACATCCTGGCTTGCTACGTAGCACCAATTTTCGCCGGCAGCCTGATGGAGAAGGGCCCAACCGTTCTAGGCCTACGCACTAGTGAATTAGCCGAAGACGCCGAAGTGGACATCACTGTTCCAATTACCGCTGTTCTCGACCGCTTGGCCGCACTTTCAGCCAACGACGAGAATTGGAAAGGCAAGTACCTAGTAGTACTTCCCGAAGCCTCGAGAGCCGCCTGGGCTGGAGTTTCCCCACCTCGCAGCGGCTGGGAGCAAATTGGTGAGGTTCCAGAACAACTGCTCACCGAAATCGCTCAAGCTGGCATCGCCGAAGTTGCCGATTCACTGCCAGAATCCGTAGGTGGCCCAATTGCCGCTCGAATCCGCGGTGAAATCTGGGGACGATCAATGCAGTTCGACTCAAACGTTCCAACCGGAGCCGCCTTCGTGGCAGCCGGTCTTGGCTTTCTAACCGAAAACGAGTCGGTACCTATCTACGAAACTCAAGGCTGGGTTCGCCTCAGCCCAATGAACGGGCACATTCTGTCGAAGGTTGCACAGAGCCTCTAACGTTCCATTTTGTTGATCATGGAGATCGCCGCGCTCTGCATGTAATCCCAGAGGGTTGCTTCGTTCAGAGGCGACAACTCAAGCGAATCAACCGCTGCACGCATGTGCTTTAACCAGGCGTCTTTTGCGGCAGGGGTAATCGGAAAAACGCTGTGACGCATGCGTAGCCGCGGATGTCCCCGTTGTTCCGAGTAGGTGCGTGGTCCGCCCCAATACTGCTCGAGGAACATGCGAAGACGATCTTTGGCTGGTCCTAGGTCTTCTTCGGGATACATCGGGCGAAGTAGGGGATCTTCGGCAACGCCTTCATAGAACTTGTCGACTAGATTTCGGAACGTTTCGGTTCCGCCGATTTGTTCGAAGAAAAACTCGTCCAAGTTATTTCTTTAGATTCAGAGTGAAGTTGTTTCCGGTTGAGGCTAGAGAGAGTTTCGACTTCTTTAGTTCAACCGCGAGCGCTGTACGAAGTTCCTGCGCCACGTCGTCGACGCCTTTGGCGGTGGTCTGCTGAACTAGGCGAATAACCAATGCGTCTCCCGAAATGGCCTGAATACCCCAAACCTCAGCTGCTCCGATAAGTAGTTCGCTCGAAGTCTTCGACTTAGCAACCGCGGCAGCTGCTGAGAGCAGAACGGACTTAGCCTTCTCAACATCGACGTTTGTTTCAAACGAAAGATCTACGATTACTCGGCTGAATCCCTGTGATTTGTTACCGACGCGAGCGATCTCACCGTTTCTCACATACCAAAGTGTTCCTTCAACATCGCGAACCTGGGTGACTCTGAGGCCAACAGCCTCAATGACACCCTTGATTTCACCAAGGTCAACCACGTCGCCAACGCCAAACTGGTCTTCGAACACGATGAACAGACCGCTGATTAGGTCACGAACCAGCGACTGAGCGCCGAAACCGACCGCGGCACCCAAGATTCCAGCACCGGCGATTAGAGCGCCAACTTCAACCCCTAGTTCGTTGAGGGTCATGGTTAGAGTCACCAGAGCAATCGCCCAGGTGATGAAGTTGGAAAGCACCGAACCGATGGTTTTGGTTCGCTGAATCACGCGGGCTTTGGCTAGGGGAGACTCGGCGTCTTCGGCAACAGCCTTAGCTTCCGACTTAACGCCTGAAACCACGCCTGAAACCACTCGGCGAACCGAAACCAAAAGCAGCGCTCGTCCGATGATTGCAATCAGCAGAATCAGAACGATGTGAATTGGGGTCTGGTAGGTAACCCAGAATTCGGTGAACCAAGCGGTGTTCATTTCTTATCGGCTTTCTGAACCTTGAGAGCTCGAGTTACGTTGTCGAGGTTCTCCATCAAAATGCGCTTCAAGGCTGGCTTTGACGACACTTCTGGGCTGTTGATGAAGTCTTGTGTTCTCTTCACTAGTGCATCCGATGCCAGAGCGGTTGGGTAGAGGCCCTCGATTAGGTATTCAGCAATCTTGAAGGTGCGGTTCTCCCAAGCTGGCAACACCATCTCGAAGTACTGGTCAACAAAAGGAACGAAGTCGTTTGAATCCCAGTGCTCTTGGAATGCGATAACACCTTCACCAATCAGGGTGTTGGAGAGTTCCTTGTCATTTACTAGGCGGTCGAAGTAGGCCTGCTTGTTGCCAGGTAGGTTACCTTCGGCGTGGAAAGCGAACTTCTGGCCGTTTGCTGTGTTGTCTCTTGCAAGCTCGGCGTCGATGTCTGCTTTGGTAAGTCGGTCAACTGCCACCAGCGACATGATGAGCCACCAGCGCTGGTCTTGGTCGATTACACGACCCGGCAGCTGCAATTCGCCAGAAAGAAGCTGTTCCATGGTGTCGGCGAACTCTCCACGAGCGTAGATGGCCCAGTACTTCAGGAACATGTACTGCGCATCGCTGCCAGGCTCGGAGGCGAGAACCAATTCCCATAGACGCTTTGCGCCCTTGGTGAAGGTTGCATCCTGAGTGTCTCTGGCGATGTAGTAGGCGCTAACGGTAACCAACTGGCGAAGCAGGGTCTGTAGTGCCGAGCCTTGAGTCTCCGACTGGATGTTGTTAAGCACTAGATCCACAAAGTCGCGAGCAGGGGTTTCACCGTCGCGCATTGCATCCCAGGCAGCCATCCAAATCATGGTGCGAGCAAGAGAATCCTCGAACTTGTCTAGGTTCTCAAGAGCAAACTTCCAAGACGCATCGTCTAGGCGAATCTTGGCGTAGGCGAGGTCGTCGTCGTTTAGAAGGATTAGATCTGGGCGAGCCTTTCCAACAAATGCAGGGACGGCGGTTGAAACACCAGAAACATCGAGCTCTACTTTCTCGGTGCGAACGATTTTGCCGTCGACCAGGTTGTAGAAACCAACGGCCATGCGGTGGTCGCGAATGGTTGGGTATTCGGCAATAGCCGACTGCAGGATGTTGAACTTGGAGATTACGCCAGAGTCGTCGACTTCTAGGTCTAGCTCGAGTTTGTTCACTCCGGCGGTCTCCAGCCACTGCTTCGACCAAGCTTTCAGATCGCGGCCAGATGACTTCTCTAGCTCAACCAATAGGTCGGCTAGAACAGCGTTACCGAATGCGTGCTTCTTGAAGTACTCGGCAACACCGGTGTTGAAAGCATCGCGACCAACCCAAGCGGCCAACTGCTTGAGAACAGAAGCTCCTTTGGCATAAGTAATGCCGTCGAAGTTGATCATTACGTCTTCAAGGTCGTTGATTTCAGCAACGATTGGGTGAGTGGTTGATAGCTGGTCAGCTCGGTAAGCCCAAGCCTTCTCGCCGGCAGCAAAGGTGGTCCAGGCTTCATCCCATGAGGTTGCCTCAGCGGTAGCCAGGGTTGACGTGTACTCGGCGAATGACTCGTTGAGCCATAGGTCGTTCCACCAGCGCATGGTAACTAGGTCTCCGAACCACATGTGAGCTAGCTCGTGAAGGATGGTCACAACGCGACGTTCCTGAATAGCCTCAGACGAAGCGCCACGGAATACATAGATCTCGTTGAAGGTAACAGCGCCAGCGTTCTCCATGGCTCCTGCGTTGAAATCAGGTGCCATGATCTGGTCGTACTTCTCAAACGGGTAAGGAGTTGAGAAGGTCTTCTCGAAGAACTCGAAACCGGCGCGAGTGATGTCGAACAGGTAGTCGTGGTCTAGATACTGCTTCAAAGATGAACGGCACCAGAAGCCAAGTGGAATGGTCTTGCCATTTGAAGAAACCAGCGACGAAGTCTCGCCCACGTAAGGCCCAGCAATAAGCGCGGTGATGTAAGAAGAAATGCGTGGGGTAGGGGTGAACTCCCATAGAGCCTTGCCATCGGCCAAAGTTACTGGCTTAGGGGTGGTCTGGTTGGAGATAACAGTCCAGTGAGCCGGGGTGGTAGCAACGAACTGGAAAGTTGCCTTTAAATCTGGCTGCTCGAAAACGGCGAACACACGACGACTGTCTGGCACCTCAAACTGTGAGTAGAGGTAAACCTCACCATCAACCGGGTCAACAAAGCGGTGTAGGCCTTCACCGGTGTTCATGTAGAACATGTCGGCATCAACCACGAGCTCATTCGAAGCAGCCAGGTTAGGTAGCTCAATACGAACGCCATCGGCGAGAGAAACAGGAAGCGATTCACCGTTCAGCGTGATTGAGTGCACGGTTTCGGTGATTGCGTCGATGAAGGTCGACGAACCAACCTTGGCATCGAAGCGCACGGTGGTAATAGATCGGAAAGTGGTCTCCGAAGTCGTTAGATCCAACTCAATGCGATACGACTCAACACTGAGTAGATTCGCGCGGTCGGCGGCTTCAATTCTGGTTAGGTTTTCACCTGGCATTTGTAGTTTCCTATCAATCCAATAATGGGTTCTCCACTAGCCTAGACACTATGCGCATCCACATCGCCACCGACCACGCAGGTTTAGAGCTTTCTCACTATCTGATTGAGGAACTAACCAAAGATGGCCACAGCGTTTTCGACCACGGGCCAGCAACCTACGACGCCCTAGACGACTACCCAGGTTTCTGCATTAACGCTGCGCTCGCGGTAACTGCCGACCAAAAAGCCGGTGTTGAAGCATTCGGAATCGTGCTTGGCGGCTCGGGAAACGGCGAACAGATCGCGGCAAACAAGGTTGAGGGTATTCGCGCAGCTTTGGTTTGGAACGAATCAACCGCCAAACTTGCTCGGGAACACAACAATGCCAACGTGGTTGCCGTCGGAGCCCGCCAGCACACGAAAGAAGAAGTTCTTCACCTAATCAAGCTCTTCATAGCCGAGCCATTCAGCAACGACGAACGTCACGTTCGCCGCATTGGCAAGATTGGCATCTACGAAACCTCAGGCGAAGTTCAGCTCTAAGTGCCAGAAGGTCACACAGTTCATCGGATAGCAAACAACTTCAACAAGTTGTTTGCCGGTAAGAAACTCACCGTAGATTCCCCGCAAGGTCGCTTCACCGCGAGCGCCAAACTTATCTCCGGCTCCAAACTCACCAAAGCTTGGGCAATTGGCAAACAGATGTTCTTGGATTTCGATAACGGTCAAACTCTGCGCATTCACCTTGGCATCTATGGCAAATGGCGCTTCGAAAAGCTTGAAAAGGGTGAACTCCCAGAAGTTCAAGGCCAAGTAAGAGCCCGCTTCTACACAGGCAAAGACATGGCCGACCTCCGCGGACCAACTATCTGCGAACTCATCGAAGCACCAGAACTAACGAAGCTAGAAAACCGTCTTGGTCCAGACCCGCTTAACCCCGACGACGGCTCCCAGTTCAAGCGTTTTCAGCAGAGAGTTGCAGCTTCAAAGACTTCAATCGGTCTGCTGCTTATGAATCAGGAAGTTATCTCCGGTATTGGCAACGTTTACCGAGCCGAGATCCTCTACCGAGCCAGAATCAATCCACACGTTCCAGGAAATCTACTTACGCCGAAGCAAATCAGGGAGCTCTGGAAAGACTCGGTTGCCTTACTAGCTTTGGGAGTTATTCACGGCGTAATGCTCACTCGCGACGGTTTTCTCGATGAAGATCCGGGCAAGCCCGAACGTCATCACGTTTATAAAAGAAACGGCGAACCATGCCGAAAATGTAAAACGAACATCGCTTTAGAGATTATGGCTGGGCGAAAGCTGTATTTCTGCCCCAAGTGCCAGAAGTAATTGGAGCGGGTGACGAGAATCGAACTCGCACCATCAGTTTGGAAGACTGAGGCTCTACCATTGAGCTACACCCGCAAGGGTTTTCTTTTGAAAACTTACTTACTGACCTATCTTATGGGATAGAGTTACTTAGGTTGTTTTGTTTTGAGAAATTTCAGAGCGGCAACGGGATGTGGCGCAATTTGGTAGCGCACCTGTTTTGGGAACAGGGGGCTGCAGGTTCAAATCCTGTCATCCCGACCAGTTGATTGTGGTCGTTTATTTAAGGCCGTTTGGCCAACCTACGGAGAAAACCTGTGAAGACATCTGTCGAACGTATTAACCCAACTCGCGTGAAGCTAACCGTGGAGGCAACTCCAGTAGAGCTTCGTCCTAGCATCGATCACGCTTACGAGCACATCGCTGAAGGTGTGAACATCCCTGGTTTCCGTAAGGGCAAGGTTCCAGCGGCAATCATCGACAAGCGCATTGGTCGCGGTGCTGTTTTGGCTCACGCTATCAACGATGGTTTGAACCCACTGTTCCAGCAGGCAATGATCGCTGAGAAGCTACGCCCGCTGGGCACCCCTGAGGTTGAGGTTCAGAAGACTCCAGACGAGGCAACTTTTGAAGGTGACCTAGTTTTCACCATTGAGGTTGAGGTTCGTCCGGAAATCAAGCTTCCAAAATACGACGGCATCAAGCTAGAAGTTGCTGAAGCAAAGGTTGCTCCGATTGAGGTTGACCAGGAACTAGACAAGCTTCGCTCACGTTTCGGCACCCTAAAGACTGTTGACCGCGCTGCTAAGAAGGGCGACTTCGTTTCGATTGACCTTTCGGCTGTTATCGATGGCAAGGAAGTTGACTCGGCTTCGAACATTTCTTACGAGATCGGCGCTGGCAACCTAGTTGACGGCATCGACGAGGCTCTAGACACTCTTACCGCTGGCGAGACCACCGTTTTCAAATCGAAGCTAGTTGGCGGTGAGCAGGCCGGTAAGGAATCTGAAATCACCGTGAAACTTCTTGCAGTGAAGGAAAGCGAACTTCCTGAACTAAACGACGAATTTGCAAAGCTTTACAGCGAATTCGACACCGTTGCCGAACTGAAGAAGGGCCTTGAGGCTCAGGTTGAGAAGTCCAAGGTTTATGGTCAGGGTGTTGAGGCACGCGATCTACTAACCGAGAAGCTTCTGGAATTGGTTCAGGTTCCTGTTTCCGACAAGATCATTGAGGCTGAGGTTAACCGTCACCTAGAGGGCGAAGGCCGTTTGGAAGACGAAACTCACCGCAAGGAAGTTACCGCAGACTCGATTCGCGAGTTCCAGCTTCAGATGATTCTCGACGAAATCGTTGAAGCAGAGAAGTTCCAGCCAAGCGAGAACGACATTCTTGAGTACTTGGCTTACTCGGCTCAGCAGTACAACATGGACCTAAACGAGTTCATCAAGAT
Organism: Actinomycetota bacterium; assembly: GCA_041179025.1. Lineage (GTDB taxonomy): Bacteria > Actinomycetota > Actinomycetes > Actinomycetales > Microbacteriaceae > Rhodoluna. Next base: position 3,742 of record JBEGUF010000016.1, on the reverse strand, counting down.
CATGGACCAGAACAACCAGATTCCTTCGGTGGTGGCTGAAGTAGCTCGCCGCAAGGTTCTCGGCGTTGTTCTTTCTCGTGCAACGGTAGTTGACAAAAAGGGTAAGGCAATCGACCTAACCGGCGTTTTGGCTGCTCCAGCTGCCGACTCACACGAGGGTCACGACCACGACTAAGTAGTTTTTGAGCGATTGCCCGAGTCTTTGCGACTCGGGTTTTTGCCTTAAGCGAACACGCACCCGTTTTGTCGGGCTCAGCGGTTATCGTTTACTAGCAACCACAGAAGGAGATTGGCTATGGCCGACGCAGGATTCGATCGCAACAGCGCATTCGAACGTTTACTTAAGGACCGAATTGTCTGGCTAGGCAGTGAGGTTCGCGATGACATGGCGAATGAGATCTGTGCCAAGATTCTGCTTCTGGCAGCCGAAGACTCAACCAAAGACATCTTCCTCTACATCAACTCTCCAGGTGGTTCGATCACCGCTGGTATGGCTATCTACGACACCATGCAGTACGTGCCAAACGACATCGTGACCGTTGGTATCGGCATGTGTGCATCTATGGGTCAGTTCTTGCTGTCATCGGGAACCAAGGGCAAGCGTTACGCTACCCCGAACACTCGCGTTCTACTGCACCAGCCATCGGGTGGCTTCGGCGGAACCGCCGACGACATTCAGACTCAGGCCGAACTTATTCTTTCGATGAAGAAGCAGCTAGCTTCGATCACCGCTGAGCAGACTGGAAAGACTGTTGAGCAGGTTATGAAAGACGGAGACCGCGACCGCTGGTTCACCGCCCAGGAAGCTTTGGAATACGGCTTCATCGACCACATTCAGAAGCACGCCGCAGGTTCCACCGGCGTAGGAACCAACTAAGGGAAAACCATGAATTCAGAATTTCTAAACCCTCAGGGCCGCTACATTCTGCCTTCGTTCACGGAGCGCACCAGCTACGGATACCGCGAGCAGAACCCATACAACAAGCTGTTTGAAGACCGCATTATCTTCCTAGGTGTTCAGGTGGACGACGCTTCGGCAGACGACATCATGGCTCAGCTTCTGGTTTTGGAGTCGCAAGACCCAGACCGCGACATCACCATGTACATCAACTCTCCAGGTGGTTCGTTCACCGCGATGACGGCGATCTACGACACCATGCAATACATCCGCCCACAGATTCAGACTGTTGTTTTGGGTCAGGCCGCTTCGGCCGCTGCGGTGCTCTTGGCTGCCGGTGCTCCTGGAAAGCGTTTGGCTCTGCCAAACTCGCGTGTTCTGATTCACCAGCCATCGGCAGGTGAGTCTGGCCGAGGTCAGGCTTCAGACATCGAGATTCAGGCAAAAGAGATCATGCGTCTTCGCGAGTGGTTGGAAGAGACCCTTTCAAAGCACTCGAAGCGTTCGGTTTCCGAGGTTAAGAGCGATCTAGACCGCGACAAGATCCTGATTGCGTCTGAAGCGCTGGAGTACGGCTTGATCGACCAGGTTCTAACCAGCCGCAAAAACCAGTAAATACTTGTGCAAAAAGGGCGGGCGTTGCTCGCCCTTTTTGTCTACCCTGCGATATATAGTTAGACAATGAGCAAGTTGTCAGAGTCGGGCGAGATCCTGAAGTGTTCTTTCTGCGGAAAGAGCCAGAAGCAGGTTCGCAAGCTAATCGCCGGTGGCGGTGTATTCATCTGTGATGAGTGCGTTGAGCTTTGCAACGAAATTATTGAAGAAGAGCTCGGCCAGGGCATCATTGCATCAGGCATCGAAGACCTAGAGCTTCCTAAGCCTCGCGAAATCAAATCTTTCCTCGACGAGTACGTAATCGGCCAAGACCAGGCAAAGAAGGCTTTGGCGGTTGCTGTTTACAACCACTACAAACGTCTTCGTTCTCACGGAACTCTCACCGCGGCTGGCAAAGCACACGACGACATTGAGATTGCCAAATCGAACATCCTGATGGTTGGCCCAACCGGTTGCGGAAAAACCTACCTTGCTCAAACTCTGGCTAAGAGGCTCAATGTGCCGTTCGCCGTTGCCGATGCCACAGCCCTCACCGAGGCCGGCTATGTTGGCGAAGACGTTGAGAACATTTTGCTCAAACTACTTCAGGCTGCCGATGGCGATGTGAAGAAGGCCGAAACCGGAATCATTTACATCGACGAGATCGACAAGATTTCACGTAAGTCGGAGAACGCTTCGATTACCCGCGACGTATCTGGTGAGGGCGTTCAGCAGGCGCTTCTCAAGATTCTTGAGGGAACCGTTGCATCGATTCCTCCTCAGGGCGGCCGCAAGCACCCTCAGCAGGAGTTCATCCAGCTCGACACCACAAACGTGCTCTTCATTGTGGCTGGAGCATTTGCTGGGCTTGAGGAGATCATCGCCTCGCGCGAGGGCAAGAAGGGAATTGGCTTCGGTTCGCCAATTGCCAACAAGGCCGAAACCAAAGACATCTTCGGCGATGTACAGCCGGAAGATCTTCGTAAGTTTGGTTTGATTCCGGAATTTATTGGCCGCCTTCCCGTCATTGCTAACGTCACCGAACTAGACAAGACGGCTCTTCTCGAGATCTTGACCAAGCCAAAGAATGCCCTAACCAAGCAGTACCAGCGCATGTTTGAGCTTGACGGTTTCGAGCTTGAGTTTGAGAAGCCGGCTTTAGAGGCTATTGCTGATTTGGCACTTGAGCGTTCAACTGGCGCAAGGGGCCTTCGCGCAATCATGGAAGAGATTCTCGGCCCGGTTATGTATGAACTTCCTGGCAGTGCCGTTCAGGGTCGCGTAAAGATCACCGCCGAAGTGGTAACCCACAAAGTCGCTCCGAAGGTTGTTCCATTCCGCGCTCAGGAGAAGTCGGCATAACTTGTCTGTAAAGGCGCCGATTCTTGCCGGTGGCGTTTCAGCAATAACCGGTGTTGCCGCTTCAACCGGTGTCGTTCTCGCCGCAATGAAGGGTCTCGGGGCTACCAACGAACAGATTCTTTCGATAATTTTCGTTGCCACCTTTGGCTACGGGCTTCTTTCAATAGTTCTTTCACTTCGATACAAGATGCCACTGTCGATCGTTTGGTCAACTCCAGGCGCCGCGATGTTGGTGGCGGCCGGAACTCTTAATCTTGGTTTTAACGTTGCGGTTGGTGCGTTCATAATGTCGGGTGTTTTGCTCACGCTAACCGGTTTGTGGCCGGCTCTGGGTCGTGCAGTTTCACTAATCCCGAAGCCAATCGCGTCGGCCATGCTATCCGGTGTGATCTTTAGCTTCTGCCTAGCGCCGTTCAAGGTGATCAACACCAACCCCTGGGTGATTTTGCCGGCGCTGGTGGTTTGGTTGGTGCTTTATCGTTTCGCCACAATCTGGGCTGCTCCAGCAGCAATCCTGGTGATGGGCATGGCCATAGGTTTAACGGTTCCGATTCCAACCGCCGAGTTCTCAATCGTTCCTCACATCGAATTCACGATGCCAGAGTTCACTTTGACCGGGCTAGTGTCCATTGCCATCCCGCTGTACTTGGTAACCATGGCGTCGCAGAACATTCCTGGCATTGCAATCATGAAGTCTTACGATTTCGAAGTTCCTTTCAAACCCGTCATGGTAACCACCGGTTTGGCATCGGTTGCTTCGGCTCCAATTGGAGGCTTTGCCTTTAACCTCGCGGCCATAACCGCTGCCATCAATGCGAATGAGCATGCGCATCCCGATCACAACAAGCGTTATCTGGCGTCGGTTTACGGGGGAGTGATTTACCTAGT
>JBEGUF010000015.1:0-10224 GCA_041179025.1 Actinomycetota bacterium | reverse complement strand
ACATCATGAACCCAACAGTCCGAAGTATTTAGCGGCAGTCTCCATGTCCTTGTCGCCACGGCCTGACAGGTTCACGAGAATGATGGCCTCTGGCCCTAGCTCGAAGCCCAACTTCAAAGCTCCCGCAAGCCCGTGAGCTGTTTCGATAGCGGGAATGATGCCTTCAGTTCGACTTAGTAAACGCAACGCTTGCATGGCCTCATCGTCGCTGATCCCGCGATATTGGGCACGCCCAAGATCCTTCAGCCAAGAATGTTCTGGGCCAACCCCCGGGTAATCGAGCCCGGCCGAAATAGAGTGACTTTCCATCGTTTGGCCGTCTTCGTCCTGAAGCATGTAACTGCGGGCACCGTGAAGCACGCCAGGACGACCAAAATTGAGTGTGGCAGCGTGTCTATTCGTATCCATGCCGTCACCCGCAGCCTCGAAGCCGAACAGTTGAACGTCTTGATCGTCAAGGAATGCGTGGAACAGGCCAATCGCGTTGGATCCACCACCAACACAAGCAGCTAGAGCGGTGGGTAAGACCCCAAACTCCTCCAGCATCTGAGCCCTTGCTTCGAGCCCGATAATCGAGTGAAAATCTCTAACCATCTCTGGGAAAGGGTGAGGGCCGGCCACAGTACCGAGGAGGTAGTGCGTGGAATCCACATTGGTTACCCAGTCGCGAAGAGCCTCATTGATGGCGTCTTTCAACGTTCTGCTTCCAGTGGTAACCGGAATCACCTCGGCGCCGAGCAGGCGCATTCGAGCAACGTTTAGTGCTTGGCGCTTGGTGTCAACCTCACCCATGTAAACAACGCATTCGAGGCCAAACAACGCTGCGGCCGTGGCACTCGCTACGCCATGTTGCCCTGCTCCGGTTTCAGCGATGATTCGCTTCTTACCCATGCGCTTGGCCAACAGCGCCTGACCGAGAACATTATTGATCTTGTGAGAACCCGTGTGATTAAGATCCTCGCGCTTGAGAATAATTCGCGCTCCGTTGGCATGCTCCGAGAATCGCTTTACCTCCGTGAGAATTGAAGGGCGACCGGTGTACGTGCGGTGCAACTCGGCTAACTCGAGCTGGAATGTTGCATCATTCTGCGCCTCATGGTACGTGGCTTCTAGTTGATCCAACGCCGCTATTAGTGACTCTGGAACAAAACGACCACCAAACTCTCCAAAGTATGGTCCCTTGACGTCTCTTAGGTTCTCGTTCGCTGTCATCCTCTAATTAAACCCTAAGAAATGACCCGAGAGTTGCACTGGCATCGCCGATGACTAGCGCCTCGCCAACCAAAACCACATCGGCGCCGGCATCTCGGTAATGTTTCACGTCTTCGGCGTTGCGAACTGCCGACTCGGCAACCTTCACCACATCGGCAGGAAACAGGCTAACCAAGCTGCCGAATAGGTCTCGGTCAGTCTCGAAAGTTGAGAGGTCGCGGGCGTTTACGCCAACGAACTTAGCCTCAAGTTCCATAGCCCTCTCAAGCTCTTGCCGATCGTGAGTTTCAATGAAAGCAGTCATACCTAAATCATGGGTGAACTTCATCAGGCGCATAAGATCTGGTTGCGACAAGCCCGCGACAATCAGCAGAGCTATGTCGGCCCCGTTTGCTCTCGCCTCTAAAAGTTGATACTCGTTGGCGATGAAGTCCTTGCGTAACAAGGGAATTGATACGTTCGGACGAATTGCAGCTAGGTCATCTATCGAACCCTTAAACTTTCGCCCTTCGGTGAGAACGCTGATCCCAGAAGCTCCAGCAGCCTCATACGTTACGGCTAACTCAACCGGGTCGACAATCGAGGCGAGATCGCCGCGAGACGGACTAGCACGCTTGATTTCAGCAATAACGTGAATGCTCTCGCGAGGCTGAAAGAAGGTTAGAGCGTCTAACGCCGGCGACATGGTTTCGATTATCTGCTCAAGTTTGCTGCTTGAAACCTGTGCCTCACGTTCCTTGGCGTCGGCTAACGAACCTTGGTAGAGACCTTCCAGCAAGGGTCTACTTGCGTTTCTTGCCGAAACCGAGGGCCGAAAGAACCGGACCAGCAACAGCACCAACCAAAATCACTCCCGCTGAAATGTAAGTTAGGTTCAAATCGCCTAGGTAGTAGAACAAAACCAGACCAACAAAGCCGACAATGATAATCAGCACCGACGTCCAGGCTGCAATGGTGTCGCCGTGGTTAGTGTCTTCTGGGTGATCAGTTGCCATTAGATTTTGCCTTTCGTCTTCTTTGCAAGTTTATCTGAAGAGTGCTTTACCATTGCGGCAATCGGTCGATTCGGGTGGTTAGGTTCTTGCCAGGGCCCCCAGGTGCCGAAGTCCAGATCGAATAAAGCGACAGACCGAGGCTTACGATTAGCGCAATTATGAAGATATCGGCGAAGAGGTGGTTGAAACTGGCGCTTGAGATTAGTACCTGCTGAGCGGTCCAATCGCCCACCCCGGTCAAGGCCCCTATCTGGGGACCTAGAATTGCGAGAGATCCCGCGGCGGATTCAAACCAAACTGGCGTGGCGGTTGCAAACAAGAGAATTAGAACCGCGCTGAGAATGAACCTTCCGAAAAGTGATTTCGTATATCGGCTTACGAAGACGATCAGCAACCACGCGACAAGAATCACTGAAAGCTGCGGAAACGCCTCGAGCCCGGAAATCTGAACCGCAATCATCGATTCGCTGACAATTGCTGAAGCCCAAACCTGTGAGCCGAGGAAGAACATCAACAAGATGCAAATAAGGTTCAGAAGCACAGCGTAACGACGCATCAGTGGTGCAGCCTTTCGGCCAAATTCGCGGCAGAAATGGCTCTCAGAATCGCCCTCGCCTTCGACTTAGTCTCCTCAAACTCCACCTTCGGGTTTGAATCCAAGACAATGCCGGCACCGGCCTGAACCGTGGCCGACCCATCACGAATAAGGGCGGTGCGAATCGCAATTGCCAAATCCGCATTTCCAGCAAAATCGAAGTAGCCGCAGACGCCGCCATAGAGGCCACGAGCAGTCGGTTCCAATCGCTCGATGATTTCAAGAGCGCGAGGTTTAGGGGCTCCAGAGAGGGTTCCAGCTGGGAAGGTCGCCCTAAACACGTCTACCGGCGACTTCCGGTTAGCCAACTTGCCCTCGACTGTCGACACCAAGTGCATGATGTGGCTAAAACGATGAACCTGCATAAATTCGGTTACTTCAACCGAACCTGGCTCGCAAACTTTCAGCAGATCATTTCTCGCCAAATCAACGAGCATCAGGTGCTCGGCCTGCTCTTTGCGATCGGCCAAGAGGTCGGTTTCAAGGGCGTGATCCGCGTCCCAATCCCTGCCCCTAGGGCGTGACCCTGCAATCGGATGAGTGATCACTGATTCTCCGCTAACGGTGACCAAAGCCTCCGGCGATGAACCCACGATTGAGTATTTACCCATTGAGTCTTGGCCGTTGATGAGGTACATGTAAGGGCTAGGATTCAGTGCTCGCAGGACCCGGTAAACATCTAGCGCACTAACATTTACATTAGTTTTGAAGCTCTGCGAGAGCACAACTTGGAAAACATCTCCACGAACAACATGCTCTTTAGCCAGTTCTACTGTCTGTAGAAATTCCTGCTCGGTTTCACTCGCAACCAATTCTGGCTCGACGGTGAAATCTACCTTCGCTAGGAATGGTTCAGTCTGTTGCAGAACCGCTCGCTGCATACGAGCAATGTCTAACTGAGCCCCATTAAACGCAGACTCCAGTTCACTTTCGGTCTGGCCATCGACAAACACATTTGAAACAAAAAGCAAACTGGCTTCCTGATGATCAACGACAACCAGATTCTTAAACATCGCGAAACTAAGTCGAGGAATTGGATTCTTGGCATCAACCTTGACGTCGATGTCTTCAAGTTCGGAAACAACATCCCAGCTGATGTGGCCGACCAAACCAGAAATTAGTGGCACTTCAACACCATCGAGTGTTGTATTCCACGCGCTTTGAATTTGTTCTAACGCCACTAAACCAACTTGAGATAGAGAGGTGCTGTGATCTTTGGGCAACGGACTGGCTCCAGAATCCGAGTTCCAAGTAACTAGACCTTCTTGGTCTTGAACCAGAGTTCCGCGAACATCAACCCCGATGAATGAATACCGAGACCAGACGCCTTGCTCGGCAGACTCGAGAAGAAATGAACCTGGGGTATCGCGAGCGAGCTTCTCAAATACAGATACCGGCGACTCGGTGCCTGAGAAAACCTCGTCTATGACAGGGAGCACTCTCTTTTTTTCAGCAAGTGCAAGAAATTCCTGCAAACTCAAGCTGGGGCGACTCATTTCGTCACCGACACTAGGACGCCGGCGTCAAAACACGAAGTTTCTCCTGTGTGGCAGGCTGGTCCGGCAGACCTGACCTGCAGAAGCAGAGCATCCGCGTCGCAATCAAATGAGATTGACTCCACAATTTGGCGATTACCACTAGTTGCGCCCTTGTGCCAAAGCTCGTTTCTGCTTCTCGAAAAGTAAACGGCCTCGCCTTCTTCAAGAGTCTTCTGAAGTGACTCACGACTCATCCAAGCCAGCATCAAAACTCTTCCGCTACCGGCCTCTTGCGCGATTGCAGGAATAAGACCTCTGTCGTTGAAAACTAGAGAGTCAAGCTCGAGGGATTTATTCATCGGACGCTAAATCCAGCCTCTCTCAAGTGGTTCTTAGTTTCCGTAATTGTAACTGAACGATTATGAAAGATTGAGGCGGCCAGAAGCGCATCGGCCCCTGCGCTCGCTGCTTCGGGAAAGTCACCGGCTTTGCCTGCTCCACCGGAAGCGATAACCGGAAGATTTGTGGAGTTCCGGACGGCCCGAATAAGTGGGATATCGAAACCAGTTTTGGTACCGTCGGCGTCGATGCTGTTTACGAGCAACTCCCCCACTCCGAGGCGCTCTGCCTCCTCGATCCACGCCAGCGCGTCGAGTTCGGTAGTGACTCTCCCGCCGTGTGTCGTTACCACCCATGAATCCTGAGCTCCACCGCGTTGTTTGAGATCTAGTGATAAAACCAGAACCTGGTTTCCAAAGCGGTCAGCTATGTCAGCCAGCAGATTGGGATTACTTATTGCGGCCGATGACACGCTCACTTTGTCAGCTCCAGCCGAAAGCAGGTTAGCGACATCCTCTACCTCTCGAACACCGCCACCCACAGTGAGCGGAACGAAGACCTGCTCAGCTGTTCGAGTTACTAAATCAAACATAGTTCGGCGATTCTCCAGTGTGGCCATGACGTCCAAAAAGGTAATCTCGTCGGCGCCAGTTTCGTAGTAATACTTCGCGAGATCAACCGGATCCCCCGAATCGACAAGGTTCTCGAAGTTGACGCCTTTCACGACGCGACCTTCTGCCACGTCAAGACAGGGAATGATTCGGATCGTAAGAGACATCAGATACGAGCGGCGTGGATTGCGCTAACCAAGATTGCCCTTGCGCCGAGTTCGTACAAAGCATCCATGGTGCTATTGGTCTCGGAAGCTTTTACAAGTGCTCTTACGGCCACCCAGTTTTCATCACGAAGTGGAGATACAGTAGGCGACTCAATCCCAGGAGTTAGCTGAGAAGCGCGATCGAGCAAGTTTGAGGGGCAGTCGTAATCGAAGATCACATATTCCCTGGCCACTACAACCCCACGAAGTCTTCGCAACAATGCTCCAGCCAGGTCTTCCTTGCCGGGAGTACTAATCAGGTGAGCAGTTGAGTTGAGAATAACTGGTCCAAAGACCTCTAGGCCGGCCTGACGAAGCGTATTTCCGGTCGAGACAACATCGGCTACTGCGTCTGCTACGCCAAGCTTCACCGCCGATTCAACAGCGCCGTCTAGCTCAACTAGCAGGCAGGTTACTCCCGCTTTAGCCAAGAAGTCTTCAACCAAATTTACATATGCTGTTGCTACGCGCTTTCCTTCAAGTTGACTCACTTCGCTAAAAGCGCCCTTCGGCGCTGCGAATCTAAAAGTTGATTCACCGAATCGAAGGTCTTCGACTGCCTTGGCAGGTGAGCGAGAATCAAGGAGCAAGTCAAGCCCGGTGAGACCTACGTCTAAAGAGCCCGAACCAACATACGTAGCAATGTCGCGCGGTCTCAGGTAGAAGAACTCGATGTTGTTATCCGAGTCAATAACGTGCAGTTCTTTTGAATCTCTCCGAACTGCATAGCCAGCTTCGCGAAGCATCAGAATTGCTGTTTCCGACAGGATGCCCTTATTTGGTATAGCTACTTTCAACATTTGATTCTCTCTAGAGGTGCTTCTCGACATCTTGGATGGTAATTCCTTTGGCAAGCATCATTACTTGCAGGTGATAGATCAGCTGACTCATTTCTTCAGCTAAACGATCGTTGCTCTCGTGCTCGGCGGCCATCCAAACCTCGGCTGCTTCCTCCACGACCTTCTTTCCGATGGCATGAACCCCGGCATCGAGCCATTTCACGGTTTCAGAACCCGCAGGCCTTTCCGATGCTGTTTGCTGCAGCTGTGTGAATAGTTCGGAGTACGTTGTCATAGGTTCAAGGTTAACCCATGAACACATACGGGCTTAGAGAGAACTGTTTGATTCCGCCAGCCGACGCAATTCGAGGATCCTGCTCTGACGATCGGAATGTGAGAACACTGAGTTACCTGCAACGAAGCAATTTGCGCCCGCTTTAGCAGCTAGCGCGATCGTCGAATCATCCACTCCGCCGTCTACCTGTAAAGTCGTCGACAGCCCAAGTCGCGAGATTTCGGCCCTGGCATCAATCACCTTGGAGAGCATGTCTTCCATGAACTTCTGGCCGCCGAAGCCAGGTTCGACAGTCATCACCAGAACCATGTCAAACTCAGACAGATTTTCGAGAATTCCGGTAAGCGGGGTGCTCGGCTTGACTGCGATCGAGGCAAGTGCGCCGGCGCTACGAATTCTTCTCGCGAGTGACACAGAATCGCTAGACGCCTCATAGTGAAAAGTCACACTCTGGGAGCCTGCGTCTGCGTAAGACACCGCGATGCTATCTACATTCTCGATCATCAGATGCACGTCGATCGGTGCCTTAGAAACCTCAATGATTCGCTTGACCATTGGAAGGCCAAAAGTCAGATTGGGTACGAAGTGGCCGTCCATCACGTCCACGTGAATTGCGTCCGCACCACCTAGCGTGGAAATCTCCGATTCTAGATTCACGAAGTCCGCAGAAAGGATGCTCGGATGGATTTGAATCGACATAAGACCAGCCTACTCAGAGGATTTTTGAATAAGAGCGATGAACATAGCGTCGGTACCGTTTCGATGTGGCCACAACTGAGCAGTCTTCCGGTTTGGTTGCAAATCGAGGTTCGGGTTCAGGCGTTTCAAAACTGACGTAGAGTCCAGAAGGACGGCATTGGAATTACCCCTAAGCATCCACTCAATTTGAGAGGTAGTCTCTGCGGGATGCGGCGAACAGGTTACGTAGGCCAATACCCCACCAGGCTTCAAGTGTGACCAGGCTGCAGTTATCAACTCACGTTGAAGAACAGAGAGTTCCTTCAAATTAGCGCTGTTCTTTCGCCAGCGTGACTCCGGTCTTCTGCGAAGTGCGCCGAGTCCGGTGCATGGGGCGTCGAGAAGTATTCGATCGTATTGAAGATCAGCTGGTAAATCTCTTCCGTCACCAACCATCTGTTCCGCTGAAAAACCCGAGTGCCTCAAAGCGGTTGCAACTAGTTCAGCGCGGTGTGGCGTTAATTCATTGGTGGATAGTGTCGCTTGAACCTGCGCGGCTAAAGCTGCCATAAGCACGGCTTTACCCCCTGGTCCCGCGCAAAGATCTAACCACTTCTCCCCCGGCTGGAATTCAGTTACTTCACTCAGTGCTAGAACCGACAACTGAGACCCCTGGTCTTGAACGCGCATGGCTCCAGTGGCAACGCCCGAGAATTGGCTCGGATCACCTGAGTCGAGGACATAACCGATAGGAGATGAGTCACCCTTATCGAGATCGTAAACATCTGAAGATTTTCCAGGTAGGAGGACGAGGTGAACTTTAGGATTCAAGTTATCCGCATTCAGCGCCTCTTCGGTCTCTTCGCCAGCGCCCTCAGACTGCAATGCCAACCGCAAGGCACGAGTAACCCAGATCGGATGCGAGTACCTGATGCTTAGAAATTGCTCCACAGAAAGATTCTCACGCTCAAGAACAGCAATCCATTCGTCGAAGCTTTTCTCAGAAACTCTGCGCAAGGCGGCATTAATGAAACCCCCTGCTGACTGCTTCACTTTTCTTTTGACCAGTTCTACAGTTTCGAAGATTGCCGCATGAGCCGGTGTTTCCAAAACGAGAAGCTGGTGCACGCCGAGCCTTGCTGTGCAAAGCACACCCGACTCTATTTCGGTTACCGATCTCGCGGTCACTTTTTCAATTACGAAATCGTAGAAGCCCTGATTTCGCGAAGTTCCATACGCAAGTTCGGTTGCAAACGCGGCATCAGGCGAACTAAGTTTCGCCTCACTGATGCGCTTAGGGAGTACCAAGTTTAGGTAAGCGTCCGACTCTTCAACCGACAGCAATGCCGCCAGGGCAACCTCGCGCGCCTTACTCAAGAGAACCAAGAACTATTGGATGAGTGGTACCGCGAACCCAATCGGCTGCCGACATTCGACTCTTCCCTGCTGGCTGCACCTCAACTAATTCAAGTAAATGATCCGCGCATGAAACGTACACTCGCCCATCCTCATTTGTGACCTGGCCAACCTTATGGGAATGAATGTTGCTGGCCCAGGCCACATAAATCTTTAGGTCGTACCCCTGATTAGTTTTCGCCCACGCCCCAGGTTCGGAATAACAACCGCGAACAAGGTTCTCGACTCTATTTGCGAGCGAGCTGAATTTGATCTCTGCCTCGGCTCTCGATATCTTCGGCGCAAGGGAAGTGCCTATTTCAGGCTGAGGGGTAAGTGAAAACAAGCCAGAACTTATCTTTGGTAAGTGCTCAAGAAGTAGCGATACTCCAAGCCCAGTCAGACGGTCAAGAAGGGAGGCGGCGTTCTCAATCGGTTCGATCCGGGTCGGCACGGAAGCCACTATATCGCCGGTGTCGAGCCCCTGATCGATCTTGAAAAGCGTAACCCCGGTTTCGGTTACTCCTTCGATTAGCGCGCGTTGAACTGGCGCTGCTCCGCGATGATGAGGCAACAGACTGTAGTGAAGATTGAACCAACCGGTAGGTAACGCATCCAAAGCCTTGTGCTTTAGCAGAACCCCATAAGCAACTACAACCGCGAAATCTATGTGACGTTCGCGGATCTCACGCAAAACCAAATCCCCAACGATGGAACTCTTGACCAACGGAATCCCGAGTTCCACAGCCGCCAGAGCCACGGCTGAAGGAGTGAGCAGTTTTTTTCTTCCAATCGGTGCGTCTGGACGTGTGAGAACAAGGCTAATTGGAACGCCAGATTGCACTAGTTCACGCAGCGTAACAGCAGCATTTTCTGGGGTACCAGCGAAGAGAATCGACACAGTAAAAGCCTAAATCACTCTAGGGTCGTCGAATTTGACGCTCAGGGGTCGGATTGAACGGCCAGATTTAGCGCTGGTGCGTGTTTGCTTGGAACTAACTGATGCTAGGAAATCGCGCACCAGCGTAGAGACTTCGCCACCTTGCGCATAAGCAAATGACGCCACTAAGCGAACATCGCCCTCAGCTGCATTACCAACGGAATCAGCGATACCAAGAACTCGCAGGCCCTCTATGTTCGAAAGCGTCATGGCTAATTCCTCAACGACCTCCCTAGAGCCGGTACCACTTAGAAATCTGCGGGTTGGTGGGAAGCCGAGCAACTCTCGTTCTTTCAGTATCTCGCTGAGCGTTTCCCTAATCTGCCCAAGTGAAAGTGCCTTAGAGACTTCTTCGGAGACCCCGACAGCCACAGCCTCGCCAGTAGAACGCATAAACGAAATCGCATTAAGCCAGCTCCGAAGAGCATCCTCAGGGGCCTTTAGGGAATCATGATTGAGTTGAACAGCACAATCGAGAAGTACGACGCCAGCATAACCACCGAGGGCGATCGGCTCGATGCCGGCAGTGCAAACGACTATGGAAGGGCGATTGGGAACCGTGTGGTCTGAAGTTTGCGCTGTTACTTCGCGAACGGAAACTCCTGGGAAAGACTTACCTAGCTGTTCCACCCATTTAGTGCTTCCAGCACCACTCTGCCGCAGAGCCTTGTGACCGCAAGATCTGCACACGAACTCCAAAT
>JBEGUF010000014.1:0-4590 GCA_041179025.1 Actinomycetota bacterium | reverse complement strand
TCACGGTCGCCTCCGCGTGAACCGCCACGACCCGAATCACCGAAGTCGAGACCACGAGGAGCAGGAGGTGGAGCAATCGGTCCAGCAAGCTGCTCAAGCAACTCGCTCGAAGGGCGAACCTCGGTGAATAGCGAGTCGCGATCTGCGCGGTTCAGAAGGTCTTCCATCTTGCGACGGCGGTTACGTGGAATCAAAGTTGCCACGGTACCTTCCTTGCCAGCACGACCGGTACGACCCGAGCGGTGAAGGTAAGTCTTGTATTCCTGTGGTGGATCTAGCTGAATCACTAGCGCCACGTCGTCTACGTGAATACCACGAGCAGCAACGTCGGTTGCCACTAGAACACGGCACTCGCCAGAGGTGAAGCGCTCCAGGTTGCGGTTTCGCTGGTTCTGGTTCAAATCACCGTGCAAACGAGCTGCCGGAACACCGGCCGAGGTCAGAGACTCCGACAAACGCTCAGCGGTCATCTTGGTGCGAGTGAAGATAAGAGCCTTACCCTCGCCCTGAACCAAACGCAACAACACCTGTGAGCGGTCTTCGTCGTCGACGATTAGCACCCGGTGAGTGATGTTTGAGTGATCTTCGTCTTCCTCAGGCACTTCGTAAACGAAAGGCGCTGGAAGGAATTCGTCAACAACCGACTGCACAGCCTTATCCAAAGTTGCCGAGAACAGCATCTTCTGACAGGTTGGGCTAACGCCAGCCATAACGCGGCGAACCGGCTCAATGAAGCCAAGCTCCGACATGTGGTCGGCTTCGTCAACGATCAGAGTCTCAACCTCAGAGAGGTCAACGATGCGCTGAGCGATGAGGTCTTCCAAACGGCCAGGAGTAGCAACCACGATGTCAACACCACGGCTCATTGCGTTCTCCTGCTTGCGCTGTGGAACACCACCGTAAATACATGCGGTGTAGAAACCTACTGCTTTGGCAATGCCGTTCACAGTGCGGTCGATCTGGTCGGCCAACTCACGAGTTGGAGCCAAGATCAGCGCGCGTGGCTTTCCAGCCTTGCGAGGTACTGAACCACCGGCAATAAGTTTTTCAACCATTGGCACGGTGAACGAAATGGTCTTACCAGATCCGGTCTTTCCACGGCCAAGCACGTCAACACCGGTCATTGCTGCCGGAATCGATGCTGCCTGAATTGGGAAAGGCTTCTCAGCACCCATGCCCTTTAGAGCAAATAGAACCTTGTCGTGAAGACCCATTTCTTCGAAGGTCTCGATCACAGGAACGTCAACCGACGAAACCATGCGCTCTAGAACCTTGTCTTCCTGGAAACTCTTCTTGTTCGAGTTACGATCACGAGCACCAGCGAATGAACGCTCACGCGAGTTATCGCGCTCTACGCGGTCTGGACGACGACCATCACGGTCGGCACCAAACGAACGCGCTGGGCGGTCTGAACCAAAGTCACGACGTGGACGAGAATCGCGGTCACCATCAAATGAACGAGCCGGGCGATCTGATCCAAAATCACGACGAGGAGCGCGGTCGTCACGCGCCGGACGCGAGTCACGGTCGAATGAACGAGCCGGGCGGTCTGAACCGAAGTCGCGGCGTGGAGCACGGTCATCACGTGGCGGACGAGAGTCGCGGTCACCGAACGAACGAGCCGGACGATCTGAGCCGAAATCACGACTAGGAGCACGGTCGCCATCAAATGAGCGAGCCGGGCGGTCATCGCGTGAACCGAAGTCGCGGCGTGGAGCACGATCGTCACGTGGCGGACGCGCATCGCGGTCACCAAAAGAACGAGCTGGAGCACCTGCGGCACCATGACGTGGCTTGCGGTCGGTACGACCCTCAGGCGACCAGTCGCGACCCTTGTCTTCGCGACCTCCGCGCATCTCGCGGTCGCCAGTGCGACCTGCTGATGGGCGTGAGTCACGCGACGGACGTGAGTCTCCTGATTTTTCAAAGAATGCTGGACGCTTGCCTGCCGGAGCAGCTGCTGCGTCACGTTGTGGTGAGCGACCGCCTCGGCCGTCTTCACGTGGTTTACCCATTGCGCGAGCGTTCTTACCCGGGCGCGCGTTTTTACCGCCAAAATTTGGCATGATTTTCCTTTTCAGTTTTCTGTATGTGCGCTTTGTGGGGAGTAGCCACTAGGCGCTTCGGGTTAGTTGAAAGCGCTATACCCACACACGAGAACTGCGTTCGCAATACGGCGAACTCTCAAACGAAGGAAGACTGGCACCACTTGGTGGTGCTGCATACAACTACTGTTGCAAAGTCTGCAACTTCTTCAAGGTTACAGGTAACGAATTGATAAAGATAGACCCAATTTGGTACTGCCTAAAAAGTCAGACCGAAAAAGTAACCTGAACCCTCACCAAAAGAAGGGATAAGAAATGTTCGATGATTCAGGTTTCGACTGGAAGAAAGCCACACTTCCGCTATTTGTTGCCAGCGTTATTCTCACCCTCACCCAAATCCTCTCTTCCACCTGGTGTTCGGTAAACGGCCAGTACTACGGCTACTTCCTCGACGGCAAGGTGCTGAGATCGTGCGCCTTGGAGATGCCGGGCAGCTGGTTTTTCCTCTACGGCGCTATCGCCCTTAGTTCGCTCGGGCTTCTTTCCCTCATCTACGACGGAGCCAGAGCACTTCGCAACTGGGCCACCACGAGAAGCATCAACCTCAGCCGAACCGTCTTCGTGCTCAGCATGCTCACCGTCACCGCCGAACTAGAGCTCCTGGCCAATACCTATAACCGCCAGGGCCAATACGAAGGAATCCGAACCTACCTATTCGACACCTGGTTCTACGTGTTCCCGATTGCCCTACTATTTCTTATTGCCTCGGCCTACTCAATCAACAAAAAGGTTGAACTGATCTTCAGCCTCAACAAACGCTAAAAGCTATTCGGCAAGCCCACGAATCTTGAGCTCAGCGTAAAGATCAGCGTCAGTTGGCTCCACCAAGAACACACCATCCTCAAACTGAATCACCGGAATGTTCTTGCGCCCGGCAATAGCTTCAGCCTTAGCAGCCAGCTCTGCCGACTCCTCAACGTTCTGTTCAAGATAAGAAACACCAAGGGTGTCCATCAACTTCTTCGAACGACGGCAGTCGGAGCACCACTCAGCTCCGTAATAAGTAACAGAAGACATCAGATTCCTTTCAGTAAAGACGATTCAGAAATAGACAACACCCCAGACGACCAGGTAATTCCCTCCAACGATGCCACCACGCACGAAACATCGGCATCTAAAACCCGAGAACCGATACCAACCACAACTCCAACCCCAGCAGCTCGAGCAGAAGTAACCCCAGCCACAGCATCCTCAAACACAACACACTGAGAAGGCAACAAACCAAGACGAGAAGCGCCCAATAGATAAGGATCCGGAGCCGGCTTCCCTAGAGAAACATCATCCCCACAAACAAACTCAGCTGGAACCGGTAACCCAGCAGCCCGAACCCTAGCCAACCCCAACTCTCGCCCAGCCGAAGTACAAATCGTCCAAGACCCCGCCGGCAAAGACGACAACAAAGCCAAAGAACCAGGCAACGCCACAGTCGACCCAGCCGTTCCCAGTTCTAAATCATTGATAAACGCATAAGCCGTATCAAAATCAGCATCCGGCGCCCACATCCGAACCATGTCGGATGCGCGAACCCCAGCTGTGCCCTGACTATCCCAATCAATGTGAGGTGCATAAACCGAACACCACTCATTCCAAGCATCAATCGCAGCCTGATGTGAATCAACCAGCACACCATCATTATCGAAAAGCAGCCCGCTCACTTGAAATTCCATTCTTTAAGAGTAATCTTTTGCCAAGGCATCGGGGGATGTCGAAAGAGACAGGGGGATTCAAATGACTTTATGTTCTAAGGTAAGAACCGCAGTTTTGGCCTTGGCAGTAACTGTCTTGGTCAGCGGTTGTTCCGCAACCAATAACGGGGTAAATGCCAGAGCTCTTGAGGCCATTAAAAACAATCCGATGCCGGGCTTTGAAGTAGCCGCTAGTGATGACGGGGACAGCTTCTGTTTCCCACTTACATACTGCAACTCAAACGCCAGCGTGGTTCTATCAAGTACCAAAACTTTCAACTCCCGAGCAGATTTTTGCAAGGAGCTCATAGCCTGGGCCCCGTCAGTTGGCGCAGATTCTTGGATGTATGACCCGGATTACATCGCCCTGCCAATCAAGGAACACGAAGGCGCTGCCCAGTTTGCCTGCCTAGGCGCCAACAACTACTCTCTCCTTGGCTCCACAGGAAAGGTGCGATGGATGCTGTCGGGAAATGCAACCGAACTTTCGGTAGGCACCATCATGGGCATAGACGGAAGCCTCGGAGATGCAAGGATGACCCTAAAAACCTGGGACGAGGCCAATTCTCAGCTTTATGAATTCACCCGACTTCACATGGACATCCTTTCGTCATTGGAAACCTTCCGTCTCCAAAACCCGAACTCTAACCCGTCCCAACTTTCAACCGTAAAAGCTGCGCTTAAAGACATTAAGCTTCCAAAGGGCACAGAATTCGTGCTCGACAAATCAGGCAGTGCTCACTACCTCTACCTTCCATCCGAAAGTTTCATGTTGGAACGATGCCTAAACATCAAACCGT
>JBEGUF010000013.1:0-5342 GCA_041179025.1 Actinomycetota bacterium | reverse complement strand
GCGCGGCTTCTTTCAGTATCAATCAGTGGTTCCCATGAGCGTTGCCGCCGAGGCTACCGAGGAAATGCTTTCGGTTATTCGAAAGTCAAGGCAGGGTTCGTTCCTCGCAGTTCTGAAGACTTTTGCCAACCGAGAGCCGGCCGGATTACTATCGTTTGCCAGACACGGGGTCACTTTGGCGCTCGATTTTCCAAACCGTGGTGAGAAAACCGAGGCGCTAATGCAGCAGTTGGATCGAATCGTTTTGGATGCTGGCGGAACGCTGAACCCAAGTAAGGATGCTCGTATGAGCCGGGAACTTTTTGCCGCTGGCTACCCCAACTTCCAGGAGTTCAAAAAGTATCGCGACCCCAATGCCGTTTCCGACTTCTCCCGTCGAGTATTTGATTAGCCTTTAATAATGCGAATCGTTGTTATCTCGGCCACATCGGCAATCGCTCTAGCCTGCATTGCAGAGTGGTCGAAAACCGGAGCGCACGAATTTCTGCTGGTAGGCCGTTCAATCGAGCGCCTTAAGGTAACCGAAGCTAACCTTTCCCTTCGATTCAGCGAATCTAGGTTCTCCTCCCTCGCGATTGACCTGAATTCCCCAGAGGCCGCGACCTCGCTGGCCGAGTCGCTCAGCCGCAAGCCGGTAGATCTAGCGCTGGTGGCTCAGGGCTCGCTAACCGAGCAAACCAAGGTGTCGGCCGACCTCGGCTATCTGCGGCAGCAACTGGAACTGAACGTGGTTTCGGCCGCACTATTTACCGAGGGCCTGGCAGGCCTCTTTGAACGTCAGGGCTTCGGAACGCTCGGGGTTATTGGTTCAGTTGCCGGCGATCGAGGGCGTGCCTATAACTACAGCTATGGCTCAGCCAAGGCTTTCTTGGAAACCTACGTTCAAGGGCTGCAGCAGCGCTTCGCTAAAAGCTCGGTTCGAGTAACCCTCATCAAGCCAGGCCCAACCGCCACCCCGATGACCGCTAACCACCGAGGCAAAATGGCTAGCCCGGCGGAAGTGTCGAAGGTGATTGTTTCCGGTTTGGCATCGGGTAAGCGCGTGGTCTATGCCCCCAGGCGCTGGCGGCTAATCATGGCGGTGGTGCGTTCTATCCCGTTCTTCATCTTCAAGAGACTCACTTTCTAGGCATGTTGCATCGCAAGGAGATTGATGGGTTGCGAAGTCTCGCAATCCTGCCGGTTCTCTTCTATCACGCGGGATTTGCATGGATGCCCGGCGGATTTTTCGGCGTGGACGTCTTCTTTGTAATCAGCGGATTTCTGATCACTGCGATTTTGGTGAACGAACTGAATTCAACCGGACGAATCAGCATTACCGGATTCTACGAGCGTCGAGCACGCCGAATTCTGCCGGCTTTGTTTTTGGTGATTCTGGTGAGCGTGGTGGTTGGTTGGTTCGTCATGTTCACCGACCAGTTCAAGACTTTCCTTCAGTCGGTGGTTTCGATTCTCTACTTCGGTTCGAACTACTTCTTCTTGGGCGAAACCGGCTACTTCGACGCAGACATCGATTTGAACCCGATGGTGCACACCTGGTCGCTTGCCATTGAAGAGCAGTTCTACGTGTTTTTCCCATTGCTACTCTGGGTGCTTTGGAAATTTGTGGGCAAGCGGTTTTTGGTGCTTGTGCTCTCGATTCTGGCCATCGGCAGCTTGGCCGCCGCCGTTCTATTCACCGGCGACCCTTCCAACACCTTCTACCTTCTGCAGTTCAGGGCTTGGGAACTTCTGGCCGGCTCGCTGGTGGCGATTGCGCTCTCCAAACGTGATTTCAAGCCGGAATCCAACCAGTGGTGGAGCGGCGTCGGTTTAGTGGCGATTGTTGCCTCCATGTTTTTCTTAGACAACTCCACCCCGCACCCTGGGCTGGTTACTCTGATGCCGATTCTTGGTTCGGTGCTGGTAATCGCCTACGCTGGGCCAAACACCTTGGCACACCGAGTTCTCAGCACCCCAGTACTGGTTGGCATTGGCCTGATTAGCTACAGTGCCTACCTTTGGCACCAGCCGATATTTTCGTTCTTACGAATCATGAATCTGCACAGCCCACAGCCACTTGATTTCCTTCCACTCATCGCGCTGTCTCTGGCTCTGGCCTATCTGTCGTGGCGCTTTGTTGAGAATCCGTTTCGAAATCGCAAGCGATTCAGCCGCCGTTGGATTTTTGCTGGATCGGCAGCTCTCTCGGTAGCGGTTCTCGCCATCACCTTTGTGGCCGGGCGAAGCGCGGTGAACGAAAGTCGCACGTCTCCCATCACCGGCATTCGTTTTGTTGATGTAACCGACCGTATCGAAGTGAACCGCGGTTTGGATGAATCGTGCAACAAGTTTGTGGCAGCCGACCCAGCGTGTGCTTCGGGTGCGAGCCCAGAAGTCTTGCTCTGGGGTGATTCCTACGCCATGCATCTGGCTCAAGGTCTTGAGGCCAGCCCCACCGAGGCAGCTTTTACTCAACAGGCTTTCTCCGCCTGTGCCCCGATTCTCGGATGGGCTCACCAAAACGAGAGCACCGGAATCGACCAGGGCCTTGAGTGCATGGCACAGAACGACTCGGTGTTTGCCTGGCTAAAGACCCAGGACCAGATCGGCACGGTGATACTGGCTTCGCCGTGGGATGATGCTCTGAACCCGAAAGGCAACGGGCTCAAAACTTCAGGGCAGGTTTACCCAAGCGGCCGAACCGGAATTGAGTCGCTGGAAAACACCATCGCCCAGATTCAGGCCTTGGGTAAGAAAGTGGTCGTGGTTGCACCCGCACCCAAAAACTCCGAAGACACCGGTCTCTGTCTGGCCCGCGCGTATGTGAGTGCTACCGATTTGGGCGAATGCAACTTCTCGCCTTCGGTGAACCTATTGGCGCAAAGCACCGATTATCTAAAGGAAGCTTCGCGCTCTTCTGGGTTGTTTGAATTGGAACAGCTGGTTTGCTCCGATGATCTCTGCAAAGTTTCGGCTGGAGACCTGTTCCTTTATCGAGACAAGGGGCACTTCTCCAAAGAAGGCTCGGAATACCTTGGCAAGCGCTTCGACCTAATGGGTCAACTGCTGGCAGCCGCTAAATAGTTTCCAAAAACTTTCGCATGGTTGGGAAAGTTTCCTTCATCACGCGAACTCCGTTGGCGCTGTTCTCACCCTTGGTTGCTAGGTGGTTTTCGATTGCCTTCAGAATCGGCTTGGCGCCACCGCCGGCCATGAGAATTTCTCCTCCGAGGGTTTGAACCTGGCCAACACCGCGGGTGTCTTCATTTACCAGGATGCTGGCAGATCGGGCCGACAGCGAGAAAATGTGTGAGTGCACCCGGTAGCCGAGGTGAAGATCCGCTTCGGAGTAAACGCGTTCGAACTTTTCCAACCCGTCGGCAACGCTAACCGCACCCCAGCCTTTGAGAGCTCCGAAGGCGGCCAACTTAAGGTGCCATTTGAACATCGACTTACCAAAGGCGGAGTCATTTGGCTTCCAGCCGTGGTGGAACACCATGGTCTTTTTGGCTTTCGGGAACATCTTGCTGATTTCGGTGATCAAATCAACTAGCTCGCGGTACGGCTTGGCCGGAAGGCTGAGCGCGATATTCTTTACTTCGCTTTGGAAGGTGTAATCCTTGTCGATGTCGTCGAGTTTGTACCAGGCCGGGCAGCCGGTCATCTCGACGTTCGTGATTCCCTGGTGGCGAATCATTTCGAGGGTAAGCACATCGCGTACCGATGAAGTTTTGATTTTCTTGTGAAGCGAAACCACCCCGTCCTTCGCTACTCTGGAGAACTCGAAGCTGGCTGGGTCCTGGCCGAGAGCACCCTTCCAACCGAGACCCATCGGGATAACTCGGGTCTTGATGCGATCTAGGTCGATTGGGTAAATCTTTGGGAAAATCTCGCTCTGGTACGCGGGCCCGCCGAGAAGAATAACCGCCTTGGCTTCATTGAATAGTTCGTAGTGCTCGTCGGTAATGTTTTTGCGGTCAACGTTCACAATGTCACTGTCAACATAGGTGCTCAATAGAGCGCGTCCACGGGTTCCAATAAGGTGGTCTCCGGCATTGCGATAAGCACCGGTAAGGGTAACGAGCATGGGTATAGTCTAGTTTTTAATTGCTTTTTGAGCCCCGCCCGCCCCCGAACGTTTGAGACCAATTGCATAAATCGCTAACCAAAACAGCCGTGGCATTTGCCATGGTTGCCTCGTTGGCGCTGGTTTCGGGCTGCTCAACTCCAAACGGCCCTAAGTCAGGTTCTGTTGATTTTTCGTCGGTGCCTCAGACCATCGCGGTAATCGGCGATTACGGGGTAGGCACCAAGGACGCGGCTTCAGTTGCCAGAATGGTGAACCGGTTCGATCCAGATTTCGTGGTCACCACGGGCGACAACCGCTACAAAAAGCCGGGCTACGAACGAGTTGTGGGCAGGTACTACAAGCAGGAAATCGTGGCTGCTACCGGAAACCACGACTACGAGATGGGAATAGGAGCCTTCGACGAGTTCTTCAACCAGTCGCCGACCACCAGAACTTACAGCTACCAAGCAGATTCAGCTGTAGATTTCTTCATCCTCGATAGCGAGGCTGGGATGCGCTCCAAGGCGGTTCGTGAAGATCAGAAGGCCTGGCTGATTCGGGCAATGGCCAGTTCCAACAAGACCTTCAAGGTGGTTGTGCTTCACCACCCGCCCTACTCCTCGGGCAAGCACAGCTCAACTAAGCGCTACCAGTGGGATTACGCCAAGATGGGCGCGGATCTGATCTTGAGCGGCCACGACCACACCTACGAGCGCATGGTTCGTCACGGAGCAACCTACATCGTTGACGGAACCGGCGGCGCGAAACTTTACAAGTGCAAGGCGAACCCGGTTTACGGCTCCAAAATCTGCTTAGACAAGTACTTCGGTGCGCTGTTCCTCTACGTGAACGACCGCCAGTTGCGAGGCGTCTTCCGCACGGCCGCCGGAGTGACTCTCGACACCTTCACCATGAATAAGTAGGTGCGGGTATGACTTTTGAGGATTTCTGGACGCGCTTTGTAGCGCTCGAACAAAAGCACGACCTTCTGAATCTGAAGATCGACGGCGTCGCTCTTTATTCGCTTCGCCGAGTGAAGTTTTTCTACGCCGTGGCTGTGGCCCTCGGGATTTACAGCGACCCTCATCCCGCCTCCGCAGGCTCGGCCGATAAGCCGAAGCCGATTGATTTGGCGGGCGAGGCATTGACCGAAACCCCAATCGCGGTGGTGCCATTTCGCCGTCTGGTTGGAGGGGTAGATCCCTACTCCCAAACCATCACCGAGACCCTGCAGTCGGCCGGCAAGAACCCGACTGTGCTCGACTGGAAGTGGATTTCGGGCGTGCAAGCC
>JBEGUF010000012.1:0-8566 GCA_041179025.1 Actinomycetota bacterium | reverse complement strand
CATAACCTTCCTCGTGAGGCTTAGCGCCGATTGGAGGCAGTTGGTAAGGGTCGCCGAACATCACAACCTGCACGCCACCGAACGGGCCCTTGTTCTTACCGCGAGCGCTTCGAAGCATGGTATCCATGCCGTCCATCAAATCGGCGCTCACCATCGAGATTTCGTCGATCACTAAAACATCCAGTGAGCGAAGGGCGTCGCGCACCCGGCCGAAGAGGTGCTTGTGAAGAGGCTGCACGCCGAGGATGCCACGAGGCATTCCGAAAAACGAGTGGATGGTTTGGCCGCCAACGTTGTAGGCGGCAACACCGGTTGGGGCCACCACCGCCACGTTCTTTTTGGTGTTGTTCACAAAGTGGTTGAGAAGCGTCGATTTGCCGGTGCCGGCGCGACCGGTTACGAAAATGTGGTCGTGCTCGTTTTCCAGAAACTCGAACAGCGCTAGCTGCTCCTTGGATAGCGAAATATCGAAAGTCATCGTTGTTCCCCGTCGCGCTTTGCCAGTTTTGCCAGCATCTCGTTGTAATCGTCTACGTCTTTATTTCCAGTGCGGTCTGAAGCTCGATCTAAACGCTTGGCGTCTCTTGAATCGGATTTGAACCATTGGATGGAAACGATAATCGTAAGCACAGCCGCCGGTATTTCCCCGATACCCCACGCTATTGCGCCACCGGTTTGTTGATCGGCGATTGGAGATTCACCCCAGGTGCGTCCCATCGCTCCATACCAGTCGGCAAGAAGCAGCCCGTTGCCGCTCATCAGCGATAGGCCGAAGAATGCGTGGAACGCGAGAGTTCCAATCAGGAGCATAAGTTTCAACAGCGGCGACAGCCTGGTTGGACCCGGGTCTACGCCGATTACCGCCTGCACAAACAGATAACCCGTGATCAAGAAGTGCACGATCATCCACTCGTGGCCAAGATGGTCTTTAGTAGACCATGCGAAAAGCGGAGTGAAGTAGAAGATCACCAGCGAAGCGGCAAAGTTTATGGCCGCGAAAATCGGGTGTGAAACAAGTCTGGCCCAAGGTGTGTGAACCGCCCAAAGAACCCACTCGCGAAGGCCTCTCGAGTCGTCCTTGCGCACTTCGCTGGCTCGAAGCAGCAGGGTAACCGGAGCACCGGGAACCAAAAAGACCGGCACCCCCATGGTGAGAATCATGTGAGCCAGCATGTGCACCGAGAACAGGTACTGCTCGTAAACATTTAGCGGGCCACAGGTAATCCAAAGCAGCAAGCCCATGCCCAGTAGCCAGCTGATGGTTCGGCCGATCGGCCAAGCATCCCCGCGCTTTTTTAGGCGGTAGACGCCGAACAGGTAGAGAGCCGTGAACACAACGACGATGACGAGCCAGACCAGGTCGATTTTGTAAGAGGTGAACCAACGCTCGAGTGTGAGTTCCGGAGGCAACGGCGAACCGGTGAGGATTACCGCGGGAGAACCAGAATCGTCTAACTTGATCTCACTCGAAGGCGCAGCCGAGTGGCTGAGGCTAGACCCCAGGCCAAACGCAGAGCCCATCAGAGCGAGTTCAACCAGAGCCAAAGAAACGAACGACCCCTTAGACGGCTTCGTGCGGTTCAAGATTTTGGTTCGATACCATGCGCCAAAAAGGCCGAGGATTATCAGAATGGTAACCTTGACCAAAACCAAGATGCCCCACTCGGTGAAGAGGTACTTCCACTCCACGATACGAAGAGCCGCCGAAGAAACTCCACTAACCGCGGTTAGACCAAAGGCGAAAAGCGCGAGTGTTGAGTAACGCCTTGCCAGAACCTCCCACTTACCACCCGCTGCCACTTGGAAGCCCAGTTCGATCAGGCCACCAACCCAAACCACCACAGCCACCAGGTGAATACCCATGGCGTTCACCGCCATGTCGTGACCCGCGGTTCCAGCGGCGTGACCAATCACGGCCAATGGCACCAAAGCAGCCAGGCCCAGAACGGCCATGAACAAAGTTGAGCGTAGCGACGAAATCATGATGACCAGCAAGCTAATTGCTGCGGCAGCTAAAACGTTTAGCGCGAGAGCCTGACCTAGAGCGATTTCCGTAAGGAACATCCAAAGCCCCGAACCGAACGACTCTCCAAGAGAAATAGCCGAACCCGTTACCCAAAGGTAGGTGAGCAAAATGTGCCCTGCGCCAGAAATCGTCCAGGCAATCGCCGCGTAGGAGACCCTTCTCAACAACCGCGTGAGCGGTTCAGATTTTTCTGAAAAAGCCCAGGCTCCGAAAACCAACGAACCCACGGTCATCGCCATGGCCAGATTCTTGGTCGACTGAACTATCGGCTGAGCCCAACGCACCAATTCACCGGGATCACCAATGGCCAGAGGCGCATTGCCGTTTGTGAAAGATAGACCTAGCCAAACCGCCAACGCGGCAAAGCCATAAACCGCAATCACCCCGAGAAGGCGTTTAGTCAATCTTCAACCTTTGGAAAGAAACGCCCGGTGCGAGCAACATACTCCGGATACTCAGGGAACTTCTCGGCGAGGAAAGTTTCCTCGAGGGCAGCCTTCTTGGAAAGAACCAGGTGAAGGGCGATTGCAAAGAACAGGTGCGGGGTTGGACCGCTGCCAAGGCCGACCCCGTAAGCCAGGAGCAGAAGTCCTGCGTAAACCGGGTGCCGCATGCGCTTGAACACTCCGCTGGTAACCAGCTTCGCGCTGTCAACAGGCTTTGGCCAAACTACCTGGAGCGACTGGAGGAATTTCTGTTGCGGGGTTCCCGACAACTTCGGGATTGAAAACGTAAATAGCGAACGAAGCGCCAGATAGATCAGAGCCATACCGCCGAAGAATGAAATCACACCGACGAATTCAAAAAGGAAATCTAGAAAGCCGAATCCCCCGTTGTCAGATGGCCAAAACAATAGCAACGCCAAAAGGGCGAATTGCGAATAGACATAGATTAGGGATTGTTGGCTGGCGTTCACTTCTCCATCTTAAGCGAGAAGGCGCCGGCCGAAGCCGACGCCTTCCACAAGAAAAGAATTACTTCTTGACTGCAGCCTTTAGCTTGCTACCTGCTGAAACCTTTACGGTGTTCGAAGCAGCAATCTGGATGGTTGCACCAGTCTGAGGGTTACGGCCCGCACGTGCTGCACGGAAACCCTTCTCTACTGATAGCCAGCCTGGGATGGTGACCTTGTCGCCCTTGGCAACGGTCTTTGCGATGGTCTCGAACAGTGCGTCAACTACGCGGTTGACTGCTGCCTGGGACTCACCAGTGTGTGCTGCAATAGCGGCTACTAGCTCGCCCTTGTTTAGAGTGTTAGCCATTTGGCCCTCCGATGTTAGAAAGAATGACTAGTTGTTAGTCGCTATAAATCTATGCGTCTGTAAAAATCGCTCGGTTATTTGGCTCGGCGTGTCTAAATCCCTTTATTTATGCGGATTAAAGAAAAACCGCCACCCGAAGGCAGCGGTTTTCACTAAAACTGATTTACCAAGAAGACTTGGTGATACCTGGCAGTTCGCCCTTGTGAGCCATGTCGCGGAAGCGAACACGAGATACACCGAACTTGCTTAGGAAACCACGTGGACGACCGTCGATGGCGTCGCGACCGCGAACGCGCACTGGAGATGCGTTGCGTGGAAGCTTCTGGAGACCCAGGCGTGCTTCTTCGCGCTGCTCGTCGGTGCTGTTTGGATCTACTAGAGCCTTCTTCAGCGCTAGACGCTTTTCTGCGTAACGCTCAACAACGATCTTGCGCTGCTCGTTACGTGCAATTTTGCTTTTCTTGGCCATGTGTTTAGCGCTCCTCGCGGAATTCAACGTGCTGACGAACCACTGGGTCGAACTTCTTTAGCACGATACGGTCTGGGTCGTTGCGGCGATTTTTACGGGTTACGTAGGTGTAACCGGTGCCGGCAGTCGACTTCAGTTTGATGATTGGACGGATGTCCTTGTCTTTCTTAGCCATTTGTCTATAGCTCCTTAGATCTTCTCGCCGCGGGCAAGTAGCGAAGCAACAACAGACTCAATGCCACGAGCGTCAATTACCTTGATGCCGCGAGCGCTTAGCTGAAGGGTTACGTTGCGCTTCAGTGAAGGCACGAAGTAAGTCTTCTTCTGGATGTTTGGGTTGAAGCGACGCTTAGTTTTGTTCTGAGCGTGCGAAACCGCGTGACCAAACTGTGGCTTGGTCTCAGTCACCTGACAGTAGGCTGCCATTTCTTCTCCTCGTTAACAAGCCAGATGAAGCCCAGAAATTGGGTTTTGTTTTGGCTTGGGTACAAAAACTGTGTTGCACAGAGCAACTAGGTAAGTCTAGGCGACTTGCTACTGCTTAATCAAGTTTTGGTTTTCATCAACTGGAACCTTGATTTTCTTAGGAACCAGCGACCGAGTGATTCGCCACATGATCGGAAATGAAATTATGCCGAGAACGCAGGCAATGAAAAATGAAGGGAAAGCCATGTAGGCCCAAAAATTGGGCAAGAACCCTTGCCTCCAAAGCTGTGACATCAGTGCGAAAGCCGGGAAAGTCAGAATTAGGACAATCGAAAACAGGATGGTTTGAAGAATTCGCGCGCTTCTTGTTGACCGAGAGCTCGGCCTTTTACCGGTTTGAATGAAGGTTATTGCCGAAGGAAGAAGCAAAAACCCCAGCAGCACAAAGGGGACCCACATCCATGGGAACTCCCCGTCTGGGCCTGTGAAGAATTCCCCTCGAGCCGAAATACCAACGGCTTCCCAAAATGTCATCCAAACCAGAATGAAAATATAGCTACCCAGCTGCAATTTGCCGATAAGTCGCAGCTTTTCGGTTGGTGTTCTTTTTGTTTTATTCCCCATGTCGTCAGTCTACGTGTCTTGATCTAGGGTCTTTTGATAGCGGCTAATCAGAATAAGAGAGATTGGGTAACTCACCACTCCAACGACACAAGCAGCCAAAAGTTGCGGATAGGCCACTGCTGCGAAGGCTGGCAATAGCAACGCCAGGCAGCCAATAAAAGCAAGTTCCTGCGAGCGCTTAGCGGTCTTTAACTGTTCTAAATCAAGGGGTTTAGCCTTGATATAGAGGCTAACCGACTGGTAAATGACCACGGATGACCCTAAATACAAGTATTCGATTATCTTGGTGAAGTCAATCATGGGAGACACCAAAGCGTATAAGTTTTCTGGGGGCGCCAGCAGCCATGCGAGTATCCCAAGATAGGCTGCGGCTTGAGAATAGCCGAGAATTCGCAGGCTGGTCATTTTTGCGCCGGTTTCAGGTCTTGCCTAACCAAGAACCAGGAAATGATTCCTAGGATGCAGTCGACCATGAACACCCAAAATCCGTTAGTTGCCAAGCTAATTGCCGGGAAAAGGGTAACTAGGCAAAAGATGAAAACAAAGAGCTGAGTTTTGCGTGCCCGAACGAGTGTCGTCGCGGGAGTTTTATCAAATGGGCGAATCAGTACCCAGGCAGAAGTCAACGTTGGTATGGCTGGAACCAGGAACACGATAAAGAGCATGAGGGCTATCTGGTTATACGTGTTTACGCTCTGTTCCGGATATTCCGGTACAGACGAGGCGACAAGCACGGCGATACCCAGCGCAAGTTGAATGATGATTGAGGCGAGCTGAAAGCCCGCAATGATTTGAAGTCGGCCGATTGGCTTATTTTTGTTATTCATGTAATTCCCCCTATACGAATTTTTAGCAGGGGTTTTGGCTATTTACAAGCAGCGCAGTCGCCAAAAATGTCGATGGTGTGACTAGGGCGGCTAAATCCGTGTGCTTTAGCCACTTCATCGGCCCAGGCTTCAACCTTTTCGGCTTCGATCTCAACCGTCTTGCCACACTGTCGGCAGATCAGGTGATGGTGGTGGCTGGTTCCACAAGCGCGGTAAAGCAGTTCGCCGTCTTTGCTTTGAAGGCTGTCGGCCTCCCCCTGTGTAGCCAAATCCGCGAGCGCCCGATAGACAGTAGCCAGACCGATGGTTGAGCCATGGTTTCGAAGAACTAGGTGTAGATCCTGGGCCGAGACGAATCCGGTGGCTTCACTAAGTGCGTGGCGAACGGCGTCTTTCTGCCAGGTGTTACGTTTTGCGGTCATCGGTTTCTCACCCAGGAAATTGCTCGGGCTACTAGGTAGATGAAGAAGGAGATGCTGGTTACGTAGGGGCTGATCGGGAGGCTGCTTCCGAGGGCCAGGAGAATTCCGCCGATTACGGAAATCATGGCGAAAGCGACCGAGAGGATTGTAATCATAATCGGTGATTTGCTCACCCTCACTGCTGCAGCTGCGGGGGTAACCAACAGGCTCAGAACGAGTAGCGCTCCAACCACCTGAATGCTGGCAGCAACGGCAAGGCCCAGAATCACCATGAACACAACCGACAAGGAGCGGGTTGCCACTCCTCTGGCTGCGGCCACCTCGGAGTCGATTGAGGCGAACGTGAGCGGGCGCCAAACAATTAGCAGTGTGAGCACCACGATTGCGGAGATCAAGGCGATGGACGCTAGCTGAGGGTCGTCGACGGCCACAATCTGCCCGGTTAGTAGGCCGAACTTATTAGAGGCACGGCCTTCGTATAGCGAAAGCGCCAAGATTCCGAGCCCTAAGCCGAATGGCATGAGAACTGCGGTAATGGAATTACGCTCTTTAGCCTTCGCTCCCAAAATCCCAATGACGATGGCGGCGATTAGTGAACCAACTACTGAACCGAACACAACGTTTCCGCCGATTAGCAGAGTTATTGAGGCGCCGGCAAAACTGAGTTCTGAAATTCCGTGAACGGCAAAAGACATGTCGCGGTTGATCACGAAAACTCCAACTAGCCCGCCAACGATTGCGAGCATCGCGCCAACGATTAGTGAGTTAGTAACCAGCGGAAGTAGTTGGTCGTAGTTTGAAAAATCGAAAATCATGACCACTCCTCCTCATGGTGGTGATCGTGATTGCCTTGGGCGCCAAGCACCAGAATTCGTCCTTGGTTTCGAACCACGTCGACCGGGGTTCCATAAAGTTCGGTGAGGGTTTCCGAGGTGAGAACTTCGTCGGGGGTTCCAATTCGGAACTTGCCATTAGCGAGATAGAGCACGCGGTCAACCATGTCGAGGATTGGGTTTACATCGTGGGTAACGAAGAGCACGGCCGCGTGATGTTCTTTACTCTCACGCTTGAGTAGCTCAGCCACCGAGGCCTGCTGGTTGTAGTCGAGGGCGCTGAGTGGTTCGTCGGCCAGGATTAGATCTGGCTCCGAGATAACCGCTTGCCCAACTCGGAAGCGCTGGAGTTCGCCACCAGACATATCGCTGATTGGGTGGTGTTGCAACTCTTCGCCGTCGATTGCCTCGATGATGTGATCGAACTGCGCTCGTTCAGCCTTATTGCGAATTGGGAAACCGTACCGATGCCCGTTGAGGCCTAGCCAGAGCAGGTCTTTACCGCGAATCGGCATGCTGGTCTCTGGCTGTCGCGATTGCGGCACATACCCAACGCGGCGTGAGCCGCGGCGAATTTTTTTGGAATTCAACTCAATCGAACCCTCGCTCAGTGGCATCTGCCCGAGGATTGCCTTCAGAAGGCTCGACTTTCCAGACCCGTTAGCCCCGAGAATTGCAACAAACTCGTTTGCTTGTATGTCGAGATCTAGGTTTTGCCAAAGTACGCGACCATCGATTTCGAGTTTCGCGCTTTTGATTTCTAGAACCGGAGAGTTCATCGCCCGATAACCGTCTTAATTGCCGCGTCGAGCATTTCGAAGTAACCGCCGTCATATTCCAGGGTGTCTGGGTCTTGAATTAGCAGCTCGCTGAAACCAAAAACCGGCATCTCTGGATTCGCGGCAAGCAGCGTATCGATTTGAGCGGTCTGAGTGCTGCTGTTCACAAAAATGGCTGCAACGCCGTTTCGCTTGATCAGATCGATTGCATCCTTCATAACCGCTGGCGGAATGTCGCGGTCTTCTTCCACAGCCTCACTGAATTCCGCGGACGTAGCGTTGATGTAACCGGCGTCTTCAACCAAGTACTCAACGAGGGGTTCGGTTAGGAAAACAGAAAGCTGTTCCATCGAGACATAGGCCGTCAGCAGCATCGCCTTATTTTTTTCTAGTGTCGCCTTGCGTTCGGCTAGCTTTGCTCGGAAGTCGGAAACACTGGCTTCGACTTGTTCGAATTTTGACTCGTCGACGGATTCAATAGCGGCACCGATTACAGCTGCAACATCGCCAACCTGGTCGACGTCGTACCAAATGTGTTCATTGCGGGTTTCGTCTTCGCCCGATGCAATGAAGGCGTTGACAGTAATGGCCGGGGTGTCGTCGGCATCAACTGCCTGCTGCATGAAATCGTCGTAGCCACCGCCGTTCATGATCACGATGTCGGCGTTGTTGATGAGAAGTTGGTCGCGAGCGGTTAACTCGTATGAGTGCGGGTCTTGGTTGGGGTTGTAAATGATGGCATCCACGGTGGCGAGATCGCCGGCAACGAGGTTGGCTACCGAACCCCAAACGTTGGTGCTAGCCACAATCTTGATTGGGCCAGTGCCAGCAGACCAGCCTTCTGGCTTGGTGGCGCTACAACCGCTAAGGGCGAGAAGGGCTGCTGTGGCAAGTGCAA
>JBEGUF010000011.1:0-7157 GCA_041179025.1 Actinomycetota bacterium | reverse complement strand
AGAGCTGACCCATTAGTCCCTTTGGCGCGTAGGTAGCGGTTTGGGTTACCTTGGTGCCGGTTGCAGTTTTCTCTAAGCGGAACTCCAGCCAGGCTAGACCGGGCATCTTCATTTCCGCACGTAGGCGAAGTAGTTTCTCGGGAATCAGTTCTTCCACTCGCCAGAAGTCAACCGCGTCGCCGATCACCAGTTTGTCTGGGTCGCGGCGCCCGCGGCGAAGACCAACTCCGCCAAAGATCTTGTCGATGAATCCACGAAGCTCCCACGCCCAGCTGGCGGTTGAGTAGCCGTGGTCGCCGCCGATTGCCTGCACGGTTGCCCAAACGGCCTTGACATCTTTGGGGCTTTCGGCAGTCCGAACGTCGGTGTATAGCGAACCACCCGCCCAGTCTGGGTCGGTTGGAAGCGGTGCGCTCGCGCTTCCAGGTAACGAAGCATCAGACCAGCGAGTTTCAACATTCGCCGTCTTGATCCTCGTGAGAGCAAGTTCCACAGCGCGCTTGAACGGCGTTAGACCCTCTTTGAAAGGGGGAATGAGTTCGTTGATGTTTGACGGCTTGGCCACAACCTCGTGCTTGAGGCTCTCTACAAGCCGCTTCGCCAGAGTGAACGGAACCGGAGTTACCAAACCCACCCAGCCGCTTGACAGTCGCGGGGTTAGAACCGGGAGCGGAATGATGATTCGCTTTCTAAGACCGGCGGCCGCCGCATACTGCTGCATCATCTCGGCGTAGCTAAAGATGTCTGGACCGGAAATGTCGTAAACACC
Organism: Actinomycetota bacterium; assembly: GCA_041179025.1. Classification (GTDB taxonomy): domain Bacteria; phylum Actinomycetota; class Actinomycetes; order Actinomycetales; family Microbacteriaceae; genus Rhodoluna. The sequence continues at coordinate 6,388 of JBEGUF010000011.1, read as the reverse complement.
GTCCACGTCTTTCGAAAGGCTCGCCCCACCGATTAGATATCGCAGCAGGTCTCGAACCGCAATAGGTTGGATTCGGTTCTTCACCCATTTCGGAGTGGTCATGATTGGAAGACGTTCGGTTAGGTAGCGGAGCATTTCGAACGACGCCGAACCGGAGCCGATAACAACACCGGCTCGGAACTCGATAGTTGGAACTCCGGAGGCTCGCAAGATTTCACCGGTTCGCATTCTGGCACTCATGTGAGGCGAGAGATCGTCTGGGTCATTAATGATTCCACCGAGGTACACCATGCGTTGAATCTTCGCCTTCTTGGCTGCAGCGGCAAAACCTCGGGCTAGCGAAACTTCAGACTCCTCGAAGGAATCCTTCATCATAAGTGAGTGGATTAGGTAGTAAGCAACATCAACGCCGGCCAGAGCCTTGGTTAGAACCGCGGCGTCTTCAGCATCTCCATCAACCACTTCAACGCGAGATGCCCAAGGGTGCAAGCTGATTCGGGAGGCGTCTCGAACCAGAACTCGCACGCGGTAACCGTGTTGCAAGAGGGCGGTAATGAGTCGGCCGCCGATGTAACCCGTGGCTCCGGTAACCAGGCAGAGAGCCGGGTCACCGTTCTTGCTTTTGAGAACGGGAAGCCCGATGCCTGAGATATCTGCCATGTATCTATTAACTATCAATCCACAGCCAGATGTTCCCAGATTCCTCAAATGTCTTCGCGGGTAGACTTGGGGAATAGGTTACTCAGCCTCGGGGTTTACAACATCAATCGACCATTCATTTTTTCAAAGGGTTTTCATTGGCTAAATTGCTTCAGGCTTTAGGTCGTTTTTCGGCCAAGCGCGCCTGGCTAGTAGTAATAAGTTGGTTCCTAATTTTGGCTAGCGCCGGAACCTGGGCAGCCCTGGGTATGGGCAAACTTTCCAGCAGCATGGCCATCGACGGCGTGCCAGCACAAACCGTAATCGACCAGCTGCAGAAGTCTTTCCCCGAGGCAGCCCGAGGTAGCGGTTCAGTGGTGTTCCACAAACCAGACGGCAAACCTTTCACCTATGAGCAAAAAACCGCGATTGCCGAAATTCTCGATCACATCAAAACCATGGAAGCGGTAGCCGACACTGTTGACCCTTTTGAACTTGCGGTAACCAAGGCTGAAGCCGAAGCCAAGATCGCCGACGGCAAGGTTCAGATCGCCGAAGCCAAAGCCGACATCGCCACCAATGAGAAGAAGCTAAAAGACGGAAAAGCAGAACTGGTAACCGCCAAGGCTCAACTCGACTCCGCTTGGAACCAACTTAAAGGAGCCAAGGCTCAGTTGGCTTCCGGTAAAGCCGACTACGAAACCGCCAAGGCAAATCTTCCAGCCGCTGAAATGGGTGCGCAGTTCCTATTCGCTCAAGAAGGCGCAACCGGAGCAAACTACCTGGCAGCTTTGGCCCTATTGGCACAGATGGAAACCGGTATCGCCCAGTTTGAGGCTGGCACCGCCGCCTACAACACTGGCAAGGCTCAGTACGACGCCGGTTTAGCGAAGTATCGCTCTGGAGCCGCGGCACTAGTCGATGGCGAGAAGGCACTGGCAGACGGCAAGAAACTGCTCGAAGAAAAGGAGCAGGAACTTCTTATCGGAGATCGCCTCTTCCAAGTTTCAAAAGACTTCGGCCTACTCTCCAAGGACGAGACCACCGCGGTAGCTTCGATTCAATTCACCAAACCTGGCACCGAGTTGGAGACTTACCAAAAGACCGATGTGGTTGAGTACATTCAGACCAAGCCAATCGCCGGCGTTCAGGTGGAGTACACCAAAGAGCTAACCCAGAGTTTTGAATCATTGCTCGGGGTAGGAGAAATCCTCGGTTTGGTTATCGCGGGTGTGGTTCTATTTCTAATGCTGGGAACCCTAATCGGCGCCGGACTACCACTGCTCGCAGCCGTCATCGGTGTTGGAATCTCGGCTGCCATCACACTTGGGCTCTCTGGAATCATCGAGATGAACTCAACCACCCCGGTGCTCGGCGTAATGCTCGGGCTGGCTGTGGGTATCGACTACGCCCTGTTTTTGTTCAACCGACACCGCAAGCAACTCAAAGCCGGCATGGAATTACGCGACTCGATTGCGCTGGCCAACGGAACTTCGGGTAACGCCGTGGTGTTTGCCGGCCTCACCGTAATCATCGCTCTTTTGGCTCTCAACATAACCGGGGTCGCTTTCCTAGGTCTCATGGGAACCATGGCTTCGATCGCAATTGTGATTTCCATTCTTTTGGCAATCACGCTCACCCCAGCACTGATGTCGCTAATCGGTATGCGTGCCCTTTCTAAGAAAGAGCGCGCAAACATTGGTCAAGAGACCAAAGCCGAGGCCAAGGCCAAGCTCAAAGGCGAACCCAAGCAGGCTCTGGTGGTTCGCCACCCTTGGGTCACCATGATTTCGGGAATCATCGCGCTTTCATTTGTGGCGATTCCGTTTTTCAGCATGCGACTAGGCCTCCCAGATGGAAGCGCCGAACCTACCGAATCAACCCAGTACAAGTCTTTCCAGCTAATCTCTGAAGCCTTTGGCCCAGGCGCCAATGGTCAGGTGCTAACCATCGTTTCACTTCCTGAGAAGTTGGAAAGTGAAAATGCCGAGAACACTTTCAAGTCTGAAATAGCTGAGCGATTGGCAAAGCTCGACAACGTCGACACCGCGCTCCCAGGCTCTATTTCTGAAGACGGTTCGAAGTACCTATTTGTTTTGGTTCCAACTACCGGGCCATCAGAAATTGAGACCACCGAGCTCGTTCACGACATTCGTGATCTATCTCCTGAAATCAAAAAAGACTTCAACGCCGAGATTGGCGTCACCGGTTTGGCGGCCATGAACATCGACATTTCCGAACGAATGTCGTCGGTGTTGCCGCTCTACCTAACCGTGGTGATTTTGTTGTCGGTTCTGCTACTGATCTTGGTGTTCCGCTCAATCGCGGTGCCAATCGTCGCCAGTGCCGGCTTCTTGCTGTCGGTAACCGCAGCACTCGGTTTAGTGGTTGTGGTCTACCAGTGGGGTTGGCTAGGCGAACTAACCGATGTTCACGACCCCGGGCCAATCATGAACTTCCTGCCGAGCATCGCAATCGGTATCTTGTTTGGCTTGGCAATGGACTACCAGCTATTCCTAGCAACCGGAATGCGTGAAGCGTTTGTTCACGGAAAGAGCGCTCGCGAAGCGGTCAACCAAGGTTTGATGTTGAGCCGTTCTGTGGTTATCGCTGCGGCGTCGATCATGGTTGCCGTGTTCGGTTCGTTTATGTTCTCGGAGTCCACGATGATTCGTCCGATTGGTTTCGCATTGGGAGCCGGAGTTCTATTCGACGCCTTTGTCGTGCGCCTTCTGATCATGCCGGCGGCGCTTACCGTTCTCGGTAACGCAGCCTGGTGGATGCCGAAGTGGCTAGATCGAATCTTGCCAGACGTGGACGTAGAGGGCGCGAAGCTAGAGCGCAACGACCACTAACTCGTTTAGTCGAGTAGCGCTGACATCTGCTTCTGAATAATTTTGGCCGCTTGCTCGGGAGCAATTCGGGAGATTCGATCCATCATCTGAGCGTCGCTTCCCGCAAAGCCGTGATAAACGTTGGTCTCGAAACCGTCGATGATTTTCGCGGCTGCGTCTGGTGAAGACGTCATCTTGAAAGAACCGGCCTTGGCCGCCATGGCCTTGGCTTCCCTTGCGGTAACGGCTCCAGAGTTTGTGGAAATGTTGGTAGACACCGCTCCTGGGAACACCAGCGATACGCCAACTTTGGTTCCCACTAGCTCCATTCGTAGCCCTTCGGTGAATAGTTTGAGCGCTGCCTTTGAAGCACCGTAGATGGTTTGCCCAGGCACCGGCACATAGCTGCCCATGCTTGAAACGTTGAGAATCTGAGCCTCTGGTCGCTTTTTCAAAAGGGGTAGGAACTCTTTCACCATGTGCAAAGCACCGAAGAAGTTCACGTTGAAGATTTTGTGAATCTCGTCGTAGGTGAGTTCCTCCACGCGGCGGAATTTGTGAATGATTCCGGCTACGTTGATCAGCCCGTCCACGTGCCCGTGGGCTTTTATAACAGCGGCTGGAACTTTCGCTACCTGGGTAAGGTCGGAAACATCAACCACATGCAGGGATAGGTTTTTGCTCTTCCCGCCAGCTAACTTCGCGGTTTCAGCAAGCATTTCTGGGTTTAGGTCAACCGCCGCAACACTGGCGCCACCTTTTAGAAGTTGCAGAGTTACATCACGCCCCATACCGTTGCCGGCTCCGGTGACTACGATGACTTTTCCTTGAACCTTCACTGCCTGCTCTTTTCTGCCGGTGTTTTTCGCCAGCAATTGCAGAATACGCCTATTGCTGAGATTGATGTGCGCGGGTGCTAATGTCATAACAAACCCCTTGGAGCCAAATGTCTTATCGCCTAGCGGCTAGCGCTGAAATGTTGTTCACCGATCTTCCATTCGAGGAGCGAGTGCGAGAAATTTCGTCGCGCGGATTCGAAGTGGAAATTTGGGACTGGACCTCGAAAGATCTTTCTTCTCTGGCAAAGACTGGAGCGACTTTCGGTTCGATGACCGGGTACATCACCGGGGATCTTTTGGAAGACGACGGCATCGAGGCGTTCTTGAGAACTGCCGAAGAATCAATCGAGGCGTCTAAGGTTATCGATTGCCCTCGCCTAAACGTTCACGGAACCGGCCTCGATTCAAACGGCCAGGCCATTCGCAAGCGTTTCGAGGTGAGCGAAGATGAATGGGCAAAAGCAATTGAGACCCTCACCCGTTTGGCGGAGCTGGGCGAAAAACACAACAAGATGTTCATGCTCGAGAACCTGAACCTCCTAGTTGACCACGTCGGAACTCCGTTTGGCCTGGCTCGAGATACCATCAGGCTAGTTTCAACCGTGAACTCACCGTTTCTTCGGCTGAATCTAGATCTATATCACGCACAAATCGGTGAGGGAAACCTAACCGAGCTGGTACGCGAGGCCTACGACTACATTGGAGAAATTCAGGTCGCAGACGTTCCGGGGCGTATGGAACCCGGCACCGGTGAAGTGAATTACCAGCGGATCGCACGGGAACTCAAATCACTTGGGTACAGCGGAGTAGTAGGTCTTGAAGGCTGGGCGTCCGGGGATTCGGTAAAGGCTCTGGAGTCCTTCGCTGAAGCATTTGCCTAGAATTTAGAAATGATCGGCTTCGGAACTATATTCAACATCGTCACCATTGTGGTTGGCACTCTTCTCGGCACACTCTTGGGTTCAAAGCTCGGCGAAAAAACCAGCCGAACCGTTACCGATTCGCTCGGGCTAATCACCATTGTGCTCGGCGGCCTGAATCTTCTCTCACTCATGGATGCAGAGTATGCGGCCGCGGTAACCGGCCCTGGAACTTTCTTCGTGGTGATTTTTGCGATTCTGTTTGGCGGAATCATCGGAAGTTACCTCAAAATCGAAGAGAGACTTGAGGGCTTCGGCGGCTGGCTTCAGAAGAGGTTTGCCAAGAAAGCTACTGGCTCCGAGTCTCGTCAACGTTTCATCACCGGTTTTGTAGACGCCTCACTGATTTTTGCAATTGGGCCAATGGCTATTTTGGGCTCGATGTCGGATGGCCTTGGCCAAGGCGCAAACACGTTGGTTGTGAAATCAATCCTCGACGGATTCGCTTCGATTGCCTTTGCCGCCAGCCTGGGCTGGGGTGTGGCTGCCTCGGCAATCACAGTTGGTATTTGGCAGGGCCTGCTTACCGCAGTGGCCTACTTTGCCGGTGCGGGAATCCCGGCCGCTATGGTTTCGGCAATCACCGCCACCGGTGGAATCTTGATGTTAGGTATTGGTCTAAGGCTTCTCAAGCTTCGCTCGGTTGCCGTGGCCGACATGCTTCCGGCTTTGTTGCTGGCGCCACTGTTCACGTGGCTGGTGGCTTCGATTCTCTAGAGACCGTTGTTTTTGCGGAACACCGCAACAATTGCGTTTGCGTGACCATGCCCCATGGCGTGTTCGGTTTTTAGGAACGTCACCTGTTCGCCGTGCTTTTTGTCGCGAACTTGCTCAAGCTGTTTCATCCAGTGATCGATCGGCTGCCCGTAGGTTTTTTCAATCGAAGGGAAATAGCTGGCTGGGCCTTTAACTTTTTCGGTCATGCTTTTACTTTCTCAGTGAGTCCTTGCAAAATCAACTGAATTCCAATTTCGAGATTGGGTGACTCAGCGGTAACTAAATTGTCAACCACTCCGAGCGAGTTTGCCTGCATCCGCTGCTGTTCGTGCCAGACCTGACCCAGTACAAAAAACAAACTCGACTGTGCTGCTGCTCGGGCTAAGTCTCTGTCGCTGATTTCAATGGAGGCCTCAATTGCGGCCAGGGCATTCTCGGC
>JBEGUF010000010.1:0-17430 GCA_041179025.1 Actinomycetota bacterium | reverse complement strand
TGAGTAGGCAACCCAGTCGTGGCCATTGCTGAAGGTGACGGCTGCCACGATGTATTTCCCAGCATCCGCCAAAACTGGTCGGTAGGTCTTTGCTGAAGCGTTGAGTTCGATCAGCGAGCAGGATGAATCTCTAAACTCTGACGCAACCAACACCGCGCTGTCGCATCGGAACCAGCTGTAGTTACTCAACGCTGGGGATGGATCTCCAACCCAAGACCCATCGGATACCGAGAGGTCGGTGAGCGTACTTGGGAACCTGGCTCCCACGACTGTAACCGCCGGGGAAACCGTGTTTACCGGCCCTGTGCTCACCGGTTCAAACGTGGAAGCAGACCACATGGTCGTTTCTCCGGCAGCGTTGGCAGAGGTAACCGCCTGGGTGAGGAATTTGTCTTTTTGCGCGAGCGTTATCTTCCAATCGCCTTTGCTGGCCGGCAACACTTGGCAATTGGCAGGCTGAGTTGTGGTCGGTAGCAAGACTTGGTCTTCGCAAACCCACCAGGAACGGCTTTGAGTAAGTTTCGGAGTTCCACGCCAGGTTCCTTCACTCGCTGTTAGCGTGGCTTGAACATATGGGTAACGAGACTGGATTCGCGGAGGTGTTACGTTCACCGGAGGTTCAACAACCGCCTTGGCAGTAGACGCAGTGAACACCTCGTCGAGGTTGGAACTTTCCGGATCATCCGTCTCGGCGTTGTATTTGTAGGCACCCCTGATGTAAACGCCCAAGAACTTTCCGGCCAAGTCTGACGTAATTGCGAGCGACCTACTTCTGGCTGAACCGTCTGCCCGGAAAATTTCCTCACACTTTGATTTCAAAACGGTGAGGCTCTGTGTGACCGCTGCGGTACAGGCAAACCACTGGTACGAATAAGCGTTGGTCGTGGCTCCACGCCACGTTCCCAGATTTGCTTCAATCGAGTAGCCCACTCGAGGTGAGCCATCTTTGGCAGCCTGACCCGTGAGGAACACCGTTTTTGCTCCGGTTAGATATTTAGGCTTCACATAGATCTTGGCCGAGGTTGATGAGAACCAAACACGATCTTCAGTGCCGTTGGAAACCTTTACCGAGTAGGCCACGAACTTTGTTTCGTCCCTGAATGAGATCAGGTATTCGGGCTCGGTCTGTTTCTTCACCAGTGTGCAATCGGGCGGAATCACACTTGGGGTTGCGGTGTGTGGAAGCGTGCACAGATACCACTGGTAGCTGTAGGTGATTACATCGGGCACGCCCTGCCAAAAACCCGGACAAGCCCAAACGCGTGCCCCAGCGCCCACCTCGGAGTCTGTTTCGAGACCGCAAACCACCGGAGCGCTGGCCAAGAGCAAACGAGGAGGCAACCCAATATTCCCGGTAGGAGAACTTACTCGAGATACGGAGCCAACCGAGTTTCTGGCTGAAATCTCGTAGGTGATAACTTCGTTGACGTCCTGCTCGCCGAGCACGTAGGTGTCGGTTACCGCTCCAGCGATTGGAATCTCTCCGCGGAACCATTGAATTGCCGGGGCTGCTGCTGGGAACGCGTTAACACCGTAACTACCCGCCTGCAGCGCTTTACCCAACCACTGTTTTCCGGTGATGGTTAGATTTCCGGTGATCTCGGGAAGCTGCTGGATTTGCAGGGTCGAGGCAGTGAACCGAACCACTTTCCCCAGACGGTTGGTGAGTGTGAGCTCCAAGGCGATGTACTTGGTCACATCCGCCGTGGACAGAACATAGTTGTCTCGAACCGCATTTGGAATCACTACGCAGTTTGGCGGCAGAAAAGCCGAAGCTGCCAGTACCTGGTTATTACACCTCAGCCATCGGTAGGTTTTGGCCGGTGCCGGGGTGCCTCTAACTGCCAAGTCCCTGGTCGTGAGCGTTTGACCCTTGTTTCGGCTATCGCTTAGTCTCGGCTCATCTTCATAAGAAATTTCCTCGCCAACGTCGCTGGTCGACGGTGAATAGACGATGGAAGTTGAGTAAGGATTTTCCCCTCTAACCGCGACGGAAATGTGAAAACCAGCATCGGCAATTGAAAGTAAATAGGTCTTTGACGAAGCTCCCGAGATGGCCGTGCAACCATTCTGGGCAGTGGTTGACGAGGCGGCTTGATTCCAGTAGCAGCGATACCACTGGTAGGTAAAGGTTGGCGCTGGAAGAGCGGTCCACACTCCATCGTTGGCCGTGAGGAAATTGCCAACCTTTAGTGGAAGAGCTCCCGAAGTTGGTGCCGTGATCGAAGAGTTCTCCGGGCCTGAATTCACCATGGCGGAACTCGGAGTAAAGCGTCTGACCGAACCAAGTTCGTTGGTGATTGTCACTCCGGTGAGAACATATTTGCCAACATCGGCTGAAACAAATTCATACGTGGCCGAAACAGCGCCTTTGATCACAACACAACCGGCCGCGAGCGCATCGGAGTCTGAGTTCACCGCACTTGAACAGCGGTACCAAGCGTAGGTGCGAGCCACCTCGGGAAGACCACGAACCACCCCAACGCTGCTGTTGAGTGCACTACCGCCGAACACGTGCTGGCTACCCACCGACGGCGGGGAATCAAAACTTGGGGCTTCAAAAACCTGATCCCCGGTTGGCGACCAAATGGGAACCAAAGCGAGACCCTGCATGGCCACAGTTCTCACGCTGAGGTATTTTCCAGAGTCGGCGGCAACCGGGAGGTAGGTGAGCTGATTGGCCGAAGCAATTGCGGTGCATCCTGCTGGAACTGTGGGCGACTTTGCTAACACCGGCCCATCACAGCGGAACCAGGCCGTGGTGAAAGTTGGTCGAGGGAATCCGCTCCAAGTGGTGTCGGAAGCCCTAACTATGGTTCCAACCCGAACTCGCCCGGAACTCGAGACAGGCCTGAGTGCAGAGAGATTCACTAGGTCTCCAGCAACGACCTCGGTGGTGGCGCTAAATTTTGATGTGGTTCCGGCAGGATTCACCAGGGTCACCCGAACCGAAAGATACTTCTCTTCCATTTCGGTGCCAACAACCATCGTGCGAGAGTTTTCGCCGGCGATTGCGCGACAACTAGTAGGTTGCGTCGTAGTTGCATTCTGAGTACTTGAGCACTGGAACCATTGGTATTCAGCCGTGGGTTCGCCACCGAAGGTTGACCAGTTTGGATTCGCTGTTACCGTTTGACCACTTTTTATCAGACCGGTGACGGTTGGGTCAGACTCAAAAACCGGTTTCGACTGAACGCTCTCGTTTGCTCCGGCAAATGCCCGAACGCTATCTACCTCGTTGGTCGCAATCTCGGCAACGGTTAGATATTTGCCTTGCCATTCCGTCGACGGAATGATCGTGGCTGCGGTCGAACCCGAAAGTAAGTCACATCCTGGCGGCGTTATTTGCACACCGGCATTCACAGGCGCGTCGCACAAATACCACTGGAAAGTTTTGGTTGGGGCAGGGCTTCCGCCCCAGCTTCCGGTTCTCGCGGTAACCGTGTTACCCGCAACAGGTTGTCCAGTGACGGTAGGGCTTGAGTAACTTAGCGTTGGCGCGGAGGTAAGACTTGGTGGCGATAAGACTTTTGTGGTTGACGCGGAAAAACTGGAAACCGGTGCATCGGCGTTAGCAGAGTTGATCGCTTTCACCTGAACGACTAGGAATTTATTAACCAGAGACGCATCCGGCACAAAGGAGTTGGTTGTTGCTCCGGCGATTACCGAACACGCGGCGTTTTTCGTTGCAGCAGCCGCTACTGCAGCCGAGCACGAATACCACTGGTAAGTAAAACTAGGTGCCGGACTAGCGACCCATGTTCCATTTTGCGCGGTTAGAGTTTTACCCATTGCAACCTGTGCTCCGAGGATGCTGGCAGCCGAAGACAAAACCGGCACCTGGGCGGTGACCGAAGCCGACGCAATCCGTGCGGTTGACACAACCGTCGTGCCGCTTAGCGCGGTGACAAACGGCACCACATAATTTCCAACATCAGCGGCCGTTACCGTATACGTGCTCGCCGTAGACGCGATTACCAAACAACCGCTTGGTTCACTGGCTGATGCAATCGTTGGCTGCGCGCAGCGAAACCATCTATAGGAATAGGTGGGAGCAACAACCCAACTGGTTAGGTTGAGTGCGAATTTGGTGTTCAACGAAGCGGTTGCCGCAGCGGTGAACTTAACGGTTCCGCCGCTGCCGGTAACGGTGAGCGTTGAGGTTGGAGCTGGGATAACCGCGGTTTGCGTACTCGCGGAATAACTGGTCACACCCGGATCCGGGTTCACCGAATTCTTGGCGGTAACCGCCGCCAGAAGGAATTTCGACTTAAGTGCTCCCGACACTGTAAGAATTTCTGCCGTTGCCCCTGAGATTGCCGAACATCCCGAGGGTAGTGTCAATGAAGTTTCAGCCACCGCTGTGTTGCAAGAAAACCACTGTCTGGAGTAGGTGGCCTCCGGGTTTGCGCTCCAACTTCCAGGGTTCAAAGTAATTTTTGAACCGACTCTTAGCTCGCTCGGTTCCTCGATAGTTGTCGGGGTGGAAACGGCTGGTTCACTTAGCGGCGGTTCGGCCGCGGCGGCTGGGAGGCTAGCCAGTGGAAATTGGCCTAAAAATAGGGTGAGTAGAGCGAGAAGAGCAGTGAAATACCGCTGGGTAACTCGCATCGTTCCCCCGAACATTTAAAACTGGGTTTTAAGTCTAACCCTCGTGGCTAGCCAGTAAAAACCCCCAAAATAGCCCAGCCACTGTGGTTGACTTAGCAGGTGATTGAGCTATTTTCTTCCCTGATTGGCATCGCCGTTTTCGGCTTCGTTACTTCGGTGACCCCCGGCCCGAATAACACTTACCTGCTCACCAGCGGCATGAATTTCGGTACGCGCAAATCTTTGCCGTACATCAACGGAATCATGCTGGGGCTAATCGGTATGTTTTCTGCCATCTATCTCGGTGTTGGCGCCCTGTTTGACGCCTACCCTCAAATTCAGCAATGGCTCAAATACATAGGTTTTGCCTACATTCTCTACATGGCCTACGGCATCATCTCGTCTTCGTTTGCCCACAAACACGAAGAAATTCGAAGAGTTGGGTTTTTCCGCGCGACTTTGTTTCAGCTGGTGAACCCGAAAGCTTGGATCGTTGTGATGTCGGTGGTGGCCGCATACCTGCCTGAAAAGCCAACTCTCGCCCAGCTTTTTCTAACCGTGGGGGTGTTCTTAATCACCACCTACCCGGGCGCCGTAATTTGGGCCGCCTTTGGCGAGGCCATGTCTGGGTTGCTATCAAAGCCCGGTCCTAGGCGAATTTTCAACGTGACCGCGGCTGTTTTACTGGTCGCATCGATGGTTCCGGTGCTCTTTTTATAGCGATTTTCAACCAGTGATTTAGTTTTTTGTAACTTTAAAATAAATATCTCGCGACACACCGAGCACATGCGAATTGCTTAATTTTGCTGACGTAGTATCGCTCTACAACTAAATAGATCTGCTACTAGGGGACGCCAGTGAAAGTCTGATGCGAACCTGAAAAAGGTTCTCCAACGATAGACCTGGTGCCGATCTAAAAAATCACAATCGCGGTTCGCGAAGGTGCGTTTTCGGTGTCTCTAGATTCGATAGAATTGTAGAGATATTGGTAGCGGCAACTCCTTCTAAAACCGCTAGGGCCCTTTTAGAAATGAGCAAAAAATGAGTGCTGCAGTTGCAACCGTTTACACCCTGCCAGCCTGCGTACAGTGCGACAGCACCAAGCGCGTTCTAACCCGCGAGAACATTGAGTTCGACGTGGTTGACCTAAGCCAGAACCCTCAAGCTCTTGAGATGATTCAGGCTCTCGGTTACACCGCCGCACCAGTGGTTATTGCCGGAGACGATCACTGGTCGGGCTTCAAAATGGACAAAATTCTAGCGCTCAAAAACTAGCAATTAACGTGGCATGAAGTGTTCGATATCGTCTACTTCTCAAGTACATCTGAGAACACCAAACGCTTTGTTGAAAAACTAGGAATAAAGTCATCCCGCATACCGCTTTTCACTAAAGAAGTTGAAAATTTTGAAGTGAGTAGCGACAGCATCCTGGTGCTTCCCACCTACGGTGGCGGGGAAGACAAAAGAGCAGTACCGATCCAAGTAATCAAATTCCTGAATAACCCGAAAAATCGGAACCACATCGCCGGCGTAATTGCCTTAGGTAACACCAACTTTGGTGACACCTACTGCATCGCCGGCGACATAGTCTCCGAGAAGCTACAAGTCCCGCTTCTCTACCGAGTAGAGATCCTGGGAACCCCAGACGATGTTTTTGAAGTAAAAGAGAGAATCCAAAAATTATGGAACGCACGCCAGAACTAGCTCCAAACGAGGTCATTTCCCGTTTTGACAACGGTGAACTAGAGAACGCCCTTAGTTACCACGAGCTGAACGCCATGATTAACCTTTGGAACTCTGAAGGCAAGATGCAGCTGGAAAAAGACAAGATGGCCGTGCACAAGTACTTCTTGGACCACGTGAACCTAAACACCGTCTTCTTCCACTCTCTCCGCGAGCGCCTCGACTACCTGGTTGAGCACGAGTACTACGAACCGGAAGTTCTGGCCAAATACAGCTTTGACTTCTTGGAGAAAATCAACGAATTCGCATATTCAAAGAAGTTCCGCTTTGAAACCTTCCTGGGCGCTTTCAAGTTCTACACCTCCTACACCCTCAAAACTTTCGATGGCACCCGCTACCTGGAGCGATTCGAAGACCGCGTGGTTATGGTTGCTATTGCTCTAGCCGACGGCAACGAAGACTTCGCTCTTCACCTTGTTGAGGAAATGATTTCCGGTCGTTTCCAGCCAGCCACCCCAACTTTCCTAAACTGCGGTAAGAAGCAGCGCGGCGAGCTAGTTTCCTGTTTCCTTCTTCGCATCGAAGACAACATGGAGTCGATCTCCCGTTCAATCAACTCGTCGCTGCAGCTTTCAAAGCGCGGTGGCGGTGTTGCTCTTAGCTTGAGCAACATCCGTGAGTCGGGTGCTCCAATCAAGAAGATCGAAGGCCAGTCATCTGGAATCATCCCGGTGATGAAGCTTTTGGAAGACTCCTTCTCCTACGCCAACCAGCTTGGCGCTCGCCAGGGTGCCGGTGCCGTTTACCTAAACGCTCACCACCCAGACATCCTGAAGTTCCTAGACACCAAGCGTGAGAACGCCGACGAGAAGATTCGTATCAAGTCGCTTTCAATTGGTGTGGTTGTTCCAGACATCACCCTTGAGCTCGCTCGTGAGAACGAAGACATGTACCTCTTCTCCCCTTACGACGTTGAGAACGTCTACGGCATTCCTTTCGGAGACATCTCGGTTACCGAGAAGTACCAAGAGATGGTCGATGACCCTCGCATCAAGAAGACCAAGATCAAGGCTCGTGTTTTGTTCGAGCGCATCGCGGAACTACAGTTTGAGTCCGGTTACCCGTACATCATGTACGAGGACACCGTAAACAACGCGAACCCAATCAAGGGCCGCATCAACATGTCGAACCTCTGCTCCGAGATCCTTCAGGTGAACACTCCGACCACCTACAACGAAGACCTTAGCTACAACGAGATCGGTAAAGACATCAGCTGTAACCTCGGCTCTCTAAACATCGCGAAGGCCATGGACGGCGGAAATCTAGCCGACACCGTTGAAACCTCGATCCGCGCGCTAACTGCTGTATCGGAAATGTCCGACATCCAGTCGGTTCGCTCAATCGCCGACGGTAACGCTAGAACTCACGCAATCGGCCTAGGCCAGATGAACCTCCACGGCTACCTAGCCCGCGAGCACATCCACTACGGATCAGAAGTCGCACTCGATTTCACCAACATGTACTTCTACACCATCGTTTACCATGCCATCCGTGCCAGCAACCTGCTAGCTACCGAGAAGAAGAGCTCCTTCGACGGATTCGAAGACTCGAAGTATGCCAGCGGCGAGTTCTTCACCAAGTACACCGACCAGGTTTGGGCTCCAAAGACTGAGAAAACCGCTCAGCTTTTCGCTGAAAAGGGTATCGCTATCCCAACCCAGGACGACTGGAAGAAGCTAGCTAAGTTGGTTATGAAGAATGGTCTCTACAACCAGAACCTTCAGGCTGTACCACCAACCGGTTCGATCAGCTACATTAACAACTCAACCTCGTCGATCCACCCAGTGGCTTCGAAGATTGAAATCCGTAAGGAAGGAAAACTCGGTCGTGTTTACTACCCAGCTCCTTACCTTTCAGACGAGACCAGCGAGTACTACGAAGACGCTTACGAGATTGGCCCAGACAAGATCATCGACACCTACGCCGAGGCAACTCAGCACGTCGACCAGGGTCTATCACTAACGCTGTTCTTCAAGGACACCGCAACCACTCGCGATGTTAACCGTGCTCAGATCTACGCATGGCGTAAGGGCATCAAGACCATCTACTACATCCGCATCCGCCAGCTGGCTCTTGCCGGCACCGAAGTTGACGAGTGCGTCAGCTGCATGCTTTAAACCCAACCAGACAGAAAAGAGATCGAAATGAACACAAAGCTCGCCATCACTCGTCCGGTCAACTGGAACAAGATCGAAGACCCAATCGACCTCGACGTTTGGAACCGCCTCACCTCAAACTTTTGGCTGCCTGAGAAGGTGCCACTAAGCAACGACATCCAGTCTTGGGAAACCTTGAAGCCTAATGAAAAACTGCTAACCATGCGCGTTTTCACCGGCCTAACCCTTCTCGACACCATCCAGGGAACCGTTGGCGCTGCAGCCCTACTACCAGACGCCATCACCCCTCACGAAGAGGCTGTAATCACCAACATCGCGTTCATGGAGAGCGTTCACGCTAAGAGCTACTCAAGCGTGTTCTCAACCCTTTGTTCAACCGATGACATCGAGCAGGCTTTCCGTTGGTCTGAAGAAAACCCTTACCTTCAGAAGAAGGCCGACATCGTTCTCGGTTACTACCGCGGCGACGACCCGCTAAAGCGCAAGGTGGCTTCGACCCTTCTAGAAAGCTTCCTGTTCTACTCAGGTTTCTACCTACCGATGTACTGGTCATCACGAGCCAAGCTCACCAACACTGCCGACCTCATTCGTCTAATCATCCGCGACGAAGCGATCCACGGTTACTACATTGGTTACAAGTTCCAGCAGAGCTACAACCTAGAAAGCGCAGAGCGTAAAGCTGAAATTAAGAGCTACGCTTACGACCTTCTTCTTGAACTCTACGAAAACGAAATCAAGTACACCGCCGACCTCTACGACGAACTTGGTCTAACCTCAGACGTCAAGAAGTTCCTTCACTACAACGCCAACAAAGCCCTAATGAACCTCGGCTTCGACGCGTTGTTCCCGAAGGACGACTGCGAAGTCAGCGCTGCCATCCTCTCGGCCCTATCCCCTAACGCCGACGAGAACCACGACTTCTTCTCAGGATCTGGTTCAAGCTACGTTATGGGTAAGCACGAGTCGACGACAGACGACGACTGGGACTTCTAGTCAGGCAAAAGTGAAAAACCCCTCGAGGAAACTTGAGGGGTTTTTACTTTCGGGCACTAAGCCAGCATCTCGGCCAGCTTGCCTATCTCAAAGGTTAGGAGATTCATCCGGCGATTGAACTCGTGCTCGATGTCGCCATAGATTCCGAGGCCACCTTCGGTCATGGCAACTTTTCGATTTCTAGGGTTATCGGTCGCCGCCAGGGTTTCCACGAAACAGAGTTTCTCAAGTGGCATAAGTGCCTTTGTCAAGTCGAGAACAGACTTGCCCAAATTAGCTGCTAAATCAGAGCGGCTGATGCCTTCCGTCCCGGCGGTCTGAATCTCTTTGAGGGTTAGGTATTCACTGATCGTGACGCCGTACACCAACGCCCGGTCTTCAGTTTTCTGAATCAGGCTACGCATGGCAAGGTACTTCTCTGCTGTTTCCATGCGTCTAACCTAACTTCGCTCGCCAGGCGCTAAACGATTGAATGTTTCTGTCGTGAGGAGCCCGCAACCAAGGATATGGATGTAACTCAGCAATGTCACTGAATTTTTCAAAACTCGGCACAGGTGCAAATGTGACGGCAACGGGGGTTTGACGGGCGTAGTCGTAAGGGCTACCTAGATAAACGCTCACATCCCTTCTAGTGGCAAGGTCTTGAAGGGTTTCCAAATAGAAGTGAATCCTCTTGGAAGACAGCTGAAGTTTTTCCAGAGCATCTCGGTTGAAGACGAAGACCACGGGCAGGTCTGGGTTTGCCTGGAGTGCTGGATCGGAATCCCCCATCGAATCCACCGTTAGCAAAACTACCTCGGGTGTTCCATTTCGAATTACAACTTTCGGTCCGGTAGTTCTTTCGAGATCCGGGTCGCTATCCAACAAATCCAAACGCTCTAGTTGCGGGAGTGTTTTCTCTTCGGGAAACTCCTGGATTGGGCAAGCCTTCTTAAGCGGGCATTTCATGCAGAGACCTGGGGCTCGCTTTTCAACCTGCCAGCGGGCAAAGCCATAGGGTTTTCCGGCCGAACCTACCGTCCACTGCCAGCCAAGGAGATTAGCTGCTCGCGAGCCATCCAAAAGATTTTGATACATGCGCTCTTGGCCGTGAATCCATCCTTGGCCATTTCGAACCGTCCAGTGGGAAGCAAGCCACATTCTGGTTTGGTTCACCAACCAACCATCGGTCTCAAGTTCGCCAACCACCTGATCGATGCAGTGCATGTCTCGGTTCCAGCCATCGCCGGAGGCTTCTCGCTCTTGGTCGTATCTCAGATTCTCGAAGAACTTAGTTCCGATTCTGGCGTAGAGGTGGCGGGCATACTCTTGCCACATCAGTTCGTCCTGGAATTTCTCACGGTCTCGGTACGGGGCATCCTTCACAGATGCCCAGACCTGCTTGAGGGTCAGGAGGTTATGGCGAATATATGGTGAGAGCACCGTGGCGCCTCTGCGGTTGCGGGGAAGCACTTCTGAGCGATCAGACGCATAGCGCGTGATGTTGAGTCTCTGAAGGGCTTCATTTGCCGCACTCTGGCCGCCCTTGATGGTGCTTTTGCCGCCGCCCGAGTGAAGGCCCTGAAAATATCGATCAAGGATCGCTTCGGTATAGCCACTCAGGTCGATTTTCTCATGCATTGAGGGTTAAACGCTCAGTGCGGATTGGTTATTCCAGACAAAGAAAATCCGCGCTCTCGCGAAAAGGAATCAGAATTTACTCTGTTGTTTTGCACTCCACGGTCACATCGGTCACATATTGGGCACCTGCTCGGCTGATCTCCACTTGAGCAACAAGTCTTTGACTCTTCCCCGGAGCTAAGGATTCTTCTACTGCAGTGTGCAAGCCAGTGTAGGTTCCTGTCGGGTCAGCCGACTTCACCGTGCAAGATGGCTTAACGGGTGACGGTCCATCGTTCGTTACAACGAACGAGACACTGAGTTGTGAGGGGTTTATTACTCTGTAACCGTCAACGGATGCTGGGTAGAAGCGCACGCGATCCGAGCCAAGCAAATCAAATGACGAGAGCAAACCGGTAATTAGGCTTGCGATTGCAATCGAGTTCAAAATCAGAAATTTATTCCTAATGGCGACATCCCTAGATTGCGAACCAGTAACTCACTCAAAGTTTACGCCGAAGCACTTCAGCACAAAGGAAAATCCCCGCTCTCGTGAGAAGAAACGGGGATTTCGTGCACCCCCTGGGACTTGAACCCAGAACCCACTGATTAAGAGTCAGTTGCTCTGCCGATTGAGCTAGAGGTGCTTGTTGTTTTTAGCAACGAGTTCCAACATTACCAAAGGATTATTGGCAAGGCAAACGCTAGGCTAGAAGCATGAGCGAGACCCGACTAGAGACCGGAGCCAAGGCTCCAAATTTCAACCTTCCAAATCAAAATGGCGAAAACATCGCACTGAAATCACTTGCCGGGACAAAGGCGATTGTGTATTTCTATCCAGCCGCAGCAACCCCTGGTTGCACCAAAGAAGCCTGTGACTTCGAAGAGTCTCTGAACGTTTTTACGGCCGCCGGATACGCTGTGGTGGGTGTTTCTCCAGACAAACCTGCCAAGTTGTTGAAGTTTGTGAAATCTCAGGGATTGCACTTTGATCTTCTTTCGGATGAAGACCTAACCGCGCACAAGGCTTATGGAGCCTTTGGCATCAAGAAAATGTATGGCCGCGAATACGAAGGTGTTTTGCGTTCGACTTTTGTTTTGGATGAAAAAGGTGTCGTTGAATTGGCGTTGTATAACGTGAAGGCAACCGGACACGTGGAGATGCTAAAGAAGCTTCTCGGGCTCATTTAGAACCTTGCGGTGGGGAGACGATTTGAAAAAGTTGGTCTCATCGCGACGTAAATTTCTTGCGGTTGGAATTGCATTTGCGTTCATCTTTTCCTCGGTAGATGTGACTTTTGCGAATCTGCCGTCGGACTCTAATGCTCCATGGCTAAACAAACTGACCGTTAGCGCAACTTCAATAACCGATACACAAAGTAAAACAATTTCCTATCGGGCAAACCTAACCGACGATCACTACGTTCAGGGCGGCACCTGTCAACTCCGAAAGGGTTCGCAGAGCTCGGCTCTCGTGGCATTCAAGAGGGTCTCTGGAAGCTATTTGAATGGAACCTGGGAGTGCAAAATTGCCTTTCCAAAAAAGTCGAGCGTCGGAGACTGGCGCCTGGAGTTGTCGCTAGCGGACGCGTCTGGAAATCGCAGATCACTAAAGGCCCTTACTCACGGCACCTTTGAGCAGTGGCAGGTGAACTCGCAATCTCCACCGGAAATTAAGGCGTTGTCAGGCGGTATTTTCAAGGTGACCGATTCGAGGCAGAAAAAACCAGAGCAATCATTTAGCCATCCGTTCACATTAATTGGCGAGTTCGGGGTTGGCGGTTATGCACAGGTTTGGCCGCCAAGTCTGCCAAATAAGAACGTTTCCATTCGGTGGTTTGCCGACGGCCAACTGATTGCAGCGGATTCGGGAACTCGGCTGAATTTGGGTGCTGATTTAGTGGGAAAAAGTATCAGTGCTCAGCTGCAGATTTCGGCGGCCGGATTCCGACCAAAAGTAGTGGATATCCTGGCCAAGTACCCGATCGGTTCATCTATTGCCGACAATAATTCAAGTGCTGGCTGGACTTACCAAGACGGTGTGCAGCGAAGCCTCTCTAGACCTTTCTGTTTTGAACCTCAGGCGGTATCCTCCCTGGGAAAAGCTCGCGTTGGATGGAAGGTTGAGACTTACTGCCCCTACACGAGTTCATCGACTTTTGGTTTCCCGACCGGCAAAAAGGTTTATTGGTACAGCAATGGAAACCCTCAGGAGATCACTCGTCAGGGCAGTTATCGGGTGAGAGCAACGGACGCGAATCGTAATCTTTATATGGTCTACGAGCAGGTTTGGGCCAATGGCTATTGGACCGCCGGTGTGGAAAAGTTTGCGAGCCCGATTCAGGCTACGCTGTCATCCTCGCGACCAACGCTGGTTGGGTCGGTAAGTGTTGGCAAGAGCATCGCTGTGAGTCTAGGAACTTGGCAAAAAGGTTCAAGATTCACCTACCAGTGGTTTAGAGACTACGTGCCTATCGAAGGTGCCACAGCCAAGACCTATTTGGTTAGCGCGGCAGATTTGGGAAAGCCGATCAACGTGATGGTGACCGGGACTTTGTCGGGATATAACCCGTCTACCCGGGTGAGCCTTCCTATAGCCAGCAGTCTGGTTCTTGCACCCGATGTCCAAAGAATCTATAGCGACGCTGTTGCCACCTACGTTCCTAGCCAGAATCGAACAGTTACCGACATTCATGCTTCCCCAACAGTTGATCCAATAAGCCTCAGCGTGAACGAGGCGCTCATGCAGAAGGCGGCGGATTTCTGGAGCAACCAGTTTGACGGAACCGGCGTTCGAGTTATTTTCGTTACTCCGGCAGACAGCCAGGGCACATGGATTGACGACCTGTTTCTCGAGCATCCTAGTTGGGGATCTGCATCAACTATTCGCCAAAAGATTTCAACCAGCGGCTGCGGCTGGGCTTACGCAAATGCAGGTTCAGTGGTTCAGTGTGTTCCAAGTTGGGATACTTTCGATGACAACTATCGACAGGTTATGCCTCACGAATACACACACCTAGTTCAATACGGTTGGGACTCCAACATAAACTCTCAAACCATGCCTTGGATGGTCGAGGGGATGGCAAACTTCTACGGTTTGGCCTTGGGTGTCTCGTCTCAAGCGGGGGCGGCCCAAACCATCAACAAGTCTCTAGCTGGGCATGCCACTCAATGGGACACCTACAACGGATACCCGTGGGCAAGTTTCAAGATGCTCGACATAATTAGTACCGATTCTGAAGATGCCCGGCTGTTCTTTCGCAGAGGAGCAGACCTCTGGACTAACTACATGATTGGCAGCCTGTTTAGCGAATGGTCAATCAAGGCAATCGGCCATGTCAGGTATTCAGAATTCGTTCGCGACTTATTGAGGGCGAGAACGGAACGCACCGATATGGATAAGACCAACGTAGTTACAGAGAGATATTTTGGTCTCACTCTGGATGAACTCAGCTTTGCTGTTACTCCCTACTTTCAGCAGAGAGCAATGCAGTTGAGAGCAGCTTGGCCAAAAAGCCAATGACGACTACTTAGCTTCGAATGCCTCAGTGCAGCCGCGAGTGAATTCAGCTGCGGAGAAACCTTCAACCGTTGCCGCGTTCTCGGCGATCTTTGAATACTCGTCGCAGAAAGTTGCGGGGTTAGTGATGTTGAGGGCTTCGAGCTGATCGGCAGGGATGGCATTGGCAAATAGTTTGCCAGCCTCGTAGGACGCGGTTGCCACAGAAGTTTCTTGGATGAAACTGCAACCGCTGAGGGTTAGAGCAAGAGTTGTTAGAGCCAGTGCCCCGATGATTTTCTTCATTTGTTCTCCCACTCGTTTGGTGTTTAGTCTTCTTCGAAAAGTCTAGCCACCGGTTTGGAGAAAAGTAGAAGTGCGGTTGTGCCGGAGACCGCGAAGATGGCGATACCGAGCCAAAGAATGCCGCTCTGACCCTCGATGGTGCCCCAACCGAGTGTGACCTGAAGAAACTGCCAGAAGATTAGCGCTGAGCGACCCCAGCGCTTAAATTTACTCAGGGCGAGCGTTGCCATGGCGAGAAACCACGTGGTTGCAACCATTAGGGCAACGATTGAAAGTAACACCACGAAGTCATTCGCTTGGTTGGTGATTAGCCCGTAGGCGAAGTAAACGGTTACCGCAGCTGCGGTTGCAACTTCGAGCGCTGCTAGGGCAAGAGCCAGGGTGAACTGGAAAGGTTTGGGGCTCGACATTGGCTCGTCCTAGGATATTGGGTCTTGATTAGTGGGTGGTTCTGTGAAACGATTTGAAGAGGAAACAAAGGTTTCAAATCTCTATTTCAAGAGTAAAACACCCTTCAGTTTCTACCCACTAAAAGCCTTACTTAGTTTGGCTTTTTGAATTTTTTTACTACTAGATAAAGGAATAACCGCATGGATATGCACTGGCAAGACGAAGCAAAATGTCTCACCGAAGACCCTGAGCTTTTCTTCCCGGTTGGCAACACCGGACCAGCGGTTGACCAAATCGACCAGGCGAAAGCCATCTGTCGAGAATGCGCTGTTTCAACCAGCTGCCTAGAGTACTCGATCAAAGAGAACCAGGACACCGGCATTTGGGGTGGCCTTTCAGAAGACGAGCGTAAGTCGCTAAAGCGCAAATACGCTCGTGCTCGCCGCGCTAGCTAAGCGGTAATTCAACAACCACTCTGGTGCCGCCCTCTTTGGGCGAAAACCAGTTGATGTTCCCCCGAAGTTCACCCTCGATGAGCGATTTCACAATACTTGTTCCAAGGCCTTCCGTTAGCTTTCCTTCCGGGAGGCCCTTGCCGTTGTCGGAAATGGTTACCGTAAGTTTTTTACCTTTGCGTTCAGCGCTCACGTGAACCACGCCAGACCGATCGGCCAGGCCGTGCTGAACGGCGTTGGTGACAATTTCGGTGAGGGCCATAGCTAAGCTCGTGGCCTTTTCGCTTGGAAGCTGACCGAATTTGCCGTCGATAATGGTTTTTACACTGGTACCGGACGTGGCGGCAACTTCTGAGGTTAGCTTGAGCACTCGGTCGAAGACTTCGTCGAAGTTCACCTCCTGGCTAAGCCCGGTGGAAAGCGTGTCATGGACGACCGCGATTGCTGCAACCCGTCTCATGGCTTGATCGAGAGCTTCCTTGGCTTCCTCGCTGTCGGTTCGTCTAGCTTGGATGCGCAGCAGGCTGGCAACGGTTTGGAGGTTGTTCTTCACGCGGTGGTGGATTTCACGAATTGTGGCATCTTTCGTGATTAGTTCTCGCTCTTGGCGCCTGAGTTCGGAAACATCGCGGCACATGACTATGGCTCCGGTGCGCTCGTTTTGCTTCTTTAGCGGAACCGCGCGGAGGCTAAGCGTCATAGTTGACCCCTGCGCGTCTGCTCGCCAAGGTGACCGGCCGTTGACTACCACTGCAAGGTCTTCATCGGAGCGCAGCGTTTTCCCAATTGCCTTCTCCATGGCGCTTTGTAGGCTCTGGCCAACCAGCTCGCCCACTATGCCGAAGCGATTGAAAGCACTGAGCGCATTTGGACTTGCAAAAGTTACGGTGTCGGTGTCGTCGAGAATTACCAGGCCGTCATTGGCTCTGGGGGCTCCACGCGTGGAGCCGGTGCCGTTCTGGAAATCTGGGTAACTTCCCTCTTCGATCATGTCCAGAAGTTCGTTTCCAACCTTTCGGAAGTTAATGCGCTGTTTGGTTGGGTCGCGAACTTCGCTGAGATTGGTGTGAACGGTTACCACGGCGATGGGATCAGAGAACGAGTTTTGGTTTTCTTTTAGGCGCCTACGCACAGGAACCGCTCGAATGCGCATAGAGATGCCGTCGTAGCTATCGGGAACGGGTAAATCCTGGTGGGTGCCAGACGCGAATGCCTTGGAAACCTGCTTACTCCAGAGCTTGGCCGGCGTTTCACCAATGATGTCGCGATAGAACAGGGTGCCCGCGCTGGAAGGCCTGGAATGGGCGGCTGCAATGAACTCTTTTTCGTCTTTCGACTGAACCCAGAGCACGAGATCGCAATTCACCAGATCGGCAACCATCTGCCAATCGCCAATAAGCAGATTCAGCCACTCAACATCTACGTTGGGTAGCTTTCCGCGCTTTGAAATCAGTTGACTGAGGGTGGACACTCTAAAAGTTTATGGCTGAGAAGGGCAATCGCATTCCTCGCGGCTGATTTCCTTCTGGCTAGCGCAAGCGGGAGGTGTTGGCTCTCAGCCAGTTGAAAAGCGGGCTGATCGTCTGGGACGGTGGCAAACACGGTTTGCTTGGTTAGGGTTTTCAGCGCTGTGATCACCGCTGGTTTAGCAATCGAGCGGTTCAAAACAACTAGCTGATTTGGCTGAAGTTCTTGTAATTCGGTGAAGTGATTGAGATGGCGCGAGAGCGAAAGCGAT
>JBEGUF010000009.1:0-11047 GCA_041179025.1 Actinomycetota bacterium | reverse complement strand
TATTGGTTTGCCTCCTCGCTTGCTCTTGGCCAGCGCTCCGGTGGTTTGTGGTCTCGAAACAGACTCCGAGGTGGGCGCTGGCGCGCGCGTTTGGGCTTGTCCGGGTTTTTGGCAGGGCGTGCCAGACGTAATCACCTACAGCTACCAGTGGTATCTGTGCACGCTTCCCCACACAGCAACCCCGAGCGTGATTCCGCCCGACTGCACACTGGTGAAGAAACAGACCGAGCCGGAATACCTGATCTCGTTCAAGGATGAAACAAAATTCGTGGCCTACTCGGTAACGGTTTCTAACGGCACGGAAGATCGTGTTTGGTTCTCATCAACTTCGGCCAAGATCTATGTGAAGCCCAAGTATCTAACCGGAGCGAAAACGGTGTTCCTCGCGGGTCAGGCTGCCAAAGATGGCTCACCTCGCGTTGGCTATTCGATTGAAGCAAATCTGGGCACGTGGCGTGGTGCTACGACCAACGCTTATTCCTACCAATGGTTCGCTTGCGTATCAAGAGTTACTCAGAGCCTCACCGTTTTGAAATCGAATTGTGAGGAAATTTTCCGGGAAGACGGCTCGGCAAGGAGTAGGTCGCTGGCAATCACGTCAGATTTGGCCGGCAAGTTCTTAGGCGTTTACATCAGGGGTGCCTACAAATACAACGCCGAGACGGATGATCCGGAAAGTTCCAACCTCGACGAGGTGTTCACTGCGTCTACTGCTAAGGCGGTTGTTGAACCTCCGGTGAACGTAACACCTCCGCGAATCCAGTCTCGTTACCCATACGTTCAAGCCACGCTAACAGCGAGTGAAGGAACCTGGCGTGGAACTCCGAAACTTACTCAAAGCCGTGCCTGGTGGGTTTGCGAAGACCAAGTCTTGCTACCAACCACAACTCAGCCTGCCAATTGCCAAGTGTTGCCAGCCAGCAAAGGCGATTGGAAGATAACTCTCGCGCAAAAAGACAAATTCCTCACTCAGGCGGTTACCTCTGCAAACGCTGCCGGCGAAACGACCATGTGGTCTTCTTCCACTTTTGAACCGGTGAGCACAGGGCCGGTAAACACGGTTTCACCGGTGGTTACAGTCACGGGAGCCAGATTCCCAAGTACGCTCACCGACCTCTCGGTATCCGATGGATCTTGGGTTGGAGATCCAGCCCCAGCGTTGAGCAACTACAGCTGGTTCCGATGCGACAGCCCGGTGTTGGTTGCGTCCGAGTTTAGAGATTCATCCTGCTCTCTGATCGAACTCAACGCTTCAGCAAACACCTACCGACCAGTTTTGGCGGATGCTGGGAAATACATCGTGGCAGCCGTAACCTTCAGCAATGGCCACGACTGGGTTGCCTACTCAGCCTCAACCACGGTGGTGAACCTACCCCCGAACAACCTGGTTGCTCCAATCGTTGAAGGGGATCCGTTCGTGGGTCGCCCAATTCTTTCTAGAGTTGGCACCTGGGATGGTTCACCAGCCCCAACCTTTGCAAACCAGTGGTTCTCGTGTGAAACCAGACCGCTGTTGCCAGCACTTGAAACTCCTGCCGACTGCTTGCTAATTGCAAGGGCAACCGGTGACAGTTTCACTCCAACGGTTGCTCAACTTGATCGCTATTTGATGGTTAGAGTTACCGGAACCAACCTGGTCGGCTCTAGTACGGCCTGGTCAAACTTCACCGATGCCGTAGTTTCCGGACCGGTTCTTATTACCGAACCAACATTTACCTATCCGGTTACTCGAGCCAACCCGGTCGTCGGCTCTGGGGTTTCTACCGATGGCGGAGTTTGGCAGGGTACTCCCGCTCCAATCAAATCATTCGAATGGCTTGCTTGCGACATCGCCTTACCGATGGTTCGGAAAGCGCGCCAAATGAAGAAGCCGGCTGTTCGGTGATTGAAAACTCTACGTCGGACACAATCATTCCCAACGAGTTGGTGCGAGGCAAGTTCTTGATGGTTCACGTTCAAGGAGTGAACCAGCACGGTGTCGCTGACTGGTATTCGAGCACTACGTCGGTGGTTTGGATGGCGCCAGTAGTCGATCAACCGGCGCAGGTTTTTGGAACTGTTTTTAACGAACTAAACGCCAAGGCGAAGTTCGATACCTGGAAAGCGTTCCCTGAGGTGAGCCGCGCCTACGTTTGGTATTTGTGCACCGACCTCACTCTTTCAGCTCAGAACACTCTGCCGGAAACGTGTGAGCCGGTAACGCCGGCTGCCACCGGAGCAACATTCAAAATTCCAGACTCGCCATGGAACGAAGGTAAACGTCTGGTGGTTCGAGTTGTGGCCACAAACGTCATCGGCTCGGCGACCATTTACTCTGCCACCTCGGCTCCCATTAAGCCCGGACCGGTGAATAAGGTTCCGCCGGTAGTTTCGGGTGCAACGAACTTTTTGTTGGGGGGAGCCGCGCAGGTTTCCGCCACCGCGGGAGCATGGTCTCCTGAAAACGCGGTCAACAGCTTCCAGTGGTATCGATGCCCGAAGCTTTTAAACATCGACGACGAGCTTGGCGAAAATTGTGAAGTAATCCCCGGCGCAAACACGGAGAACTACACGATCACCGCCGATGATCCTGGAAAGTCGCTGGTAGCAGCTGTGAGGGGCGAGAATGCGATTGGCGCCAGCACCATTTACTCGAAGTCGACTGCGCTGATTACCGAAAAGGTCAACAACGTGTCGTCGCCGCAGGTGGTTGGCGCTCCCAAAGTTGAAACCTCGATTTCTGGTACCGATGGCGTGTGGCGAGGTTTCCCGAGCCCAACTCCTTCGATAAAGAGAGCCTGGTTCGTCTGTTCCACAAAACAGGTCGCGAAGGTCGGCACTAAACCCGCAGGGTGCACGGCTCTCCCGAACACGAACCGAGCAACTTTCACAATTCCTGATGCCGCCAACATCATTGGCAAATATTTGGTTTTCGCAGTAACCCAAGCCAATAAGGTTGGCGGCGTTGAAACCAAAGTCACCGCGTTTTCCGCCTCAACCGAAATGGTTGCCGACCCTCCGGTTATTTCGGTAGCCGCTACTCTCAACCCGCCGAGCGGATTCGGCACCAGCGATCGCCCGAGCGTTGGAACCGCATGGACGATTGCCGCCACGTGGAAAAAGCCATTCCCACCGGTTACCTACCAGTGGTACGGCTGTACGAATCGAGTTGCCACCGCGCCAACTAGCGTGGCTCTGCTGCCAGCCGACTGCGTGCAAATTTCCGGAGTGACAACGGCGAGCTACACAATTCGCCTTGCTGACCGAGGCAAATACCTCCTGGGTGCCGCCATCGGAACCAACGCCGCAGGAAGTGAAACTTCCTTCACCCGTTCGAGTGCCGACCCGGTTGACGAACCTCCCACTGCCGATCCACTTCCAGTTGTTAGCGGTGAGAGATCTGGCGGTCAAACGCTCAGCGTTACTTCCGGCAGTTGGTCTCCGGCCGGAACCGTGCTGAGTTTCCGTTGGTATTCCTGCGACCGTGCGGTAACAGAGACCGTTTCTGAAATCCCATCGCACTGCAGCAAGTTAGACGGAACTACGGCCAGTTACGAGCAGTCGGAAGACTTTGACGGCGGCAAATTCATCACAGCATACGTGAGCGGAAAGTTTGGTAAGGCAACTACCGGTTACCTGATTGCGGTAACCAGTGGCACCCGAGTTGGCCCTAGTATCGCGGCCGGCAACTCAATGCCTTACCTTGACTACGATTCATTCCTGATCGGCAATATATTCACGGTGGTAACCGGAGAGTGGGACGGTGTACCCGAACCGACCAAAACCTACGGTTGGTATCGCTGCGATTCGGCTTCCTCGGAAGCGGCCACAAGCTTGGCTCCTTCGCGGGGATGCGTGTTAATTCCTGGAGCTTCCAGCTCTAGCTATCAAGCAACTAATGCCGACGATGGGAAGTTTTTAGTCGCTTCTGAGACCGGCACCAACGAAAGTGGAGCGACTACATATTTCACGGCTTCAAGCGAAGACCCGATGTATGCCGGCTTTGAACCAACTTCGCTGGTCTCGGTTTCGGCAAGCTCTCTCGAAATACGTCCGGGTCAATCAATTACCATAACGAAAACTCCTGGGCAGTGGGCCAAGCCTGGTCTTGGCTCGGCCGTTTTGGTCCACCGCTGGGTTTACTGCAGCACACCGGTTGCCACGGTAGGACAGCGCTTCCCAACCGGCTGTTCAACCATGTTCCCGCTGCGGGCGGGGCGATTAGTTGCAGTGGAAGACACCCAACCGCTCGTTCTTTCGATGGATACACCTTTCGCCGGCTACTACATTGGATCGGTTGAGTACGTTCAAAAGGTCAACTCGCCACTCAACGTTGATAATCCGGCGAACCGTGAAACTTTCCGTCTCTCGGCAACAACTGCTCAGGTAAAAATTGCTCCAACTCTTTGGAACGCCGCCGTAACCTCTGAACTGCATTCCACAGCCGGCGGTAACGGTTATCAGGAACCTAAAATCACTCGACAGGCCATCGCGGGAGTTCCGCTCGGAGCCCTCCAGGCAATTGTCGGGGTGCCGCTAGTACTCGAACAGGTGAGCGCATGGCAGGTAGATACTGATCCGTTCTCCGAGCGCGCCCTCAAGAAAGTTACTTGGCGAGGTGTGGGCAACGCAGTGGGTGAATTTAGCTACCAGTGGTTCCGATGTGATCGACTTTTGGCTGCGGTTTCCACATCAATCCCTAACGGGTGTGCCGCTATTTATGGGGCAACGTCCTCCACCTACACCCCGGTCGTTGAAGACGTCTTGAATTATCTTTCGCTTCGGGTAACCGCTACCAACTCGGTTGGTTCCTCCAGCGCCTGGACCAAGAGTTCCTGGCACGTAACTCAGCGAGCAACCAATGTGGTTGGCGAGGAACCAACTCTGAGCGCGATAAACCTAACCGGTCAAACCGCCACGGTGAGCCCTGGTGACTGGGCCGGCGAACCGGCACCAACCCTCGGCTACAGCTGGTATCTCTGCCCAACCCCAACCTTCGTGGCATGGAATTGCCGGGTTTACGACGGCACGGGTCGGTCGTTCACCGTGGTGACTTTGGGTGGTCGCGACCGCGAGCGCTATCTGGTTGCCGGGGTCACCGGCTCTAACTATCCATACATCACCAGCGATACCACGCCAGGATGGCAACTCTGGGAATCGGTAGCCTACGCGTCTTCGTCTCGCATCTACGAGGCGCCATACTGGTCAAACGGAATTGTGGATAATTCTGGAGTGACTTTGCCGGTCACGATTTTGGCTGGAAACACTTCGAGCGTTGGCAACAACCTTTCGGCCAACGTGGGGGAAACCTTCCGCATGGACGCCGGGGTCGAAAAATGGAATGCCACACCGTCGGTGACTTCAGACTCATTTAGTTACAGCTGGTACACCTGCGCAACCCAAAAACGAGGAGTGAGTCGTGAGATTTCAGCTCCTGCAGACTGCACGGAACTCGAGGGGCAAAACGATAATGCGCTGGTGATCGACGAGACGCTAATCGGCAAGCGAGTTATGGGGCGAGTGCAGAGCACGAACCAGCATGGAACTGGCTACAGCTATACCGCGACGAGCGAACCGATTACCCAGAGGCCTTACAACATCACGCCGCCAACCATCAATTTTGGTGCCGAATCAGGTCCGGTTCGCGGAAAGCCGGCAATCGGCCAACCTGGAACCTGGGGTGGTTCGCCGTCGCCGTCTGCCGAAGCTTCGTCCTATCGCTGGTACAGCTGCACTAGCGCGGTTAGTGCCTCGGCCACAGTTCAGGCGGGCTGTGTTCAACTTGCATCGGCGACCTCGAGTGTTTACTACCCAACGCCTCAGGATCGAGGGAAGTACATTGTTTACAGCCTTGAAACCAAAAACTATGTAAACCCACTCTCAACGGCGGCCGCATCTCGCTTCTTCTCCGCGGGTGCTGGGCCGGTTTTGATGGACCCCGAGTTTGATGCCACCGACCCACAAATAACGGAGGCTGCGCATGTTGGCCAAACCCTATCGTTAGCTGCCCCTAACGTGACCAGCTACCCAGATGCCACGACCACCTGGGACTGGTATTCGTGCTCCAGTTCATCCTCGGGTCAGTTCCTCACATCGGTGCCTGCTGGTTGTGTGAAAGTTGGTGTCTCGAACCAGACGCGCCTCACACTCGACGATAGTTTCGTTGGAAGGTTCATCACAGTTTTCGCCAGTTCCGTGAGCCGTACCACGCCAACGAAAAAGAACGCTACTTTTACTACCGCGGTAACCAAGGAGCCAACCAACACGGTTGCCCCAACCATCGCAGGAACTTTGGTGGCCGACGGAACCAATTCGGTCACGCCGGTTAGAGGAACTTGGAACGCCACGCCTGCAATATCTTCAGGCTTGTTCTCTTGGTTCCTCTGTAGTGAACCGGTGCCAACCGCAGGAAAGATAAAGCCGGCCGGTTGCGAAGCCACTGCGATTTCTACGCAGAGTAACTCCAGTTCAACCCCTCTGTTACTGTCACGCGAAATGGCCGGTAAGTATCTGGTTCTGGCAGAAACAGCCACGCAGCCGAGAAACAACCTCGGCGCGAATACTTCGGTCATTCATTACTCGGCCTCTACCGCTGTAATCAAGAGCCCTCCAGCTTTCCAAATCAATCCGAGTATTTCTGGTGAATTCCACACCGGCGAAATTATCACCGCATCCTTTACTCGCAGGTCGGCATTCGATCTTGATCAGGTTTCTTACCAGTGGTACTCGTGTACCAGCGCGGTGGCCAATGCAACTTCACTGAGCGGCTTGGGCTGCTCAGCCATCGGTGAAGCCGAGAGTGTGATGTTCATCCCGACTTCCGCTCAGGCCGGAAAGTTCCTAACCGCTGGAGTGACCCTCAGTAACAGCGTGGGCACGGTTACCCGATACGCCAATTCCACGGCGCAGGCGATTTCGATGACGCCTACAAACACGGCACCGGTGACGATTTCTGGTGGCACGACCATCACTGCGGGCGCCAGGCTAACCGCGGCCGACGGCACCTGGATCTCGTCACCGACCGCTTCGAAAACCTATCTCTGGTATCTGTGTGATTCGGTGCAGTCTTCAACCGCTTCGAGTATCCCTCAGGGCTGTGTTCTGGCTAGAACCACCAATGGCGCTAACGCATCTGGAAAGAGCCTCGATCTTATTAGTGACTATCGCGGAAAACACCTGATTGTTGGGGAAAAGGCAACCAGTTCGGTGAACAAACTCGGTGCCGGCGAAGCGACCAGCTTTAGCACCTCGCTCGGGCCAATTCGCATGGCTCCTGAATTCAGCGGTTCTCCTACCGTTGCCGGTTCTTGGCACGTGGGTGAAATCCTCACGGCAACAATGCCAGGCGTTGTTTCTTTCCCAACCAACGGAACAACCTATGAGTGGCTCAGTTGTACGAGCGCTGTTTCTGTTTCAATCACAAGCATTCCTTCTAACTGTGCCTCCGTTGATCGTTCACCCTCCGGAGCGCTAACACTCTCCGCCAGCGAGGCTGGGAAGTTTGTGGTCGTTCTAGCCACGAATACCAACGAACTGGGAACAGCTCTCAGAAGCTCGGTGGCTTCGATTGCTGTAACGAGCACTCCGGTGAATACTTCTAGCCCAACGCTCTCGGGCAACCCGGTTGTGGCTTCTGGCAGTTTTGTGGCGGTGAACCAAGGCGCTTGGAGTGCAAGCCCAGCGGTGACCATAGCCGACTACAGTTACGGTTGGTTTGCCTGCACCTCTGAGCAGTCGCAGGCACCGAATGCCTTGCCGAGCGATTGCGTGCAGGTGGCCAACGCAACGGCAAGTTCTATTAGCCCAACCGATGACTTGGCTGGCAAATATCTTCTGGCGCGAGTGACCGTGAACGTGCGAAGCAACAAGGCCAACGCGGGATCGGCAATGGCCTTCACCGCCACCTCGGAAAGGGTTAGAAACAAACCACAATTCGGTTCTGCTAGCCCAACCATTTCTGGTACGGCGCACCTTGGCGAGACTTTGTCGGCTTCGATGGCAACGACCACCGGCTTCGAAAACCCCACGTCAACGTACTCTTGGTGGCAGTGTGTGAGTGCCGTTGCGGCTGGCACCGCAGACGTTTCTAGTTCCTGCGAGGTGATCCCTGGAAGTTCGAACAGCGCGCTCGTTCTCTCGGCGTCACAGGTTGGTAAGCGTGTGGTTTTGGTTCAAACCGCAACAAATCTTCAGGGAAGTGTTTCTCGTTCATCGGCTTCCACATTGGTGGTTTCGGCAACTCCAACCATTTCTCAAGATCCCGTTGTCACCGGGGCAAACGTATTCGCAGCCAACGCCACAGTTTCAGTGACCAAGGGTATTTGGAATGGTTCGCCTGCACCCGCTGGGGGAACCTATGGCTACAGCTGGTACCTTTGCAATTCACTTACCGCGGCCTCCGATAGCTTGAACTCTGATTGCAATCTGATTAGCCCGGTTGGTACCACCACCACCTTCTCGGGTATCAACCTGAGCGCCAACATGGACGGCAAGTATCTGGTGGCAAGAGAAACTCTTAGTATCGCAACGAACAAGCCAAACACCGGAGTTGCGCGAAGGTTTTCAGCCGGATTCGGACCGATAAATGTTGCACCAACCGTATCCGCAGACCCGAGCACCAGCGCAACCAGTGTTTCCGTAGGAGCACGTGTGCGAGCAAACCTAGGAACCTGGGTTAGCAACACCAGACCGATTGCTTATTCCTACAGATGGTTCAACTGCACCAGCGCAATCACCACCGCCCAAGCAACCGTGCCGAGCGCTAAGTGCACCGTAATCGCCGGCGCGGATTCAGCTGATCTGATAGTTCCGAATTCCAGCCTCGGTAAATACATTCTTCTAGCCGTAACTGCGACCAATGCTGGCGGGTCACTGCTTAGAACCAGCCGAACCACAAATCAGGTAACTGCCGCGCCTGTAAACGTTGCCCGTTTAGGCTGGTTGCGATGAGTCAGATTCAGATCAGCTACGCCGGCCGCACCGAGGTTTTTGAGCCCACTCAAACGGTGACCGTGGGGCGTTCTTTGGACTCTAGTTTTCAAATCAACGACCCTTCAATTTCGCGCATCCATTTCACCCTCACCTTCGATGAAAAACAGCGCAACTGGGTCCTCACCGATAGCAACAGTGCCAATGGTTGCTGGGTTAACAACATCCAAGTTGACGCGGCAAGAGTTACCGTTGCGATGGACGTCCGCCTCGGAAAAGAAGCCCTATCAGCGGTGGTTAACATTGCTCCGGCTTCCCTGGCAGCCAAATTGCCCGCAGCCCCGTCTGAGCCAATAACCAAAGACTTCATCATTGGAAAAGCGGCCGATGCCGATTTCATTTTGAGCGACGTTTTAGTGAGCCGTCGTCACGCTAGGCTGTTGCGCTTCGAGTCGAGTTTGGTCTTGGAAGACTTGGGGTCGACTAACGGAACCTACGTAAACGGAAAGCTGATTCGCACTTCACCGGTGCGCGAGGGCGATGTAATCACCATCGGTAACAACGACCTCACCATTCGGTCGGGCGAACTCGACTACCTGCGCTCTCAGTCGGAGAAAACCGGCGGGCTCTATGCAAACGATCTCGAGTTTGCTCTGCCAAACGGAAAGCGGCTGCTTCGAGGCATCAATGTTCACATTGCCCCTGGCACTTTGACCGCCGTCATTGGCCCATCCGGTGCCGGAAAATCGACCTTTTTGAAATCGATCGCCGGAATCAATAAACCAACTTCCGGCAAAGTACAGTTCGATGGTTTTAGCGTTTTCGAAAATTTTGAACTCTTATCTTCACGTATCGGTATGGTCCCCCAGGACGACGTGCTGCACACCTCCTTGAAACTGAGTACTGCACTCAATTACGCGGCCAAATTGAGACTTCGCGTAGACGGCGGAGCCGCAGAACGAAAACAACAGGTAGAACGCGTAATCGAACGCCTCGAGTTGGGCACCAACCGCGAAACCGTTATCAGTAAGCTTTCTGGCGGCCAGCGTAAGCGGGCATCGGTTGCCCTAGAACTTCTAACCGAGCCTTCGCTCCTGATTCTCGATGAGCCAACCAGCGGTTTGGATCCAGCGATGGATCGACAGGTTATGAAGACCCTGCGAGAGCTGGCCGTAGACGATCGCGGGGTGCTGGTAGTTACTCACTCGGTTGCTCAACTCGATATCTGCGACGACGTGCTGGTTCTGGCTCCCGGCGGAATGCCGGCCTACTACGGCCCGCCGCGCGGCATTAACGCCTTCTTCGGTTCAACCGACTGGGCCGACATTTTCGCAGTGATCAAAGATGACCCTGAAGCGGCGTATCAGCGTTACCTGGCTCACAACCCTAAGGCGGTCGAACTGCCCGAGGCTACGGCCGCGGTTGCGGGCGTCTCAAAACGGGTGAGTGCTCCGTGGTTCAGCCAATTCACGACTCTCTGCCTTCGCCAGGTGAGCCTGATTTTCGCGGACTTCGGCTACCTGCTGTTTTTGCTATTTCTACCAATCATTGTTGGCTTACTGGTTCTAGTGGTGCCAGGCGCCGGTGGTCTTGGCCCTGCTTCGAATAGCACACCGGCTGAGCCAAGCCAGCTAATAGCCATGCTGGTAATTGGCTCGGCGTTTATGGGTGCATCTATTTCAATTCGAGACCTGGTGGGAGAACGAGCCGTTTTCTTGAGAGAGCGAGCGGTTGGTCTTCCCGTCTCGGCTTATTTGGGATCAAAGCTCCTCATATTCGGTTTGCTATCCGCCTTTATGGCCGGGATGCTCACCTACGTGACCCTGTTTGCCAAAACCCCACCGGTGCAGTCAATCATTTTCGACTCTCCTGCTTTAGAACTCTTCCTATCGCTCATGCTCACCGCGCTGGCGTCGATGGTGACCGGTTTGCTCCTCTCTTCTATGGTGAAATCGAGCGAGCAGGTGATGCCGCTGTTTGTGGTTTTCCTAATGGCGCAACTTGTTTTGAATGGCGGTCTGCTGCCGATTGCCGCCGGCTCATTCATTTCCGGTGCCGCCACCTTCGTGGTTGCTCGCTGGGGTTTTGCCATGTCGGCTAGCGGGATCAACCTGGCAGCAATCTCACCGAGTTTGGACGA
>JBEGUF010000008.1:0-27275 GCA_041179025.1 Actinomycetota bacterium | reverse complement strand
AAAACCAAAACGAGGCTCCGGGTTGGTGCACGGACGTAGTTCCAAGCTGTCTGCAGCAATGGCCGGACGCCAGCGTTTCGCCAGGATCAGAAATTTCCGTCCCGTTTCTGAACGGATGGGTAGACCCGGACGGAGACCGCTTCTTCATCAGTAAAGCGGTGATCGAATCAGGCGAAGGAAATCTGGCTTTCACGTCGGCCGGCGATCTCGTCTACCAGAACGAAAATGCTGGGGAGAAGCGTTCTTCCGTGGTCACTGCCAAGGTCACCGTTTCAGACGTTAGAGGAGCAAAAACCGTGGTGGATTACGCCATTACGGTTCGGCCCGAGACGGTGTTCACCTTCACCGCACCGGTAGTGGTGGTAACGCAAAATGAACCAACCGTGGTGGACTTCGGGAAACTAACCACGGGATCGAAAGGTTTCGTGGGGATCACGAACCTCGCGGCCGCCAAGGGAGACTCTCTAAAGTTCGAGCAACTCGATGACACCAGAGTGCGATTTACAGCGGCTGATACCAAGCCGACTCAAATGATTATTAAATTGCGCGATGGGTCCGGTGCCGAAACCGAAGGGTTGTTCCGCGTGAATGTGGTTGACGATAGTCAACTCCGGCTTTCAACATCGCCGGTCACTGTGCTGGTTAGCCCGGGCCTCGACACCTCGGTGGATGTTTTTGCAGCCGCACACAACCCAGCTAACCGAGCGCTTGTGGTTAGCCGATTGCGAACCGATCCAAACAAGGGCGCTCTGCTCTCGGTAGACAAGATCAAGGGTGGCAACCTTCGAATTCGCGGCAAGAACGTGAACGACGTGCCCGGACTTGTTGGAATCATTCGCTACACGCTCAGCGACGGAAGCGGCGATAACGCTTATCGCGTTGAGGGTCAGGCTTTCGTCTACGAGATGGCACAGCCAGAGGCCAAGCCCGCGGTGGCTAGACGCGATGTGGTTACTGTGCGTGCTGGCCAATCGGCAGAAGTAGACGTGCTCGCGAACGATTTGGGAACACCGGGAGTTCCGCTGGTAATCGACTCCCGCTCGCTGATCCAAGAGGAGAAAACCTCCTGTGTTCGAGGTGGTTTGATTTTCGCCGGCGGTGGAAAGATTCGCGTGGTTGCACCAAAAACCGCTGGCAGTTATAGCTGTGGTTATTCGATCTATGCGGCAAATAATCCTCTAGTGAAAACCTTGGCCACTATCTCTATCAAGGTTGTTGAAAACGACGATGGAAACCAGCCCCCGGTGGCTTACGACCTTGTCGCCCGAGTGCGCGCCGGTGAAACGGTTAGCATTCCAGTTCCGAACACCGGGGTCGACCCCGATGGTGACTCGGTCTTGGTTCAGGCTCTTGCCGGAGTTAGAGGGAAAAAAGGCGCGGCCTATATAAATCCCGATGGCGCTTCGATTGAATACACCGCGCTTTCGAACGCAACCGGCCAAGACCGCTTCAGCTATTCGCTAACCGACAGTTTCGGTTTGGTTTCGGCAACCGCCACTGTGAAAGTCGCCATTCTCGCGGGCGAACCCGATACTGCGCCGGTAACTCTCAACGACTATGCCGAGGTGCTAGTTGGGTCAACCAACAGGGTGGTCATGGACCCGCTGGCAAACGACTTCGACCCGCAGCCAAACCCAGACAAACCGATGAGCCTACTCAAGGGGTCGGTTACCCCAGACGCTCCCGCCGGGTCGAAAAACTTCACTCTCTGGAAAGATTCGTTGAAGGAAAGCGGCAACCGCGTAACTATCAAAGCCGGCACCGCCCCGATGACCATGCGCTTTATCTACACCGCTCAAAGTTCTAGCGGAAGCCGTAGTTCCGGATACATCACCGTGAAAACCACTCAGGACGCAATCGATGATGCGCCAGACATCACCGACACCTTTGCCACCAGAGCGCAGGCCACCGAGTTCGTGCGAGAAGGCCTCGACGTTGTTAGTAAAAAAGTGGTTTGGACATCGGGCGATGTGAACAAACTAACGCTTTCGATCTGGGGTAGTGAAACAGGCTTCAGGGTTGCCGACAATTCAAAAATCTCGGGCTCCGAATTCCCGAAGAACCAGAAAAACGTCATCTTCAAACTTTCTGGAACCAATTTCGCCGGTAAGACCGTTTCGAGCTACGGCTTTTTACACCTGCCGGGCACTCAACCCAAGATCACTTTCGATCCGAGTGCGTCAAAGCGAAAAGTCGACGAAGGTAAGAGCGTCTCCTTCGACATGGCAAAATTCACCAACCTAGAAAGCGGCCTCACCATCGGCAGCGTGAAAGCCCACGGCGTTCGCGAAAATGCCACCTGTGTTCTCAAATCGGGAACCGAAGTGGTTTACTCGGCTGGAATCGGCGAGCCTTGGAGCGACTTCTGCGACGTTGAGGTGAAGATTGCTGGTTCAAGCGAACCATTCATCACCTTGCTGGTGCCTATTGAAATCATTCCAAAAGAACCACAGCCGGAATTGAGAAACCAAGAAATCACCATCATTCCGGGTGAGAGCACTAGCCAGATTTACGAACTGATAAATATGACTACCTGGGCTGGAAAAACCGACGACGAGAAATCAAAACTTCGTTTCCGATTCCAGGGCGGCGACGATCTCTTCAAGATTTCCAGCAAAACGTCCTCTTCTCTAGAGATTCAAGCGTTCGGAGCATCGCTTCCCGGCTCCAAGCGTTCGGTGAAAATTACCCTGAGTGATTATCCAAATGTGAAGGCAGCAAATTTGGTTCTCGTGGTCGGTCAGCTCCCGAACCAGCTTCCAGTGGCACCTACTCTGAGCCTGAACTGTTCGGTCGCCGATGGCGAAGCTGTCTGTGAGAAAACCGCGGGGGAGATGAACGGCACAGCCGGTGTTTACAACCCTTACGAGGAGCCACTGGAGTTCGCTCCTTTCGGTTATACCAACGGAGTTGTGAGCTACACCAACAGTGCGAGGGCTTGCGGCAAGATTTCAATCCGCACGGAAGCCAACCGACTTTACGCGGTTTGGAGTGGCAAGCCAACCGGAGTTAAGTGTCAGGTTCCTTATAACGTCATCGACCGAGAGGGACGCTTGGGCCCAGGCACGCTTGAGTTCACCTTCTCCGGTATTCCCGGCAACGTGAGTTCGGTCTCTCAGGTCGACTACACGGCGAGTTCGATCACGCTGCAGATTGTGCCACCGGCTAACTCATTCCCGGCGATTAGCGAATTCGAATTGGTCAACGAACGCGGCGAAGTCTCTAGCTGCGAAATCGACTCTAGTGGCGGCGTTACCCGATGTGTTCTCTACAACCTAGATCCCTACGACGGCGTGAACAAAGCAAATCTGCACACCTACTCGATTCGAGCGCAAAACGCTCAAGGGCTCTCTGAAAAGCCAAAGGTCCTCGAGCGCTCCTATGCCTACAAGACTCCGAAGAGGCTTTCCACGAACAACGTTGAAGCCATCACGGTTTACGACCCAGACGGAACCGAAACTCGCGGCTACGCGGAAGTAACCGTAAACCCTGTTAACGATTCGCTGATTGAGCGCTACGAGATAACCGGTGATACCGGGTTGAACCCGGTTGCGAAAGCGCCATCAGCCACGTTTGAGCCGTTCAAAGTGAGAGTCGCCGCCAAACCGGGCAAACGCAGCCGCATAACGGTTACCGCTTTTGGTCGAGTTGATCCACCGGTTCGAGAAGTGGCCGAATCAAACTCCACCAATTGGATTGGAACTATCGCTGCCAAACCAAAGGTTGAGTCGATTAAGGTTGACACCTCTCGCCGAGGAACCAGTTGGGTTGCCCAGGTTAAGGTTCAAAATGCCGACCGAAATTGGAGCGATAAGTCGGTTAACATGGTGTTCGGTCTTTACACGGGAAACACCGCCCCAACCTGCACTTGGGATACCGGAACCAACTTAGTTTCGATGCAGGTTGCCTCTGGTCAAACCCTAATTTCTGATACTCAGTCGGGTGAACCTGACGAGCAGCAGAAAGAGAATGTGTCTTCAAAAACCCTGAGAGGGATCCAAGACAACACTTCGTACACTCCGTATTTCTGCTTTGCTAACGGATTCGGTTACACAAAGCTAGCCGGCAGCAGTTTCTCCACGCTTTCAGATCCGGTTGCCGGCGCATTCGCCTACGACGTAAGTGCTTCTCCTAACAACAGTGGTGCTTGGCTGGTCACCCTGGGTAGAAGTGAAACTAAGCCGGGAGTTAAGCCTCAGTTCAATGCCACCAGCACGGACGCCGGCTGGCAGGACACCATTTACTCAGACACCTTCGGAGCTACTCCAACCATTCGAGTTCGCTACTGTCTAATCAACGAGCCAACGACCTGCAGTGCCGGAACTCGAAAACTTGAGCCGGTGAGTATGTCGCGTTCTTGGCAACTAAAAATCTCGGGAATTGAGAAATTGATCGACCTCACGCTCATTGAAGGAGACCCAAGCACGACCGGTGAGGTGACCGTTTGTACGAGAGGCCATGATATCGACTTCAAACTAACCGGAGCCGGGCTCATAAACCCGAACAAGAAAAAGCTCTGGCAGGTTTCCGGCATTCCAACCTACGTTTCTACTTCAAACGCCACGGGCGAATTAGATAAACCAGGGGACAACTGGAAAATTCCGAGCCGCGTTGCAGTTAAATCCATTTCCGTGCAATTTATCGGAAGCCAAACCAACTCCAGGGTCAAGGGATTGACCGGAGGCATCACTTACAAATTCACATGTTCAGCGCAGTAACCATTTATCGAGGAAAGAGAAAAAATGGCAATCAGTAAGAAACAACAGGAAGAGTTCAAAACACTCTTCAACGGCATTGTGAACAATGTCGAGCAAACCCTGTTTGGTAAGCGTCACGTTGTTGAAATGGTCCTGGCCACAATGATCAGCGAGGGGCATGTGCTCTTAGAAGACGTTCCTGGCACTGGAAAGACCGCGATGGCACGCGCAATCGCCGAGTCGATGGAAATGAAGTACTCCCGAATCCAGTTCACCCCGGACCTACTTCCAACCGATATCACCGGTATCGAGGTCTACAACCAGAAGAAGGAAGCCTTCGAGTTCCAGGAAGGGCCAATTTTTGCCAACCTGGTTCTTGCGGATGAAATCAACCGAGCATCGCCAAAGACCCAGTCGGCTTTGCTGGAAGCAATGGAAGAACGTCACGTAACCGTTGGCAAGGTGCGCCGTGCTGCTGGCTTGCCGTTCTTGGTTATTGCCACCCAGAACCCAATCGAGCAAAGCGGAACCTACCCGCTGCCAGAAGCGCAACTAGACCGTTTCATGATCAAAACCAGTGTTGGTTACACCGACCCTAACTCAACCGTTGAGATCCTGAAAGGCACCGCGCAGGTTTCCGGCCAACTCAAGGCCGTTGCCAAGGGTTCCGATATCCTCACCCTGGCTGCGATGGCTCGAGAGGTAATCGCAAACGATTCCGTTCTTCGCTACATCGTTACCATCGTTGAAGAAACGCGTCAGGCCGAGCAGATTCGCGTTGGTTCTTCGGTTCGTGGAGCCAGAAACCTAACCAAATTGGCTAAAACTTGGGCACTCACCAAGGGTAGAAACTACATCACTCCAGACGACGTAAAGGAGCTAGCCACCAACGTTTTGGCTCACCGAATCGTGCTCACGCCAGACGCCGAGTTCGACGGAGTTAAGCCAAGCCAGATCATTTCTCAGATTCTTGAGAAGGTTGCAGTGCCGGTAGGGAACTTCGAAGTCTAACTATGAGCAACAGCGAAATTCGACCAAAAAAGAGTAGAGCTAAGGCGGCTTCCTCGACCGCTAAGCCTGCTCGGGTTAGGGAGGCCACGGCTACTTTGAGCCATGGCACCGAAACCGTAACCGGTCGCGTTTCGCTTACACTCACTAAGTTCCGCGGGTTAGCTGCGGCTGGCTTTGAAGTACTCGGTAAGGCGTACCGTTGGCTATCCGAAACGGTCACCAAGGTTGGTCTAATCGCCATCGTCTTCGTGCTGCTCTGGATTCCACTGGGCATAATTCTGGAATGGCCGGAGTTCGCCTTCCTCGGGGCGGTGTCGGCGCTAGTTCTAGTTGTGGCAATCCCTTTCCTTATTGGAAAGAATGAGTACGACATCACCTTTGAACTGCCAGATGATCACCTTGTGGCCGGTGAACTAACCAGCGCCCCAATTTCCATCACGAATACCAGCAATCGCCTTCAGCTGCCAGGTGTCTTGGAAGTGAAAATCGGCGACGGAGTTGAAGAGTTCCCAATTCCACTTCTTCGAGCCGGCGACACCAAATTCATCGACTATGAAATTCCTGCGCAACGTCGCGGCGTTCTAAAGCTCGGGCCGATCACTACGGTTAGAACCGACCCGCTGGCAACACTTAGACGCGAAAACCATCTGGTTGAAGAGCGTGAAATCTTCGTTCACCCACAGACCAGACAACTTCCGAGAACCCGTGAAGGCATCCTTCGCGATCTCGAGGGGGATCCAACTTCGAGCATTGTTGATTCAGACATGTCGTTCCACTCGGTGCGCGAATACGTTGTGGGTGATAACCCGAAGCACATCCACTGGAAGCTAACTGCAAAGTTGGGTCAGGCCGGCAAGTTCATGCTTCGCCAGTATGAAGAGAGTCGCCGTTCAAAAATGGTGGTCATTTTGGCTGCCAACACGAGCGAGTATCGTGCGGGCACCGACGAGTTTGAAATCGCAGTTAGCGCAGCCGGATCGCTCGGCATCAGTGCCATTCGTGACCAGCGCAAAATTAGCGTGTTGGCAAGCGAGCAAATCCCTGCAATGGCCAAAGGTCGAATGTTTGCGATGAAAGAGTTCAAAGTTCAAACGCGTCGGCGCCTACTCGACGACCTCTGCCTTATTACCGCGAGCGATCTGGCCATGAGTCTGAAAGATGTCTGCCGCTTGGCTACTTCTACTCACTCGGATGTATCACTCGCGGTGATCGTGGTCGGTTCCACGGTTACCCCGAGAGCAATGCAGGAAATCAAGATGTTCCTGCCGAAGGAAATCGGGGTGCTTTTCGTAGTTGCCGATTCTTCAGAAAAGGCCGAACCCAAGTTCTCTGAAATCAGCGGCATGAAGATCTTTACCATTCAAGAAATTCAAGACCTACCCGGGTTGATGGGGAGGTTTGTTCGATGAGCCTAAAACTGGTTTACGCCTCATTCATGCTCGCGCTAACGTCGTTGTCTCTGATCTTCGTCTGGCCGATTTACCAAGACGTCTACCTACTGGTCACTGCACTCGGTGGCCTTCTTAGCGGTTTTGCCATTGGCGCCTATCAGCAACGTCGCTCGGCACCACTTGCCACCACGGTAATGCTCACCCTTTTTGCCTTCATCGCCCTCGCGCTGCCGCTTGCTAACCCGAGAGCACTTACCAACCCAAGTTCGATGTTGACCGGCTTCCTTGAAGCGTTGCGAGCACCGGTTGAATCATGGAAGCAGATCATCACTATCGATCTGCCGCTCGGAACCTATCACGCACTACTCGCTCCGGTTCTGGTTCTCTATCTCCTCACCGGTTTGCTGTTTGGTTGGCTTCTTTTTGGCAAGCTCGGGCGCTATTGGCTGGCCGCTTTCCCGGTTCTGGCAATCGTGATTTTCGCCATTGGTTTCGGAGTCACTAGCGTGCCTGGAGATTTCACGATGCTCGGGCTCTCGCTTCCGTTCTCAAGCTCTCTGGTGAGTGGAACCGGGCTATTTGTGCTTTTGGTCATCTACCTAAACTGGGGTGCGCGCGCTACCCGAAGAGAAAAACTGCTGGTCGGCAAAGATTCCCTCGGGCTTACGAAAAACCTATTGGTAAGGAGACTGCGACGATTCTCTCTGGCGGCTCTGGTGCTCACCATCGCCGTGACGCTGGTTGGCACAACTAT
The DNA here is from genome assembly GCA_041179025.1 of Actinomycetota bacterium. GTDB lineage: Bacteria > Actinomycetota > Actinomycetes > Actinomycetales > Microbacteriaceae > Rhodoluna. The sequence goes on along the minus strand of JBEGUF010000008.1, from coordinate 19,422 downwards.
GCAGCTAGGCGGAGTGCCGAACAGCAGAACTGTTTTGCGAAGCGGCGTTGAGAAACTGCGAGTGCTGCAGCAGCAGACCAGCCCGCTCAGCACCTATCGACAGTTCTTTAGCAATCCTGAGTTACTCCAGCGCGAGTTGGTTGGCTACACCACTCAGGGTGCTCCGAGCCGAATTCGAATCGCAACCATGCCTTACTTCAACGGCGAGACTTTCACGGTTTCACCAACTTCAGGTAGCACGATTGATGACAATGTGTTCTTCGCTCGCGTTCCGTCTGAGGTGCCAACAACTAGCGACGGTATTCGAAAGTTTTTCGATCTAACGGTTGGAAAACTCGATGCCATTTGGCTTCCGGTGGCAAACAACGTGAAGCGAATCACTTTCCTCGGCAATAACTCGGCTCAGCTCACCGACTCGCTGTTTTTGAACCGAGTGACCAATACGGCCGCAATCATCCCTGGCAGCGGCGAGAACGCAAATTACCGTCTGGAGTATTTATCCGAGACCGAGGTTCATGCTGAAGACATCGTTCCAGGAACCCCAACCCTAGACGAAACCTTCATCCCAGACAGCTTGAAGACTTGGTTGGCGGCCCAACCAGACATTGCCATTACCGATGGAAGCGGCATGGTGTCGATTGCCAAACGTCTCCGCGACCGCGGATTCCTATCTCATGCTCTAACCGCTCCGGTGGCTACTGAAACTCAAACAGTCACCTGGGTTGCCGCCGTAGAAGGTCTTGAATTCCAGCAATCAACCGCGGGTCACAACGTATCGCGCATCGATCAACTTTTCAAAGACCTCAACTCTCAGCAGGAACGGGTAGGCAAGCGCGGCAATCTGGTTGCCACTGCCGGCGACGACGAGCAGTTTGCCACCGCCATCGCACTTATCGCCACCGCCAAGGGTTTCCCGGCCAGAGTCGTGGTGGGCTTCCGAACCGGCCAGGCGGAAGATGTTCCCGGTGTGCCATCCTGCGCCGAAACCGCAACCAGCGGCTCTTGCACCGGAGCAAACCTAGCAGCCTGGGCCGAAATCCAGGGCGCCAACGGACAGTGGCTCGCTATCGACGCAACTCCGCAGTTCGAAAAGCAGCTGACACTGGTTCCGCCACCTCCTGGCACGCCTAAAAACCCAACCGAAGCCGGTGAGGATTCCGCTGTTGTTCTTCCGCCAGGAAAATCCGTTCCATCCACCGATTCGAACTGTTTGAAGAATCCGGAGAAGTGTAAAACTCCACCAAAGCCACTTTGGGATCAGATCGTGGAATTCTTCCTCACCTATCTCTTGCCGGTAATTCAGGTTGTCTCGATCATTTCGGTATTCGCGGGACCATTCGCTCTAATCGTCTTCATGAAACGTCGACGTCGCGTTAGTCGCCAGCAACAACCTTCTGAGTTCGCTCAAATTGTTGGAGCGTGGGAAGAATATGTTGACACCTCGTTAGATTTCGGAGCTGCCATGCCTCGCAATCGAACTCGTATCGAACTCGCAAGAGACTCTGCCAACCCTGAAGTCATGGAATTGGCCGAACTGGCAAACGAGATGGCTTACGGTTCATCTGATTTCGAAAGCGTTGAACGAACCGAAGAAGAAATTCTCGAACTAGCGGCCAGGAGCTGGGCGATTTTTGAAGCCGAGCAATCGAGACTAAGGGCACAAACTAGCCGAACCGGAAAACTTCGTGCACTGTTCTCGCTCAGGTCGTTTATCCGCCAGGCCAAGCCCAAGGAACAACTTCAGGCGCTAAGTAGCAAACTTCGTTTCTCGCAAACCAACCGAGTCTCCGACGGTTCTGGTGTGGCCGGGCTGGTGCAGTTAGTTATTCGTCAACTGCGCTCTTTGGTTACAAAGAAGTAGCATTCACTTAGAGGTAAAGCATGAACGATAAAAAGAATGGTGAGCTAAACGACGCCACCGTGATCATTCCTCACCACACTCTCGAAAGTGCCACCGAGGTAATCGATGAGGCAACCGTGGTGGTTTCAGGCGTAACCTCGGTCGAAGAAGAAACCATCACCAACTCGAAGCCGGTGGAAGAAAACACGGTTTCATCGCCAACCAGAACCGGCGATACCGGGCAGTCATTCACCGGCAGCACAGAGGCTCCGGCGCCGATTCCGACCCGCGCGATTCCTATTGTGAGCGAAGATGTCCAACCAGACATAGAACTGAAGGTTGAAACTTTTGTTGACCCCGAGGTTGCCCTGCAGGCACAGCGAGTAACAACAATCCAGCCGTTATCTGAGGTGCCATCGCGCCCGGCCTACGAAGTTCCAGTTCCTAAGCCAAACGCTCTCAACGACGCAGCGAAACTCATGAAAAAGAATCAGAAACGCGCCGCCAGCCAAGGCTCCACCACTCTAATTCTTGTGGTCGTGGGTGCGACCCTGATCGGTGCAACCCTGGCAATTCTCTTGAACGGAAACTAATGTCTGATTTCGAAATCAAGGCACCTTCGCTTCAAGAGCTTGGAAAGCGTCACTCCTCGAAGTGGCGTCGCTTTCCGGCCGATGTACTTCCAATGCACGTTGCCGAGATGGATTTCCAGATCGCTGAACCGATAAAGCAGCGAATCATCAAAATGGTTTCCGAATCCGACCTCGGCTACCTTGGCCCGGTTCCAGAAGTGGCCGAAGCCTTTGCCGGCTTTGCTGAAAAGCGTTGGAATTGGTCGATCGACCAAGCCCAACTCAAACTCGCCACCGACGTTGGCGTGGCAGTGGTCGAGTTCCTAAGAGCCAACGACGCAGCCAACGGAAAAGTTGTAATTACCTCACCCGTTTACCACGGCTTCTGGGATTGGCTGGGGGAGTTGAACATCACTCCCGTTGATGTGCCACTTATTGAAAACTATTCCTTAGACATCGACGGAATCGAGAAACAGTTCGCCTCGGGCGTGAAATACCTTCTTCTCTGCAACCCGCAGAACCCGGTTGGCAAAGCCTTCACCCGAGAAGAACTAACCGCGCTTGCCGCTATCGCCAGGAAATACGATGCCGTGATCATCAGCGACGAAATTCACGCTCCTCTTACCTATCGAGACGCTATCTTCACTCCCTACCTTGCCTGCGGCGAAGATGCCGAAGCCACCGGAGTTTGCATCACGTCATCCAGCAAGAGCTGGAACCTTGCCGGCCTAAAGGCAGCGTTCCTCCTCACGCAGAGTAGCGAGATGCAGCAAAAGGTCGCAAAAATGCCTCCCGCAACCCATTGGCGTTCATCGATTGTCGGAGCTTTCGCCATGGCTGAGGCATACGAAAACGGTGTGGACTGGCTCGATTCAACTGTCGATGCACTCGACGAGAATCGCCAGCACCTGAAGCGCGAACTCGAGCGCCTTATCCCCAACGTTGCCTACGAAATCCCAGAAGCCGGTTACCTCGCCTGGCTAGACGTCTCCAGTTGGAACCTAGGTGACAAAACCGTGGAGACACTCATCGAAAAAGCCAAGGTTGCACTAGTTCCCGGCAACGATCACGGCCCTCAGTACATCAACCACGTGCGTTTCAACTTCGGCACCAGTAAAGAGTTGATCACAGAAGGGCTCACCAGGATCTCAAAGGCTCTAACGCACTAATGCAACTCACCAAGCCAGCCATCTATACCGGCATCGCTGCCGCCGGGCTGAGCTACTTACTGCTCGTACCTAACGAATACAAAATCCCATGCATTTTCAATTACGCCACCGGAATGCAGTGCCCAGGCTGCGGCCTAACCCGGGCATCGATGGCAATTCTGCGAGGCGACTTTCCGGCCGCCTTCAACTACAACCAATTGCTTTTCGCGGCCCCTTTGTTTTTGGCGGCCTATCTCCTGGCAAGACGTTCCAGAAGTCCCAGATTACTCATGACAGCGATTGTCAGTATCGCTGGGGTTGCCGCACTAGGCTTCTTCTTGGTTCGAAACAACTTTATTTAGATAGGGAAAAATGTCATTTCAGTATGGGGGCTTCCAACAGCCAAACACGGAAGCAATCTGGATCATCGCCGTTCCTGGTTACGCACAAGAACCGCTTTCACTTCTTCAGCTTCGCCAAATGGCTTTGGCCGGAGCAATCAACGGAAGCACTCCTGTCAAGGAGGCCGCAACGGGTAACGTTTTTGCAGCCAAACTGCTACCCGGACTTTTTTCACGCCGCGATTACCTAACTGCACTGCTACTCTCGGTTTTTCTAGGCACTCTTGGCGTCGACCGTTTCTACCTAGGTCAAATCGGATTGGGCATCGGCAAGCTGCTAACCGCGGGAGGCTGTGGAATTTGGGCATTGATCGACATCATTCTGATAGCGATGCGAAAGGCAAACGACAAAGAGGGTCTTCCTCTCGGTTAGTTTCTATAAGATTCCCCCTGCTTTTTTGGCAGGGGGATTTCTTATTTCGTTTAGGCTGAGAAACATGAACATCAATTGGGATGCGCTTCGCAAAGAGGCAAACGAATCCATGCAGAAGGCTTATGCCCCTTACTCAAAGTTTCCAGTAGGTGCTGCGGCGCTAACCGATGATGGTCGCATTGTTTCGGGTTGCAACGTTGAGAATGCGTCCTACGGTTTGGGTCTTTGCGCCGAGTGTTCGCTGGTTTCCAATTTGATGATGACCGGTGGTGGAAAGCTAGTTGCTTTCACCTGTGTCGACGGGCATGGAAACGTCTTGATGCCGTGTGGCCGGTGCCGTCAGTTGCTTTTTGAGCACTCAGCTCCAGGAATGGTTTTAGAAACCGTCTCAGGAATGAAAACCATCGACGAAGTAATTCCCGATGCCTTTGGGCCGAGAGATTTAGAGGAGCGTAAGTAATGTCGTTCGATGCTGTGCAACTGATTCTTCAGAAGCGTGAAAAGGGAGAACTGTCAACCGAGGGTATCAACTGGTTGATTGAGAACTACACCAGCGGTCACGTTGCCGACGAGCAGATGAGTGCCATGACCATGGCCATTTTGCTCAACGGGATGAACCGTCGTGAAATCACCGACCTAACCATGGCGATGATTGCCTCCGGTGAACGTTTGGACTACTCGAAACTTGGCGTTCCAACCGCCGACAAGCACTCAACCGGTGGCGTGGGCGACAAGATCACCTTGCCGCTGGCTCCACTGGTCGCCGTATTCGGCGTCGCCGTGCCTCAGCTATCTGGCCGAGGGCTTGGCCACACCGGAGGAACCCTAGACAAGCTAGAAGCAGTGCCAGGTTGGCGAGCCGCTCTTTCAAACCAGGAGATGTTCGACCAACTCCAGGATGTTGGCGCAGTTATCTGCGCAGCTGGCTCAGGCTTGGCTCCAGCCGACAAGAAGCTCTACGCGCTTCGCGATGTGACTGGAACCGTTGAGGCGATTCCGCTGATTGCGTCGTCGATTATGTCCAAGAAGATTGCCGAGGGCACCGGAGCACTGGTTCTCGACGTGAAGGTTGGTTCGGGAGCCTTCATGAAGGACTTCGCGAGGGCTCAGGAACTCGCGCAGGTTATGGTTCAGATTGGTCAAGACGCCGGAGTGAAGATTTCGGCACTGCTTACCGATATGTCTACCCCTCTTGGCCGCAAGATCGGTAACTCGCTCGAGGTTGAGGAGTCGGTTGAAGTTCTAGCCGGTGGCGGACCTCAGGATGTTGTTGATCTCACCGTGATGCTCGCCGAAGAAATGCTCCGACTAGCTGGCAAAACCGACGTTGATGTGCGTGCTGCGCTTAACGACGGACGAGCGATGGACAAGTGGAACGCGATGATTTCCGCTCAAGGGGGAGACCCTAAGGCCGAACTTCCAAAAGCCAAGTTCTCTCACGTGGTTACTACCACCGAGACCGGGGTTCTGTCGAAACTGGATGCCCTCGCGGTTGGTGTTGCCAGCTGGCGTTTGGGCGCTGGCCGCGCTCGCAAGGAAGACCCGGTTCAGTTTGGCGCAGGAATTGTGTTGAACAAGGTTCAGGGCGAATCGGTTACCGCAGGTGAACCGCTAATGACTCTTTACACCGACGACGAAGAGCGCTTCTCGCGCGCAATGGAATCGCTTGAAGGCGGCATTGAGATTGGTGCCAGTGCTTCAGAGCGCAAACTCTTGCTTGGACGTATCGAAGGCTAGAAAGCCTTATCTAGGGCCTGGTTCAGGTCTTTCAGCAGGTCGTCGACGTTTTCCAAACCAACCGATAGGCGAACCGTACCGTCGGTGATGCCGGCTTTCGCGCGAACCTCTGGGCCTAGGCGCTTGTGAGTAGTTGTGGCCGGGTGGGTCGCAAGAGACTTGGAGTCGCCGAGGTTATTCGAAATGTCGATCACCTGAAGTGCGTTCATGAACTTGAAGGTCTGTTCTGAGGTGGCGTCGAAGGTAATAGCCAGCATCGAACCGCCGCCACTCATTTGTTTCTTGGCCAGTTCGTAGTTCTTGTGGCTTTTGAGGAACGGGTATTTCACCGAGGCAACCTTCGGGTGCTTTTCAAGTGCTTCGGCAATCTGCAGTGCGTTGGCAGTCATGCGTTCAACTCGCATGGTGAGAGTTTCCAAAGACTTCAGTAGCACCCAGGCGTTGAACGCGCTCATCGATGGGCCGGTGTGACGAATGAATGGCTTCAGCTGTTCGTTGATGTACTTCTCTGAGCCGAGCACGGCACCGCCGAGAACTCGTCCCTGGCCGTCGATGTGTTTGGTGGCCGAATACATGATCACATCGGCACCGAGCTTCAGTGGGCTCTGCAGAACGGGCGACGCCATCACGTTGTCTACGATGACGGTTGCGCCAACTTGGTGAGCGAGGCTGGAAATCATTTGGATGTCGACAATTTCCATGAGCGGATTGCTAGGAGTTTCTAGGAAGACAACCTTGGTTGGCTTTGAGAGCGCCTCCGCCCAAGCCGCTTCGTCGGTGCCTTCAACTAAAACGGTTTCAACGCCCCACTTGGGCAAGATCTCGGTGAGCACAACATAGCAGGATGAGAACATCGCCATCGAAGCCACCACGCGATCTCCGGCTTGAACCAAGCAAGCCACCGACGCAAACATCGCTGCCATGCCGGATGCCGTAGCCTTGCAGCTTTCCGCCCCTTCAAGTTCGGCCAAACGACGTTCGAACATTGAAACAGTTGGGTTGTCGTAGCGTGAGTATAGGAAGTGATCGGTTTCATCCGCGAATGCTTCGGCAGCCTGCTGCGCTGAGTCGTAGGTGAATCCAGAGGTTAGATACATCGCCTCGCCGGTTTCGCCGAAACCGCTTCTGGCTAAACCGCCACGAACCGCCACCGTGTCTGGGTGTAATTCCCACTCGGCCGGCTTACCGTCAACGGGCGCTTGATAGCCCCATGGGCGGTTACGTTTGGTCATAAAAGAATATTAGGCGAGGATTGCGCTTAGTCTTCGCCACAAAGTCGGGTTCACCTTGTAACTTAGAGGCGTATGAGATCGATAAAAGCAATCAAAACCAGCCCGGACACCTGGGATTTCTATTCGGTTGCTCAAGACGCATTTATCGGGGCGGGAACTCTCTACGATTTCGATGAACAGAAGCAAACATGTAATTTTCGCTGGAAGCTTTCTAATGTTGATGCTGCTCAGAACGTCTACTCAGAGATCGCATCCTTTGTGGCCAACGACGTTATCTTCAATCGCAGTTTGCGCTCGGTGAAGACGAGCGCCTACCTGACGGATCAGGGCGGTCGGGCGGCCTATAAAGCGGCTGGTTACCTCGAAGGTCGCGAATACACCGCCGCCGGCAGAAGGGCGATTCGGCTCAGCTGCGATCGCTACGACTTGGTTCGAAACATCTGCGAATCGTTAATGGCCAAGCATCTCGATCTAAACGTTTGGGATTTCGGTTTCGATAACGCCAAAAAAAGACTCGGGGCCTGCCACTGGGCCGATCACCGGCTAACCCTTTCGCGTTATCTGGTTGATCTACACACCCTAGATGAAATTGATCAGGTCATGCGTCATGAGATCGCTCACGCGCTCGCCGGAGCAGACGCCGGGCACAACGCTAAGTGGAAGAAGATTGCCACATCAATCGGCTATCGCCATGTGAAGATCTCTGGCGAGCAAATCGGCGACGCCACAGCCAAGCTAATTGGAACCTGCCCAAACGGGCACAAGGTTTATCGTCATCGGAAGCCCAAAACCATGATGTCTTGTTCCAAATGCGCGGGAACTTTCGACAAGCGGTTTTTGATTACCTGGGTTAGCCGCTAAAGGTTGCGGTGTAGTTCACCACTAGTGTGACCACGGTTCCCGCGAAAAAGTTCAGGTAGATGAACTGCTTCCAACCCTTGTTTGCCGTTTCACACGTTTCATCGGTGATGTTTAGGTGAGGTATCAAGATGCCGATGTAGGGAAGTGCTGCTACTGCCACAAGGTTGGTTGGCCAGCCCAGGGTGAGTAGGTAGAACCCTGCTGCCAGATACATAACCAGAGCGGTTCGCGTGGTGTTTCTGGCCCCAAAGTAAGTGGCGATGCTGGCAATGCCGCCTTCGCGGTCGGCCTTAATGTCTTGCACGGCACCAAACGCGTGGGATGCCATTCCCCAGAGCATGAAAGCTGCCAGGATTGCTCCAACCTTGGCATCGGCAAGGTTCACACTTGTGAGTGAAAGCGCAAACACCATCGGGCCGGCGAAGTGGCTTGCCGAGGTGACTGAATCGAGCACCGGCTTTTCTTTGAAGCGAAGGTACTTGGCCGAGTAGGCAACCACGGTAAACAAGACCAGAGCAAGCCAGAATCCCGACTCCACGGTGCCAACCAAGAGTAGGTAGGCAACGAAAGGAACGCAGCTGAGAATCGCCGCCCAGATCACCGTGCGGTGAACGCTCTTCGGAAGAAGCGCGCCTTCGATGCCGCCCTTTCGCGGGTTATGTAAATCGCTTTCGTAGTCGAAAACGTCGTTCACTCCGTACATCAGCATGTTGTAGGGAATTAGGAAGAAGAGGGTGCCGATGACCAGGGTTAGGTCGATGGTTCTCTCAACGTAGAGGTAGGTTGCGGCGAATGGAAAGGCGGTGTTCACCCAAGAAATTGGCCGAGAAGACCAGAAGATGTGTTTCAGTTTCGTTGCTGCCTTCATTTGCTAACGGCTTTCCAAATCGCGGGAACCAACAGCACAGCCACCACGGTGTAGGCAAAATCTTCAATCGGAACCACACCAACGTAGATCCCCATTAGTTTGGTGACGTCATAGTCGACAATGCCGGCCAAGATTATCAGGTTGTCGAAAACGGCGGTGAGAATCAGCATCGGAAGAAGCACGATCGGTGTGGTGAAGCACTGGAATCGGCTCTTGATAATCCATGTGGCGATTCCTGCGATCACCAGAAAAATCAGGTTCATATCTCCGTAGGTCATTTTTTACCCCGGTTCAACAGCATTGGAAGCCAGTTCGCGATGATCAGGGTGGAATAGCAGAGAACCGCTAGGAAGAAAAGTTCCTCAATTGGGAAATCAGGAGCCAGCATTAAACCGGAAAGGTAAGGGGAATCGCCTTTGAAGAAAACGCCGAGGTAGATTCCGGTCAAGTCCCATGCAACAAAAAGAAGGTAGGGCAATCCGGTGGCAATAAGTGCAGCCTTAGCGTTTTTGAAAAACGCCAGTTTGTGTCTGTGATCCAAAGCCCCCAGGCCGGCCAGTGAAACAGCCAAAGTTAGGAGGTAGAGGAAATTCACTTCAGGCCGATCCAAGCGTCGTCGGAAAGTTTTTGTAATTCACTCTGGATTGGGCCCGCGCTCTTGTCGCCAACCAAGCGCTTGTAAACAAGCTCGGCACCGATTAGACACATCGGAAGACCAATGCCAGGAACGGTGTGGTGACCGGCGTAGTAGAGGCCCTTGACCTTCTTGCTCATGTTCGCAGGTCTGAAGAATGCGCTCTGCTTTAGCGTATGAGCCATACCCAGTGCAGTTCCCTGCCAGGCGTTTAGCTCGGTTACGAAATCGCGAGGACCCATGCTGTGACGAACTACGATGCGCTCCTTCAAATCTGGGATGTCACACCAGGTGGCAATCTGGTCGATGATGTCGTCGGCGGCCTTCTCAAACTTTTCATCGCCACGGCCACCGATGCTCGGGTCGGCCGCAATCGGCACGAGTACGAACAGGTTCTCGTAGCCGGCGGGAGCAACGCTCGGGTCGGTTTTGCTCGGGTTGCAAATGTAAAGGCTGGCAGGGTTTGGAACCTTGCGCTTGCCGTCGGCTTTGTGGAAAACCTCGTCGAAGTTTTTACCCCAATCTTTGGAGTTCAAAAGCGTGTGGTGGGCTAGCTGGGGCAGCGCACCCTTCACGCCAAGCATGAGAAGCATCGCCGATGGGCCTGGTTCGTGCTTGTCCCACCACTTCTGAGGCAGGGTTTGCTCGTCTGGGTTCAGTAGCTGAGTTTCAACGTGGTGAAGATCCGCGTTACCAACAACAACGTCGGCAGGGTAGAAAATGTCGCCAACCATCACGCCGGTGACTCTCGACTTTCCGGCTTCTGGAAGTGGTATCTCGCCAACCATGGTGATTTCGTCGGCGCCTTTGGAGGTAACAATCTTGGTTACCTTCGAGTTGCAGTGAACCGTGGCTCCGTGCTTTTTGGCCAGGCGTTCAATCGCCTGAATGATGGTGTAAAAACCACCCATTGGATAGAACACACCAACGTTCATGTCTACGTGAGACATCAGATGGTACATGCTCGGGGTGTTGTAAGGGCTGGCGCCTAGGAATACGGCAGGGAAGTTAAGCACCTTGCGAAGTCGGTCGTCTTTCACGTGCTTCGAGGCAAATGAGTCGAGCGACGTGAGCAGGTGCTTCACGAAAGTTGCTGCGCGCTTGAGAACATCTGGGTGAGTGAACGATTTGGTGTTCTCAAAGTTCGTGTAAAGGAAGTGATCGATCGAGATGTTGTAGGCGTCTTCGGCAGAATCAACATATTTCTGAAGTTCCTTGCCAGCGCCAGGTTCAATGCTCTCGAATAGCTTTATGTTGTCGGCTAGTTTTTCTCGAATAACCAGCACGTCTTTGTCGCCCTCGTTGCGAGTTTGGTAGGCAGGGTCTAGGCGAACGAGCTTGAGTTCTTGGTCGGCCGTGGTTCCCATGAGCTTGAAGAACTGCTCGAACGCGCCAGGCATGAGATACCAGCTAGGCCCGGTTTCGAAGAAGAAACCGTCTTTCTCAAAGGTGTATGCGCGACCACCGGTGCGCTCGCGGGCTTCCAAAACGGTAACGTCCATGCCGCTCTTGGCAAGGATTGCCGCGGTGGAAAGACCGGCGATGCCGCCGCCAATAACTACTGCTTTTTTCATCTAGGGAACCATCCGAACGTTACGCGTACCATCATGACGAGTTTGTACCAGTCCGGAACGCGAATTCGGGTGGTCATTAGTTTCTCGGCAGGAGTAATTGAGATCAGGTCGTTCAAAACCTGAAACAGCATTTGGGCAGCGCCAACCGCGCGTCTTGCGCCAACCGGCAGAAGTCGCTGCGACTTCGCCGCGGTCTTCAATTCGCCTCGAATGTCGGCAACCAATTGGTCGCGCTTTTCGTTGGTCAAACTTTTTGGATCAAGACCAGGGAAGTAGGAACGTCCGAGCGATTTGTTGTCGGCGGCCAAATCTCTAAGGAAGTTGATCTTCTGGAATGCCGAACCGAGCGCTCTGGCTCCGGCAACCATGGTCGCGTTGTCGGCGTTGGAGTAGGTTTCCCCAACCATGAAAACCTTCAGGCACATGAGCCCGATGACTTCTGCCGAACCGTAGATGTATTGCTCAAAAGATTTCTGGTCGTGCTTGGTCTTCCAAAGATCGGTTCGCATCGAATCGAAAAACGGCTTGATGAGATCGCGACCGATACCAGCCTCGTTGGCAGTGTGAGCGAAGGCGTGAACAATCAGGTTGGTTGAGTATTTAGCCCGAATCGAGCGGTAAACCTCTTTTTCCAATTCGTCGATGGCCGTGGTTACATCAACCGATCCACCGGCTTCTTTAGCTTCCTGCGCCGAACCATCAACTACTTCATCGGCCACTCGAACCAGCGCGTAGATGTTGGCAACGTGTTGGCGGTACTTCGGTGCCAAAAGTGAAACGGCCATGCCAAACGAGGTTGAATATGCGTCGATTACCGCGGAAGCGGCTTTTTCCGACGCAAAAGTGTAGAGCGCCAGCCCGGTTGGAGCATCTGGTTTAGTTTCAGCCATACCTTCAGGCTACCAAGTCAGAAGACTAAACTTGTTTCCATGTCTCCAGATATCAAACCAAGAAGCCGCGACGTAACCGACGGCATCGAAAAAACCGCTTCGCGAGGAATGCTTCGCGCCGTTGGAATGGGCGATGACGACTGGGTTAAACCCCAGATCGGTGTTGCTAGCTCTTGGAACGAGGTGACCCCGTGCAACCTTTCACTAGATCGCCTCGCAGATGCTGCGAAGACGGGTGTTCACGCGGCTGGCGGGTACCCGCTGGAATTTGGAACCATTTCGGTGTCGGACGGCATCTCGATGGGTCACGAGGGCATGCACTTCTCACTGGTGTCTCGCGAAGTTATCGCCGACTCGGTTGAAACCGTGATGCAGGCCGAGCGCCTCGATGGCTCGGTTCTTTTGGCCGGTTGCGACAAGTCGCTTCCCGGCATGTTGATGGCCGCAGCGCGCCTAGATCTTTCGTCGGTGTTCCTTTACGCCGGAACCATTGCCCCTGGATGGGTTCGTTTGGAAGACGGAACCGAGAAGCAGGTAACCATCATCGACGCCTTCGAGGCGGTTGGTGCTTGCAAGGCCGGCAATATGTCGCAGGAAGATCTAACTCGCATTGAGAAGGCAATCTGCCCGGGTGAAGGTGCCTGTGGCGGCATGTACACCGCTAACACCATGGCTTCGGCAGCCGAAGCTCTAGGCATGAGCCTTCCAGGTTCGGCTTCACCTCCGAGCGCAGACCGCCGCCGCGACAACTGGGCTCACCGCTCGGGCGAGGCAGTGGTGAACCTATTGAAGCTCGGCATCACCGCCCGCGACATTCTTACCAAGAAGGCTTTCGAGAACGCGATTGCCGTGGTTATGGCATTCGGTGGTTCAACCAACGCCGTGCTTCACCTGCTGGCAATCGCCAACGAAGCCGATGTGGATCTAACCCTCGACGATTTCAACCGCATCGCCGACAAGGTTCCACACCTTGGAGACCTCAAGCCATTCGGTCGCTTTGTGATGACCGATGTTGACCGCGTTGGCGGTGTTCCAGTGGTGATGAAGGCCCTCCTAGACGCAGGTCTAATCCACGGCGACGCACTAACCGTAACCGGTAAGACCGTTGCCGAGAACCTCGCTTCGATCAACCCACCAGACCCTGATGGCAGCATCATCCGCGCGATGAACAACCCGCTTCACAAGACCGGCGGCATTGCGATCCTTCGCGGATCAATGGCTCCTGAGGGTGCCGTTGTGAAAACCGCTGGCTTCGATCTAGAGGAATTCACCGGCCCAGCACGCGTTTTCGAACGCGAGCGAGCAGCCATGGACGCACTCACCGAAGGCAAAATCTCCAAGGGTGACGTAGTGGTTATTCGCTACGAAGGACCTAAGGGTGGCCCTGGAATGCGCGAGATGCTTGCCATCACCGCAGCGATTAAGGGTGCCGGTTTGGGTAAAGATGTTCTACTATTAACAGACGGACGATTCTCAGGCGGCACAACCGGCCTTTGCATCGGACACATTGCACCGGAAGCCACCGATGGTGGACCAATTTCTTTGGTGCGCGATGGCGACTTGATTCGAGTCAATATCGCAGCTCGTTCGCTCGAACTACTCGTTGAGCCAGAAGAGTTGGATGCCCGTAAGAAAGACTGGGCACCACTTCCACCACGCTACACGCGCGGTGTTCTCGCAAAATATTCGAAGCTTGTAGGCTCCGCAGCCCAAGGCGCAGTAACCGGATAATTCGCTTTTCAGGTTTCACAAACGAGGAAAATAAATGTCTAAAGAGGTTCTAACCGGAGCACAGGCGATCATTCGTAGCCTGGAGCTTTTGGGCGTCGACACCATTTTCGGTTTGCCTGGTGGAGCAATTTTGCCTACCTACGATCCGCTGATGGATTCAAAGAAAATTCGCCACATCCTGGTTCGTCACGAGCAGGGTGCCGGCCACGCGGCTGAAGGTTATGCCTCAGCCAGCGGTCGTCTCGGGGTTTGCCTAGCAACGTCTGGCCCCGGTGCCACCAACCTGGTCACCGCTATCGCGGATGCTCACATGGACTCAGTGCCACTACTTGCCATCACCGGTCAGGTTGGTTCCCACCTGATCGGAACCGACGCATTCCAGGAAGCCGACATCGTTGGTATCACGATGCCAATCACCAAGCACTCATTTTTGGTCACCGATGCCAACGACATTCCTCAGGTGATTTCCGCGGCAGTTCTCATCGCCACCACCGGTCGCCCTGGCCCAGTGTTAGTTGACATCACCAAGGACGCGCAGAATCAGAAGTTTGATTTCGTGTGGCCACCAAAGGTTGACCTGCCTGGCTACAAGCCGGTAACTAAGCCTCACGGCAAGCAGGTTCAGGCCGCTGCCGAGATGATTGCCAACGCCAAGAAGCCAATCTTCTACGTTGGTGGAGGAGTCATTCGTGCGGGTGCATCGAAAGAACTGTTGGAGCTCGCTGAACTAGTTGGCGCTCCGCTAATCACCACCCTGATGGCTCGCGGTGCGTTCCCTGATTCTCACAAGCAGAACCTAGGCATGCCTGGTATGCACGGAACCGTTCCGGCTGTTATCGGTCTGCAGCGTTCCGACCTGCTGATCACCCTCGGCGCTCGCTTCGACGACCGCGTAACCGGCGACGCGAAGACCTTCGCTCCAGAAGCCAAAGTTGTTCACGTAGATATCGACCCTGCCGAAATCGGCAAGATCCGTTACGCCGATGTACCTATCGTTGGCGATCTAAAGGAAGTAATTCCGGAGCTAACCGCGGAACTAAAGAAGATTTACGCCACTAAGAAGCAAGACATTGCCGACTGGTGGAAGACCGTCAACAGCCTGGTTGAGAACTATCCGCTCGGTCACGATGAGCCAGAAGACGGCAAGCTTTCACCACAGGCAGTTATCAAGCGCATCGGCGAACTTTCCGGCCCAGAGGCAATCTACGCCGCTGGTGTGGGTCAGCACCAGATGTGGTCGGCTCAGTTCATCAAATACGAACGCCCTAACGCCTGGCTAAACTCTGGCGGCGCGGGAACCATGGGTTACTCAGTTCCAGCTGCAATGGGCGCCAAGGTTGCTCAGCCAGAGCGCCTAGTTTGGGCCATCGACGGCGACGGATGTTTTCAGATGACCAACCAAGAATTGGTTACCTGTGCCATCAACAACATCCCGATCAAGGTTGCGGTTATCAACAACTCGAGCCTCGGCATGGTTCGTCAGTGGCAAACCCTGTTCTACAACAAGCGCTACTCAAACACCGACCTTCACACCGGCTCTGACTCGCTAATGATTCCAGACTTTGTAAAGCTTGCTGAAGCCTACGGCTGCCTTGGAATTCGCGTTGAAAAAGAAGAAGAGATCGACGCGGCAATCAAGCTAGCGATCGAAACCAACGACCGTCCGGTTGTTATCGACTTCATCGTGAGCCGCGACGCCATGGTTTGGCCGATGGTTGCCGCCGGCGTTTCCAATGACGAAGTGAAATACGCCCGCGACGCAGCGCCAGTTTGGGACGGTAGAGAATAACCATGACAAAGCACGTTCTTTCAATCCTCGTCGAAGACAAGCCGGGTCTACTAACTCGAGTAGCCGGTCTATTCGCCCGTCGCAGCTTCAACATCGAATCGCTTGCCGTTGGCACCAGCGAAATCGAAGGGCTCTCTCGCATCACCGTCGTGGTCTCTGTTGATGGCGCTCCGCTGGAGCAGGTAACCAAGCAAATCAACAAGCTCGTCAACGTGATCAAGGTCGTGGAACTCGACCCGGAAGCCGTTCAGCGCGACCACATGCTTATCAAGGTAAAGACCGACGCCGCTACTCGTTCGCAAGTGCTTGAAGCGGTAACCTTGTTTAGGGCTCGCGTCATCGACGTCGTGAGCGATGCAGTGATTATTGAAATCACCGGCGACTCGTCAAAGTGCGCGGCTTTCATCAAGATTCTCGAACCGTTCGGCATCAAAGAAATGGTGCAGTCGGGTGTTTTGGCGATGGGCCGTGGCTCAAAGTCGATCACCGAGAAGGTATCCAAGTAGTTTTTCCAAATCCAACAAACAAGGAGAAGTAACAGTGGCTGAAATCTTTTACGACAAAGACGCAGACCTTTCAATCATCCAGGGTAAGAAAGTAGCCGTAATCGGTTACGGTTCTCAGGGACACGCTCACTCGCTAAACCTGAAGGACTCAGGCGTAGACGTAGTAGTTGGCCTTCAGCCTGGCTCAAAGTCGAAGGCAACCGCAGAAGCTCAGGGCCTAAAGGTTCTAACCCCATCTGAGGCTGCCGAGTGGGCAGATGTGATCATGATCCTCACCCCAGACCCAGCTCAGCGTCACGTTTACGCTAACGACATCGAGAAGAACCTAAAGCCCGGAAACGCACTAGTTTTCGGTCACGGCTTCTCGGTTCGCTTCGGCTACATCACCCCTCCAGCCGACGTTGACGTATTCCTAGTAGCCCCAAAGGGCCCAGGCCACCTAGTTCGCCGCGAATACATCGCCGGCAAGGGTGTACCAAACCTAATCGCTATTCACCAGGACGCATCAGGCCACGCTTTCGAGCTAGGCCTAAGCTACTCGAAGGCAATCGGTGGAACCCGCGCGGGAACCATCAAGACCACCTTCGCTGAAGAGACCGAAACCGACCTATTCGGTGAGCAGGCTGTTCTCTGTGGTGGCGCAAGCCAGCTAGTTCAGTACGGCTTCGAAACCCTAACCGAAGCTGGTTACCAGCCTGAGGTTGCCTACTTCGAAGTTCTACACGAACTGAAGCTAATCGTTGACCTAATGTACGAGGGTGGAATTGCCAAGCAGCGCTGGTCAGTTTCAACCACCGCTGAATACGGCGACTACATCTCTGGCCCACGCGTTATCGGCCCAGACGTGAAAGAGCGCATGCGCGATGTTCTAACCGATATCCAGGACGGAACCTTCGCACGTCGTTTCATCGCCGACCAGGACGCAGGAGCTCCTGAGTTCAACGCACTTCGCAAGAAGGGTGAAGAACACCCAATTGAGAAGGTTGGCTACGAACTTCGCAAGCTATTCTCATGGCTACGCAACGCAGAGACCGAAGCCGACTACGTTGAAGGCTCAACCGGTCGCTAAAGATCTATAAAGAGAAACCCGTCACTTTGGTGGCGGGTTTCTCTTGTGGCGATTTACGAATGTAGGCTTATTGTGTCCTTCACAGAAAGCGAAAAATGTCTCGATTCTTCAAGTCAGCAACGGCAGTATTTGTCAGTATCTCACTGGCCGTTTCAGCTCCGTTTGCAGCTTCCGCAGCCATCAACCCAGAAGTAGTAGACAACGGTCTAACCAGTGGCTCATCGGTGTACAGTGGCACCTTTACCAATGTCACGACGACGCTCGGTTCAGACGGTCGTTACTATGACAACGGCACTTCACCGATTTATTTTTCAACCGACGCTTCTAGTTCGTTCGACAATTCTTGGGTTCGTTGGACCTTTTCAACACCGGTGACCCAAGTTCGTGTTTATTACGCATATGTTGAGTCAACTGCGTATTCGGGTAACTCTGGTGACAACGATCCCCAGGCTTGGACCACCAGCCGGGGAAATGTTAATTTCTTGGAAACATCCGCTGGGGGAAACAAGACTGCGAGTGGTGGCGAAGTGATTAGCGGACAGCCTGAAGCAGGGCTCTCGGGAAACATAGCCAATTGTCAAGCGCCAGCAACTACTTGCAGTGGTTATGTAGACCTGTTATTCCCACAGGGAATTTCTTGGATTGAGACGACAAACTCAAACACTGGAGCAGGACCCGGCTTTAACGGGGTTGGACTTGCATTGGATGCTGGGGAACAAGGAGCTCCAGAAGAGGAAGCGGAGTCACTAGCGAACACCGGCGCAAACCTAGCTCTTGCTTGGTACGCATTGGCTACAGTTCTCTTAGGGCTTTGGCTGATTCGCATACGACGTCGCGAGCCCCTGCACCGTAAGTAATCTTGAGTCAGTTGAGGTCAAGCTCCACTAGGGGCTTGGCCTTTACTGATTTAACGAAGTCGGTCTCTGCCTTTTCCCATTCAGACGTGGAAACGAACTGAACGTTTACGTCTCGTCCTAGGTATCGCTCAACGTTGGCAGCTGCTCGAGAGGCTTCGATGCGGTTGACGTAGCCAACGATGAGTAGCTCAACCCGGTTTGGCTCAGGGCCGAGTTCACGCTTTAGTTTGGCTGCCCAGTCTCCATAGATGTAAGCCTTTTCAAGGCCGTCCACGCCGTAAAGAGCGGCGGGCAGAACGGCGACCGGCCCGTAACTATTAACCACAATCTGTCTGGTTGGTTCATAGAGCAGATGTTTAGTGTTGACCTGGATAACTCGAGCGCGGCCAAAGGTTCGTTCCGTAACAACGTGGGCTTCAACTAGGCGATCCACTTCGCGCATGGCGGTTGGGGTTGATACGCCGGCGAATCGGGCAAGTTCGGAGACGCTGAAGCCGTCGTCCGGGTTCATGAATAGTTGCGCCAGAATGAACCCCTGGGTGTCGGTCCGAAGCAGGGGAGAAAGCTGCGCTGGAGATACTTTCATTAGTTGAATAATAACTTAAGTTTTATGAAACATACAATTGCGAGTTTCTCAGTTTCACTGGCTACGGTTGGAATAGACCAAACAAAAGGACCCCCATGAGCAAGCCAGTAGTGCTAATCGCCGAAGAACTATCGCCAGCAACCGTTGAGGCGCTAGGGCCAGACTTTGAAGTTGTGAATGTCGACGGCACCGACCGCGCTGCGCTACTTGCCGCTCTGGCAACCGCCGACGCCATCCTGGTTCGCTCGGCCACCCAAGTTGATGCTGAGGCAATTGCAGCGGCTCCAAAACTCAAAGTTGTGGCTCGTGCTGGTGTTGGTTTAGACAACGTAGACATCAAGGCAGCAACCGCTGCCGGCGTGATGGTTGTCAATGCACCAACCTCAAACGTGATCTCGGCTGCTGAACTAGCCATCGGACTAATCTTCTCAACCGCACGCTTCATCCCAGACGCCAATGCGTCGTTGAAGGCTGGCCAGTGGAAGCGTTCGCAGTTCACCGGTGTTGAGCTCTATGAGAAGACCATCGGAATTATTGGTCTGGGACGCATTGGAACCCTGGTTGCTCAGCGCCTTGCAGGTTTCGGCGCTCGCCTGATCGGTTTCGACCCATACGTAACTCCTGCCCGCGCCGAGCAGATTGGCGTGGAGCTGGCGACCCTAGACGAAGTTATGGAGCAGTCGGATTTCATCACCATCCACATTCCTAAGACTCCAGAAACCACCGGAATGATTTCGACCGCCCAGTTCGCCAA
>JBEGUF010000007.1:0-6433 GCA_041179025.1 Actinomycetota bacterium | reverse complement strand
GGCCTGGCAGCGGTTAAGGGAGTGGGGGATTCCGTTGTTGCTGGAATCATTGAGGCTCGCGAATCGAAGGGGAAGTTCACTTCCTTCAACGACTTTCTGAAGAAGGTTCCGGTGCAGGTTTGCAACAAGCGCACGGTTGAATCGCTAATCAAGGCCGGGGCCTTCGACAGCCTCGGCCACACTCGGCGTTCTCTAATGGCCATCTTCGAGAGTGCCGTAGATTCACAAACGAGTCGAAAGAAGGAAGAGGCGAAAGGTCAGTTGGATCTGTTCGGCGGCCTTTTCGACGAAGATCCAACACTGGTGGAAGCGCCTGAACTGGAAGAGTTTGAGAAAAAGATCAAACTCACCATGGAGCGCGACACCCTCGGTCTCTACGTTAGCGACCACCCTCTTTTCGGTCGCGAATCGCAGCTTGCTACCAACGCCACATATTCAATCGGTAACTTCATCGAAAATGAAAACATCGAAGATGGCAGCACTGTTACCCTCTGCGGTTTGATCACTGGCATTGTGAACCGCGTTGGCAAAAAATCGGGTAAGCCGTATCTACTGGTAACAATCGAAGACTTCGAAGGTGAAATAGCGTTCCTTCTAACCGGTAAATCTTTCGCAGATTACGTGGATACCTTAGCCACCGACCAGGTGGTCGCGGTTCGCGGACGAGTGAACGACCGTGACGACGGTCGCAACATGAATGTGTACAGCGTTCAGATTCTTGACGCCCCAACCAACGACGAATACCTCGGCAAAATTCACGTTCGCATTAGCAACGAGAAGGCTAATCGTGAGGTTTTGGAGCGAATCCAGTACATCATCAAGCAGCACCCTGGTAACTCGGAAATGATGATCACAATCGACTCCGCGGAAGGCTCAAGGACCTTTACCTTGCCGCAGCGAGTGCGTTACTCAACCGAGTTCATCGGGGAGATGAAAGTGCTTCTTGGAATGAATTGCATTGTTCGTGACGACGACTCATCTAACGAAGAGGTGTCAACGGATTCAACCGATTCGGTAGCCGCGCTGGAAGTAGATGAGCGGACGCTGTTCGACTCCTAGCAGACCTTCGACCACGTCGACGATCACCACGGCGTTGTTTTCAACGGCATGAATTTCACGGATACCAGCAATCAGCACCGAGGTGACGCCGTTGAAAATCGGTAAACCCTTCGGACCAAAACTCCAGTCATCATCGAGAAAGCGTTTCGTGTGATCGGCCGCCATCTTTTCAGCCAGCGGCTGGTTGTTTTCGCCAAGAGTGTGGATCGCAACCCAGGTTGTTTTGCATAGAGAAGGCCATGTGGAAGATCCGCTGGCAACATTGAAGCTTGCCAATGGCGGGTTAGCACCCAGAGATGTCATCGAGGTTGCAGTGAAACCAACCGGTTGCCCCGCGCTGTCGAGCATGGTTATTACAGAGACGCCCGAGGCATGATTTCTGAAAGTGTTTTTTAGCGCTTCAACGGAATCTTCGATACCTTGAGGGGTGTTTGGGTTTGAACTCACTCTATTAGGCTACCGAAAGATTCTCGCCGAATAGAATTGAGTAGGAAATGGAGCGTTTTGGACGAGTATCTCAGAGTTTTAGATTTGCGAAGCGGAGTGCCCGCAAGCGCTGAACTTAACAAACTCCTGCCCCGCGCAGCTTTGAGTATCGAGGGTGCTCTGGCTCAGATTCAACCGCTTCTAAACGCGGTGCGAGATTCGGGAGAAGCCGCTCTTCTGGCCACCAGCCTCAAGTTTGATGGATTTGACCCACGACCTTTCGTGGTCTCTGCCGAAGAACTAGGCGCAGCCCTAGAGGGCTTGAAACCCTCGATTCGCGCAGCCCTTTCCGAATCAATCTCCAGAGTGAAACAGGTTTCGCTCGACAATCTGCCGAGAACGGTAACCAGTCGTCTAGCACCAGGAGCTGAAGTCCATCAGCGCTGGCAGCCGGTTGACTCAGTGGGGCTCTATGTTCCTGGAGGCAAGGCCGTTTATCCGTCAAGCGTGGTCATGAATGTGGTTCCAGCTCAAGTCGCTGGCGTGAAGCGACTGGCAATTTTCACTCCCGGTCAGGCTGAATTCGCCGGGCGACCACACCCAACCGTCTTAGCCGCCGCAGCC
This sequence comes from Actinomycetota bacterium, assembly GCA_041179025.1. GTDB lineage: Bacteria > Actinomycetota > Actinomycetes > Actinomycetales > Microbacteriaceae > Rhodoluna. The sequence continues at coordinate 4,324 of JBEGUF010000007.1, read as the reverse complement.
ATGCTGGGCGTAACCGAGGTTTACAACATCGGTGGACCTGCGGCAATTGCTGCGGCTTCCTACGGAGTGGCTTCAATCGGCTTAGAGCCCGTGGCAATGGTTACCGGGCCTGGTAACGTCTTCGTGACGGCCGCCAAGCGCGCGCTGCGGGGAACGGTTGGCATCGATTCAGAAGCTGGCACCACGGAGATTCTCATCATCGCCGACGAACACGCTAATCCGGATTTTGTGGCGGCGGACCTTCTCTCTCAGGCAGAACATGATGAGGCTGCCTCCACGGTTTTGGTTACCGATTCCGAGACCCTGGCAGGCGATGTTCAGACAGCGCTTTCGAAACGATTGGTTGCCACTAGGCACGCGGCTAGGGCCGCAGTTGCTCTTCAGGGTCAGCAGTCAGCAATCGTCCTAGTTTCTAATCTGAATCACGCTGCCGAGGTTGCCAACGCATTCGCAACCGAACACCTAGAACTACAGGTAGCCGACACGCAGGAGCTTCTCAAGCAAATCTCTAATGCCGGAGCCATCTTCCTCGGTGCTTATTCACCGGTGTCGCTTGGCGATTACATGGCCGGCTCGAATCACGTTTTGCCCGTGAATCAGCAGTCCAAATTTGGCGCTGGCCTTTCGGTGCACACTTTTCTCAGGGCTCAGCAGATCGTTGAATACAGTAAGGCTGGGCTCGAGGACGCAGCGGCGATGGTTGACGCCCTTGCCAACGAGGAGGGCCTACCAGCGCACTTCGAGGCAATCAATGCCAGATTCGAGCAAGAGTAAAAATGTATCGGTTCATCTTCAAGGTTTTCTTTTCACGATTTGACCCAGAGCTGGTTCACCATGTGGTGGCAACCGGATTAAAAGTGGCTCAAAGACTCGGGCTCACCAAGTTGTTTAGGCTTTCTTCGAAGAGGTTGCGCAGAGTCTCGGCACTGGGACTGAATTTCAATGGCCCCTTCGGTTTAGCGGCCGGTTTCGATAAAAACGGCACGATGATCCTCGCTCTCGCCGATTTGGGTTTCTCCCACATCGAAGTAGGAACAGTTACGGCCATCGCCCAGCCGGGTAACGAAAAGCCGAGACTATTTCGACTCACCGAAGACCGAGCGCTCATCAATCGCATGGGGTTCAATAATCACGGCTCGGCCAGGCTTGCAAAACGTCTCGAGCAACTGCGATCAACTCGAAAAAACCTCCCGGTGATTGGGGTCAACATTGGCAAGAGTAAAGTCACTCCAATTGAGGATGCGGTTACCGATTACGGCACAAGCACTGAGCTCTTAGCGCCGTTTGCCGATTATCTAGCGGTAAATGTTTCCTCCCCGAACACTCCTGGTCTCAGAAGTCTGCAGAGCATTGAATCGCTCAGGCCGATTTTGGTGGAGGTCTTGTCTAAGTCGCAGGGGAAGCCGGTCCTGGTAAAAATTGCACCGGATCTAGCCGACGAGGACGTTAGTGAAATTGCCAAATTGGCGATGGCGCTCGGTTTGGCTGGTGTCATTGCCACGAACACCACTATTTCGAGAGAAAACCTGCAGACGAAACCTGAGCTGGTTGCTTCGATTGGCGCGGGTGGTCTTTCCGGATTACCCGTTAAGGCTCGTTCGCTCGAGGTTCTAAGACTTTTGAATCAAACCATCGCCGGTCGAATTGCCATCGTTTCCGTTGGGGGAGTGGAAACCACCGAAGACGTGCGCGAAAGACTAGCGATGGGGGCAACCCTGGTTCAGGGTTACACCGGCTTTGTGTATCAAGGACCGTTTTGGGCCCGGCGGATCAACCGTGAACTAGGTAAAGACCTCTAGAACTTGTGACCGCGGCGAACCTGCGCTTTGGGCAGGCGAATAACGCGCGGGTACATGGCTCGGAAGGCTACGTAAAGCCAGATTCCTTTGTCAACCTTGCCATCGCCAAACTTCTTGGTAAGAAGTTTCTTGGCGCGGCGCGCGATGAAGGCGGTGTCCACCAGGTAAACACCAAAGAGCACTAGCACGGCAGCGTTCAAGATTGTGGCTATGAAATTGTTTGGGGTAATCAACACGGCCACCAGCATGAATGGAAGCAGGAACTCGCCAACGGTGAGCCATCTGGCATCCACAATGTCCCTTAGCATTCGTCGCTGAGGTCCGGCATCGCGCTTAGGCAAGAATTTGTCGTCTCCAGCGGCGTAACCGTCACGCGCTGCTAGGCGCTCTTCACGAGCCTTGGCCGCAGCGGCCTTTTTGCTCTCCTTGGTTTTAGGAGCAACCAACGGACGCTTGCGTGCCGCCTCCTGCTCTTTTCGGGCCGGAGTCGGCTTGCCTTTTTTAGGTGCTGGTGTTTGCTCGGTCATAACCAATAGGTTAGCGGAATGTTTTGCCCGCACCGCGGGTTTGAGCGTTTAGACTTAACGAAACACCAAGGAGACTGTAACGTGACCGATACCACCGCCTACGAATTGAACCTAACGCCAGCTGCAATCACCAAGATTTCGGCGCTCATTTCGGCTGAAGCTAGCGAAGACACGCTTCGTCTGCGTATCGAAGTGCAGCCGGGTGGCTGTCAGGGCATGAACTATGAGCTCTTTTTTGACGAGGCTCTAGATGATGGTGACCTAACTTTCCCATTCGGAGACTTCGAAGCAGTTATCGACAACGGCTCGATGGCGATGCTAAATGGTGCAACCATTGACTATGAAGACTCGATCACTAAGCAGGGGTTGGTCATTGAGAACCCGAACGCCAAATCGACCTGCGCCTGTGGCGATTCTTTCTGCTAATTTCCTAATTTCTCTTACTTTCTGGCGTTTTTCGTCCTCCTGAAAGTGGTCTCGGGCTTAGACTATGAAGGTAACGATTCGAAGGGTCGATTGTGCTTTCTAAGCGTACTTTCAGGGCGAGTGTGGCCAGTGTTGCCGCTATTTCAACCTTGTTTTTAGCCGGTTGTTCTCAAGAAGAACTAGGCAGGGCTATTTTGATGCCGATGCCTTCCTCGAGCAGCGATGTAACTAACCACACAGACGTAATCACCGACCTTTGGAACATTTCTTGGGCCGTTTTGTGGATAGTTGGACTCATCGCCTGGGGGCTTATGTTGTGGGCGATTGTGGTCTACCGTCGTCGTAAGGGTGACGAGCACCTTCCAGCGCAGATGCGTTACAACAACCCCATTGAAGTGCTCTTCACCGTGGTTCCATTGATTTTGGTAATTGGTTTCTTTGCCTTCACGGCCGAATCGATGAGGGAAATCGAATCCCCGAACGACCCAGAGGTCAAGATCGAAGTAATTGGTAAGCAGTGGAGCTGGGATTTCAACTACATCCAGGCCAATGTTTATGATTCGGGAATTCAGTCACAGTACAAGGCTGGAAAGACCGATAACTTCAAAGAACTGCCTACTCTTTACTTACCAGTCAACAAGCGAGTTGAGATCGTACTCAACTCACGCGACGTGAATCACTCGTTTTATGTGGTGGAGTTCCTCTACAAGAAGGACCTGCTTCCGGGTAAGACCAACCATGTCTACTTCACACCAACAAAGATCGGCACCTACGTTGGTAAATGTGCTGAACTCTGTGGCGAATACCACTCGATGATGCTGTTCAACGTCAAGGTTGTTGCACAGTCTGACTACGACAAGCACATGTCACAGTTGGCGGGCGCCGGTCAGGTGGGCCAACTTTCGATTGACTCCAGCAGAAACCAAAATCTCCCCGGTGTTTCGGCACCTGTAGAAAACGAGGGCTAAGAAAAATGGCAACCGCAACACTGACTCCTCCGAACCCTGTAGTACCTCAAGACAAGGGTCGGATCATCGTTGACTGGCTAACTACCACCGACCACAAGAAGATCGGTTACCTCTACCTCATTACCTCTTTCGTCTACTTCCTGGTAGGTGGAGTAATGGCTCTTCTAATTCGCGCCCAGCTCACCGTTCCAGGGCTTGAGATTGTGGCTAGCAAGGAGCAGTACAACCAGCTGTTCACAATGCACGGAACCATCATGCTTTTGATGTTTGCAACCCCGCTTTTCGCAGCATTCGCCAACATCTTGATGCCGGTGCAGATTGGCGCTCCAGATGTGGCCTTCCCTCGTCTAAACGCAATTGCCTACTGGTTCTACTTCTTCGGCAGCCTAGTTGCCGTTTCTGGTTTCTTCACACCGCAGGGAGCAGCCTCATTCGGTTGGTTCGCCTATGTACCTCTTTCTACCTCGACCTTCTCACCAGGACTAGGTGGAGATCTTTGGGTCTTCGGTCTAGCCCTTAGCGGTTTTGGAACCATCCTGGGCGGTGTTAACTTCATCACCACTATCCTCACCATGCGCGCGCCTGGTATGACCATGTTCCGTAT
>JBEGUF010000006.1:0-43834 GCA_041179025.1 Actinomycetota bacterium | reverse complement strand
GCGCAGTTCTGGGGAGACGTCGACGCAAACGGCGTTGAGGTGGTGGATAGAGCTTGCCAAACGGAATCGACAAATGCCGCATTAAAGGTTTGAGTTGGATTTCGTCGTAGCTTCGCCGAATACATTAGGGCAACCGTTCCACTCACCACCGGAGCCGCCATTGAGGTTCCGATTTCGTAGGCGTAATTGGATGTTGTTGGCTCTTTGGTTCCAGCGTTCAAGGTGGAGTAAATCTGAGCGGTTGATCCACCTTGACAGTAGTCGCCGCCAGGAGCCGAGATGTCGACGCCATATGGAGTGGAGCTGTACTGATTCGGTGCGTTACTGAAGTTTGAGTAGAAGGCTGGTTTGCCGAGCTTGCCAGACGCCCCAACGTTGATGGTTGGGTAGCAGTTCCCCGGGTAACTCAAGGACGCGTAGGCGAGTCGGCCGGTTGCTGGGTTGTCGTTACCAGCGGCCGTGATCACCGTGACACCGGCAGCTTTAGCTGCGGCAAGTGCGGCTTCGGTTCCAGAATCACAGCCTGCGCTGTCGCCACCGATTGAGAGATTGATTACTCGAGCCTTATTTGGATTATTTGGAACACCGACTCTAGAGATTCCAGCAGCCCAGTAGATGCCAGACATGATGTCGGCGGTGGTTCCTCCTTGGGAGCCAAGCACTCGAACCGGAAGAATCTTTACGTTTGGAGCGATACCTAAAACACCTTCAGAGTTGTCGGCGGCCGCGATGATTCCGGCCACGTGAGTGCCATGCCACGAGGAGTTATCTCTGAGGGAGCCATCGGAGTTCAGGACGTAGTCACCAACGTCGCGGGCATCGGTGTCGCGTCCATTGCCGTCGTTAGCGCTTGAACTGGAAGAAATCATGTCGTAACCAGGAAGGATTTTTGTGGAGGGAAGATCTGGGTGTTCGGTGTAGCCGGTGTCGAGAACGGCAACCACCACGTCCTCGCTTCCGGATTCAATTTCCCAAGCTCCGCTAACTTTGGCCGAATATGTTTCGGTCGACTTCAAAAACCATTGCAAGTTGTATTTGTCGTCATTGGAAAAATTCACGGCTTGAGAGGCATTAACGGTGACGGTTTTTGTAACACTTACCGAGCCTTTGAAGTTGCTCACAGTGAGTCTCGCGGTGTAGCTGGCTCCTGAAACAGTATTCGACGTTACGCAGGTATTTGGCGCGGTTGGCGTGCAAGTGACTGACGACCCGTCTGAGTTCTTGGTTACCGCGATTTGATAGGTAACTTCCATTCCGCCCTTATCGATGAGCGATGTATAAGGCGTCCAAGAGACCTGCAAGTTGTTGACGTTATTGGTGACCTGGAGAACGCTCAACGCTTTCGGTGCGGTGGTCGGAGTTATGTAGACGGCCTTGTAATAGCCAAGATATCTTGTCGAGTATCGCTGAGTTATGGCAGCAACGCGAAAGTCGGCTCGCGTTCCTGGCTTGATATGCGAGCTAGAAGTGCTGTAGCTCCTGGTGCTGGCTGTGGTTTGGCTTCTGAGGCTAACCCATACGCCGTTGATCTTCATTTGCACTCGGTAGCCAACCACGGTTCCGGAATAGCGAGTCGTGGGCTTCGTCCATGAAATAGTGACCCTCGGAGTAGTTCCCGACATCCAAGTGTCGGTGGCTCGAATCGGTGCGATCGATGCTCTCGTTACAGCGGTTTTCATGATGATTGGAAGATTTACTGGCTCCGCGGGAGAGAAAACCTGAGACGCGAATGATGGTCGTGCCAGTCTTGCCGTTTCAATGAAGCGGTTGAACTGCACCGTTTCCACTCGAGGATCCGACCTCATGCGCATCAACGCTGCATTTGCTTCGGATTCAGAAAGCGAATCTGCAAAATCAATTGACGCTTGCGACTCGTGCAGCTGAACCGAGTTTTCCAGATCTACCCCAGCAAAGTTTTCGCCGGTTGGTTCGCCATTCGGAGCGAGCAGATCAACGCCCTCTTTGTATTGAACTATGAAACCAACCGCGTTAGTTGGATCGCTAGGTGCAGGGGTGTCAACCAGCGATGCCTGAGCGGGTGCCACGAATTGGATCGGGAGCAATAACGCTCCTGCCATAACGGCTGCAACCCTGGGGAATTTCATATTCCTAGAGTAGGCAGATTTCCTGTGAATAATCTGGGACTACAACGACTTCTGCATCATCACAACGCCGACCCATTTGCCGAGCTTGAAGCCCACTTTGGCAAGGCGGCCGTTTTCCACAAAACCAAACTTTTTGTGCATGGCGATAGAGGCCTCAGTGCCGCGGTCTGAAATCACTGCGACGACCTCTCGGATGCCGGCTTTCTTACCCTTTGCCAAGAGCTCTTTCATAAGTTTGGTGCCGGTGTGTTTCCCCTTTGCCGATGGCTTCAGATAGACGGTGTTCTCGGCGGTGCGACGATAAGCGGCCTTCTGCCTCCATGGAGATAGGTGGGCAAAGCCCAAAATCTGGCCGGCCGGGCTTTGAGCCACGATAAACGGAAGGTTTAGCCCCTGTAGGTACTCAAATTTTTCTTTCCACTCGGAGAGCTTTTGCTCCTCGATGTCGAAGGTGATCACGCTGTTGAGGATGTAGTAGTTGTAAATCTCTACCACCTCGCGGAGGTCGGCGGCAGTCGCGTCGCGAATGACTACGTCTCCCTCTTCAGGCGCAGGCTGGGATTTCGCCTTGCGAACTAATCTCCAACGAGCTTCTGAATCTAGTGCCATTAGCTATCCCACTTCACTGGTTTGCGGCCCACAGCTTTGAGGGCCTCGTTTGCTTTACTGAACGGTTTGGAACCAAAAAATCCCCGCGATGCCGACAGCGGGCTTGGGTGAGCCGATTTGATCACTTGAGCACCAGCCAACAGCGGCTCTAGTTCAGCGGCCTGTTTACCCCAAAGTATCGCCACTAGTTTTTCACCCTGACGCTTGGCTAGTTCCTCAACCACTCGATTGGTGAATCTGGCCCAGCCTAAGTTTTCGTGACCGGAAGGCTTGCCCACAGGAGTGGTTAGGTGACGGTTGAGCAGCATCACTCCCTGGTCGAGCCACAAACTTAAATCGCCCCCGACTTTTACTTTCGGGCCCAGATCGCTCTGAACCTCGGTGAGGATGTTTTGCAAACTGCGCGGCAGCTTCGACTCGATCTCAAGATCTACGGCAAAGGCCAAACCAATCGCAATATTCTTGGTTGGGTAAGGGTCTTGGCCAATTAAAAGCACCTTGACATCGTCCATGTTGGTTTCTAGCGCACGCATGATTCGTTGGTCTAGCGGAGTGTAGGGGCGAGATTCGCCAGCCAGGCTTACTTCCATGAGCAAAAGCAGGTCGCGGCAGTCGCCGAGGGCATACTGCCAGGTGGGGTGCATTTGCTCGAAGAACACAGCCTAAGCCTAACCATTTACGCCTGTATGCTGTCTCAAGAAAGGCAGGATTTACCTTGAATTTACAAGAGCTAACCGCTGAGGCCGGAGCACTTTCGGAAGAGCTTCGCAAAATTCGTCGCGACCTTCACCAGAACCCAGAATTCGGTTTGGATTTGCCAAAGACTTTGGAACGCGTGCTTGCCGAAGTGGACGGTCTTGGAGAAGTTTTCCTAGGTGTTGGCATGACCGCCGCTGCCATTTTGATTAGGGGTGGAAAGCCAGGGCCAACCGTTTTACTCAGAGCCGACATGGACGCACTTGCGGTGATCGAAGACACCGGCCTCGACTTCGCTTCGACCAACGGTTACATGCACGCCTGCGGGCACGATCTGCACATCGCCATGGGCATCGGTGCCGTAAAACTGTTGCACAAACACAAGAGCGAACTGAACGGTGACGTTGTGGTTTGGTTCCAGCCTGGCGAAGAAGGTTTGGCCGGCGCCGATCGAATGCTCGAGCAAAAAATGCACCTGGTTTCCGGTTCAAAGCCAGTTGCCGCCTACGGGGTTCACGTTTTCAGCGTTTACCCCAAGGGAATGTTTGGCTCTCGCCCTGGCCCGCTAATGGCGGCAGCCGGTGGCATCATCGCAACTTTCAAGGGTGCCGGCGGGCACGGCTCTATGCCTTGGCTATCACGTGACCCGATTTCACCGATGGCACAATCGATTTCGACTCTGCAGAGCGCAATCAACAAACGCCTAGATGTTTTCGATGATGTCGTGGTCAACGTTGGTTGGGTGAAGGCAGGAGACGACCACACCGAGAACGTGATTCCCGAAACGGCGAGCTTTGGCGCCACTGTTCGAACCTTCAGCGAAACTCACAGCACGCTAATTCGAGAAGTTGTCGCCGATGTTTTGGAAGGGGCAGCCAAATCGTTTGGCGTTGAGGTTTCCATCGAGTGGATGCCGGCCAGCAAAGTTCTGATGAACGATGCCGCGTCGGTGCAGAGAAGCCGCAAGGTGATTGCCGAACTCTTCGGCGAAGGTCGTTACCTCGACATGCCGAACCCGATTCCTGGCGGAGAAGATTTCGCCTCGGTCCTAGATGAAATCCCTGGCGCATTCATATTCATGGGGGCCGCCCCAGACGGCGTTGATCCGCGGACAGCACCTAGCAATCACAGCAACAAGGCGGTTTTCGACGACGACGTGCTACCGCTAGGAGCCGCTTTCCTAGCCGCCATGGCAGTCGATACCCTCAACGATTAGTAGCTGTTTGTTACGAACCATTTCAGGCATTGTTGCCGAGGTGGTTGCATGGTCATACCTTTGTATAAACCTGAACATCACTAGAGAGAGCAAATCATGAGCAACGATCCAGCCAAGTGGGGCTTTGAGACCGCGCAGATTCACGCCGGGGCAGCACCAGACCCAACCACCAACTCGCGCGCAACGCCGATTTACCAGACCACCGCCTACACCTTCAACTCGAGCGAGCATGCCGCAAAGTTGTTTGGCCTAGCCGAGTTTGGAAACATCTACACCCGCATCATGAACCCAACCCAGGACGTTGCCGAGAAGCGAATTGCGGCTCTCGAAGGTGGAACTGCGGCTCTGCTTTTGGCTTCCGGCCAGGCCGCTGAAACGCTTGCCATCTTGAACATCGCTCAGGCGGGAGACCACATCGTTTCGTCCTCGACCATCTACGGCGGAACCTACAACCTCTTCAAGTACACCCTTCCGAAGCTCGGCATCGAAACCACCTTCGTTGAAGACCAGGACGACCTCAAAGAGTGGGCCGCTGCTGTTCGCCCTAATACCAAACTCTTCTTTGCCGAAACCATTGGTAACCCGAAGGTGAGCATCCTCGACATCGAAGGCGTTGCAGACGTGGCTCACAAGAACGGCGTTCCACTTATCGTGGACAACACCGTTGCTACCCCTTACCTAGTTCAGCCGCTCAAGCACGGCGCCGACATCGTGATTCACTCCGCCACCAAATTCCTCGGTGGTCACGGAACCGTGGTAGCCGGTGCAATTGTTGACGGCGGAAAGTTCGCTTGGTCGAAAAGCGACAAGTTCCCAGGCCTCACCGAGCCGGACCCTTCGTACCACGGCGTGGTTTACACCGCGGCGCTTGGAGACGGAATTGCCTACATCATCAAGGCGCGTGTTCAGGGCCTTCGCGACCTAGGAGCCGCAATCGCCCCAGCCAGCGCTTGGCAACTAATTCAGGGCATCGAAACCCTGAGCCTTCGCATCGAACGTCACGTTGAAAACGCTCAGAAGTTAGCGGAATGGCTTGATAAGCACCCTCAAGTTGAATCCGTAAACTATGCCGGGCTAAAGGGTTCGAAGTGGCACAAGGCAGCCAAGAAGTACGCACCAAAGGGTGCTGGAGCGATTGTGTCATTCGAGATCAAGGGTGGCGTTGCCGCTGGTTCAAAGTTCGTTGATTCACTCGAACTCTTCAGCCACGTTGCTAACATCGGAGATGTGCGTTCACTCGTCATCCACCCAGCCAGCACCACTCACTCGCAGCTCACCCCAGAGCAGCAATTGACTACCGGTGTAACTCCAGGCCTCGTCCGTCTATCGGTCGGGCTTGAGTCGGTGGACGACCTTATTGCCGATCTAAAGACCGGTTTCGAGGCGGCTAAGAAGTAGTTGGAATTTCAATCCTCAGAAGACTCCGTCCCGTCTGCGTTCATCACCGATGAACTGAGCCGGCAACTGGTTGGTAGGCCTCCTGCCACAGGTGCTTGGCGAGACGGAGACCCTTCTGGAGATCGCCAGTTTGCGCCCCTACCCACATTCAAAACGGGTAACGGGCGCGAACTCGTTAATGCCAAACTCGCCTACGAAACCTGGGGTGAGCTAAACGAAGACTCCTCAAATGCAGTGTTGATCATGCACGCGCTCACCGGCGATTCACACGCGGTTGGCGGTGCGTCGAAGCAACACCCAACCGAGGGTTGGTGGAACGGAATCATCGGTCCCGGATTGGCGATCGATACCGACCGCTTTTTCGTGGTTGCCCCAAACATGCTCGGCGGTTGCCAGGGATCAACAGGCCCGGCCACGCTCGACAAAAACGGACGTGAATACGGTCCGCGTTTTCCATACCTAACCATCCGCGATCAGGTTCACGCTCTTCGCGAATTTTCCAACGTGATTAACGTGAAGAAATGGCACAGCGTCATCGGCGGTTCAATGGGCGGAATGCACACCCTTGAGTTTGCGATTATGTTCCCGGAGCAAGTCGAGCGCGTGGCCGTTATCGCCGCTCCCCCGGTTACGACCGCCGACCAAATTGCATTGAACTCGGTGCAGGTTGAGGCCATTAAGACCGACCCGGCTTTCGCCGATGGCGACTACTACGACGCCAAGGCCGGCCTAGGCCCACACCGCGGCTTAGCCCTTGCCCGCCGCATGGCACTGCTCAACTATCGAAGCCCGTTTGAGCTGAACGAACGCTTCGAACGCACCTGGCAGAGCGGTAAAAGCCCGCTTGGCGATGGTGGTCGTTTCGCCGTTGAGAGCTACCTAGATTTCCACGGAAACAAGTTCACCCGCCGCTTCGACGCCAACAGTTACATCACCCTGGTGAATGCCATGAATTCTCACGACATCGGCCGTGACCGCGGAAGCGTTGAATCAGCGCTGAAGGCAATTAAAGCCAAGTCACTAGTGGTGGGCATTTCAACCGACCGACTTTTCCCGCTCAGCGGCCAGCAACTTATCGCCGAACACATCGGTGGCGAACTCATCGGCGGCAAACTTCACGTGATCGACAGCGAGTTTGGCCACGACGGATTCCTCATTGAGATGGACATCGTTGGCCCACTGCTGAAGCAGCTACTCGACTCCTAGGTTCGCCATTCGGCGACAACGTTACGCACTTCGTTGGCCAGATCCAAAGCTGCAATTGGCCCCTGTTTGGCAAGCCTTCGAGCCGCTTCCGCGTGAATCAACACGGCGGTTTGGGCTACATCTAGCGCGTCGAAATCGTCGTGGTGTGCGGCCAGGATGGCACCCATTATTCCCGCCAAAACATCGCCGGTGCCAGCCGTGGCCAAATCGGCTGGGTTCGGCCCAACCGACACGGTTTCAAAATCGGCATTAGCAATCACCGTGATATTGCCCTTGAGGCAAACCGTTTGTCGGGTTAGCCCGGCTAGCGCGCGGGCAACGACCTCTGGCTCGGCTTCTACCCCGGCTCGATCGATTGGCGCATCTAGCCGAGAAATTAGCGCGGCAGCCTCCCCCGCATGTGGCGTGAGGATTGCTCGGCCCTCGAGAGTCTCGAAATCACAAAGCGAGAGGACCCCGGCATCGATGACTTTTGGTTCGGATGCGAATAACGATGCGTCAAGGGGGTTTTCATCAGCTTCGGTCAAACCGGAGCCAAGCACCCAAGCCGAAACCCTTCCCGGTTCGCAAACCACTTCTGGGCGGGATTCAAGCACCAATCGTTCAACATCTTCCGGCCCAAAGTAACGAACCATGCCGATGCCGGTGCGAATGGCGGCGGTAACTCCCAAAATGGCTGCGCCAGGATAGGAGTTTGAGCCAGTAACGAAACCAACGACCCCGCGCGAATACTTGTCGTCGGTAGATTGGGGCAGTTGCAGGTACTTTTGCAATCGTTTCGGTAGCACAGACCTAGGCTATTGGTATGAGCAAGCTTTTCGAACCAATCTCCGTGCGCAATCTAACTACTCGCAACCGAATTTGGATTCCGCCGATGTGCCAATACTCCTGCGAGGAGCAGGACGGCACGGTTGGCAACTGGGCTTTGGTTCACTACACATCTTTCGCCAAAGGTGGCGCTGGGCTTGTAATCGCCGAAGCTTCAGGAGTTAGCGACATTGGTCGTATCTCACCCTGGTGCGCTGGAATCTGGAATGACGAACACACGATTGCCTGGGAAGCTGTGGTTGATTCGGTTCACCTAAACGGCGGCAAGATTGGAATTCAACTGGCACACGCTGGTCGCAAAGGTTCCACTCATCGCGAATGGTCGGGAACTGGTTCGGTGTCGATTCAAGACGGCGGTTGGGAAACCGTTGCCCCTAGCGCCATCGCGTTCGAAGGCTACGCGGTTCCGCGAGCGCTGGAAATTTCAGAAATTCCAAACATCAAGGACGACTTCGTGGCTGCCGCGAACCGTGCCGTCACCGCTGGTTTCGACCTAATCGAACTGCATGCAGCTCACGGTTATTTGCTGCACCAATTTCTTTCGCCACTTAGTAACCACCGTAACGACATCTATGGTGGCTCCCTCGAAAATCGTGCTCGCCTCTTGGTAGAGATCGTCATCGCCGTGAGGGCCGCCATCGGCGACGACCTGCCACTCGCAGTTCGCTTCTCGGCAACCGACTGGATCGAAGGCGGCTGGACCGAGGAAGACACGGCAACTGTTGCCAAGTGGTGTCTCGATGCCGGAGCCGACCTGTTCGACATCTCTTCGGCAGGGCTTTCTACCGCACAGAAGCTAACTCTTGGCCCTGGCTACCAGGTACCGTTTGCCGAGTACGTTGGCTCGAAGGTTGATGCTCCGGTTTCCGCAGTGGGATCAATCACCACTGGCACTCAGGCCGAAGCAATTTTGGAAAAGGGAATCGTCGACGTTGTGATGATTGGTCGGGCAGCTCTGGGCGACCCTTACTGGCCAATTCGTGCGGCCGCCGAACTCGGTGAAACTATCGATTACATTCCTAAGCGCTACAAGCGTGCAATCTTCTAATCGCGCTTAGTGGCGTCTTGCACTTCGCCAACTAGCTCTTCCAAGATATCTTCCAAGAACAGCACGCCGGTAACTTTGCCGCCGCGGTTGAAAACTCTCGCTAGGTGAGCGCCAACGCGCCTCATACTCGCCAGAGCATCTTCCAATTCCATGGAATCCGGAACCGAAATAAGCGAACGAATGCGCTTGGTTGGAACGGCTTCATCCATCTCGTCTAGGTCAAGATCCAAAACGTCTTTTAGGTGCAAATAGCCAATCAGTTCGCCATCTTCTTCGGTGAGCGGATAGCGTGAGTAGCCGACCTTCGAAACGGCCACTTCGATCTCGCGCGGGGTCACGGTTTCTGGGAAAGAAACCACTTCGCTCAGCGTCACGGCTACGTCGCGAACTTTCTTTTCGGTGAATTCGAAGGTATTGCTGAGAGTTCCCGAGGCATCGCTCAAGACACCCTCGCGCGTTGAGTGCTCAACAATGTCTTCCACCTGGTCGAGAGTAAAGGCGCTGTTGGCTTCGTCTAAAGGCTTAACGCGGAATAACCTGAGCACAAAATTCGCTGTGCCATTTAGCGCAATCACGATTGGCTTCACCAAAATCGCTAGGCCGTAAAGAAGAGGCACAAGCACCAGTGCCGCACGCTCTGGAATTGAGAACGAAATGTTCTTCGGAACCATCTCACCAAACACCACGTGCATGAACGTCACCAGAGCCAGCGCGATTCCAAAAGAGGTACCGCTGGCAACTTCGTAACTCATGCCGGTTGCCTTGAGTGGGCCTTCAAGTAGGTGGTGAATGCTTGGCTCCACAATTAGCAGAATCAACAGTGAGCAGATTGTGATTCCCAGCTGAGCGGTGGCCAGCATCAGAGAAACGCCCTCCATGGCCTTCAAAGTTATCTTGGCCGGGCGCGAGCCAGCTTCGGCACGAGGTTCAATTTGTGCGCGCTTGGCCGCGATCAGCGCGAACTCAGCACCAACGAAAAACGCGTTCAGGATTAGAAGCAGCGCGAACGCCCAGAGACCTGCGATGTCGTCAGTCATTCTCCACCTCCGTCACCTGCGGGGTGAATCGAACTCGGTCGACTCGACGGCCATCCATGCGCTCCACGCGCAAAGTTCCGTTCTCAATCTGAACTTCGTCTCCGCGCACCGGGATTCGGCCAACTTCGCTCATGATGAAACCACCAACGGTTTCGTAGGCGCCGTCGTCGGGAACCTTGATTGCCATCTCGGCCAATTCGTCCGGGCGAGTCATGCCGGGGAAAATGACCGACTCGTTCAAGCCGCGAATGATGCCGGCCTTGGCGCGGTCGTGTTCGTCGGCGAGCTCTCCAACTAACTCCTCGACTAAGTCTTCGAGTGTTACCAAGCCAGCGGTGCCGCCATATTCGTCGACCACGATTGCGAGTTGCAAACCCTTGGCGCGCAATTCAACCATCAGGGCCTCGAGAGGCATTGTTTCCGGCACGCGGATTACGTCGACGACTATGGCACCAACCGGAACTTCATCGCGCTTTTCACGAGGAACCGCGGCTGCCTGCTTTACGTGTGCAACACCGATAACCGAATCGCTGTCGCCATCGATCACTGGGAATCTGGAATGACCGGTCTTGTTAGTCAGCGCAACCACATCGGCCACATTCTGCTCGCGATCAACCGTGAACATGCGCGGACGCGGTGTCATTACATCGGCTGCGGTGAGCTGGCTTAGAGCCAAAGTCTTGGTTAGCAGCGTTGCCGTTTGTGCGTCTAAAGCGCCCATCAGAGCGGATCGTCTTACCAGCGATGAAAGTTCGTCGGCGGTGCGCGAAGAACTCAACTCTTCCTTGGGTTCAATTCCGAAGCGTCGAACCACCCAGTTGCCAACGCCGTTTAGGAACGCAATCAAAAAGCCGGTTAGCCAGGTGAAAACCATCTGGAAGCGAATCACAAACTTGTTGGTTTCCAGCGGCAGCGAGAGCGCCAGTGTCTTGGGAATCAATTCGCCGATTAGGAAAGAAAAAACAGTGGCGATGGTGAGTGAAATTAGAAGTGCAACCGAGGGCACGGTTTCCCTCGCAAGTCCCAGCGAAACCAAAGGTTCGGTAAGTAGTGAAGTCAGAGCCGGTTCGGCAATGAACCCCGTGAGCATGGTGGTTAGGGTGATGCCGAGCTGAGCTCCGGAAAGATGAGTGCTGGTCTTGCGAAGCGCCCGAATCGAAGGGCCAAGTTTGCGCTCGCCACGCTCCGCGCGAGCCTCCAGATCGGTTCGGTCTAAATTCACAAGCGAAAACTCGCTGGCAACAAAAAGGCCTGTGCCGATGGTGAGCAGCACGCCTACGCCGAGCATTAGCCAGTCATTCATATGTAAAGCCAGTTTACCCTTTGGCATTAGGCTAGAGAGGTCAAACATCACGACGAAGAGGTGGTCACGCTGTCTGAATCCAGCGAGAACTTTGCCGACGAAGGCGAGTTCGGAGCCAATAAATGGCTCGTTGAAGAAATGTTCGAGAAATACAAGCAGAACCCCGACTCGGTGGATAAAGCTTGGTGGCCAATCCTTGAGCGCATGCAGCACGGTCTGCCAGGCGGCGACTCGGCAGTGGCTCCAGTAGCGCCAGCCGTTGAGACTCCAGCCCCGGCAGCGGCTCCAGCTTCCAGCCCGGTGGTTGCGAAAACGACTCGTGTTGAAGCAAGACCAGCTCCGATTCCCGCCCAGGCTCCGGTTACCGCAGCCATCAACACCGTTAGTGAAACCGCCGAAGAGGCAGAGGCAATCGTCACCCCGCTGAAGGGAATGGGCAAGGCAATTGCGGCCAACATGGACGCTTCTCTTACCGTTCCAACCGCAACCAGCGTTCGCACGGTTCCAGCAAAACTTTTGATCGACAACCGTATTGTGATCAACTCTCACCTTGGCCGTACCCGCGGCGGCAAGATTTCGTTCACCCACATTCTGGCCTGGGCAATAATCAAAACTCTCAAAGAGTTCCCAAGCCAAAACGTTTACTACGACATCATCGACGACAAGCCTTCGGTGGTTATCCCACCAAACATTAACCTCGGTATCGCTATCGACGTGCCAAAAGAAGACGGCACCCGCGCGCTAGTTGTTCCAAACATCAAGCGCACCGAGAAGATGAACTTCGCCGAGTTCGTGGCCGGCTATGAAGATGTTGTAAAGCGCGCTCGCGACAACAAGCTCGGTGCCGCAGATTATGCCGGCACTACGATTTCACTCACCAACCCCGGTGGTATTGGAACCGTTCACTCGGTTCCTCGCCTAACCCGAGGTCAGGGTTGCATCGTTGGCGCTGGAGCCCTCGACTACCCTGCCGAGTTCCAGGGAATGAGCGAAGAACACCTCACCAAAGTTGGCGTGAGCAAGGTAATTAACCTCACCTCCACCTACGACCACCGCGTTATTCAGGGCGCTGGCTCTGGTGAATTCCTAAAGAAGATCCACGAACTACTTCTCGGGGCTCGTGGTTTCTACGACGAAATTTTCGCCGACCTTCGCATTCCTTACGAGCCAGTTCGCTGGGTGGTTGATTTCAACACCGACGATTCAGACGACCGCAGCAAGGCGACTCGCATCCAGGAACTAATCAACTCCTACCGAGTTCGCGGTCACCTAATGGCCGACATCGACCCGCTGGAATACCGTCAGCGTTCGCACCCTGATCTAGATATCTTGAACCACGGCCTAAGCCTCTGGGATCTCGACCGCACCTTCAAGACCGGTGGTTTTGGCGGCAAGTCAAAGGCTCAGTTCCGCGACATCTACAAGATCCTGCGCGACTCTTACTGCCGCACAGTTGGCGTGGAGTACATGCACATCCAAAACCCGGCTGAACGCCAGTGGTTCCAAGACAAGCTGGAGCACCCTTACGCCAAGCCTGAAAAGGCCGTGCAGCAGCGCATCCTGGAGAAGCTAAACGAAGCCGAAGCTTTCGAAACCTTCCTGCAAACCAAGTTCGTTGGCCAGAAGCGTTTCTCACTCGAAGGTGGAGAGTCGGTTATTCCAGCACTCGACGCAATCTTGCGTAGCGCAGCTACCTCGGGACTCAAAGAAGTTGCCATCGGCATGGCTCACCGCGGCCGCCTAAACGTGCTCACCAACGTTGCCGGCAAAGCCTACGGTCAGGTCTTCAAGGAGTTCGAGGGCAACACCGACACCTCCACCGTTCAGGGTTCGGGAGACGTGAAGTACCACCTCGGCACCGAAAGTGTTTTCACCGGACCAGACGGAGCCCAGATTCAGGTTTCACTAGCCGCCAACCCATCTCACCTGGAAGCGGTGAACCCGGTTCTCGAGGGTATCGTTCGCGCCAAGGTTGACTCGGTTAACGGTTCAGCAGAAAACTTCTTCCCATTCCTTCCAATTGTGATTCACGGAGATGCCGCATTTGCCGGCCAGGGCGTCGTTCCTGAAGTTCTCAACATGTCGCAACTTCGCGGTTACAAGGTTGGTGGCACCATCAACATCGTGATCAATAACCAGGTTGGTTTCACCACTCCCCCAAGCGAATCTCGTTCAATGGTTTACTCAACCGACATCGCCAAGGGAATCCAGGCACCAATTTTCCACGTGAACGGCGACGACCCTGAAGCAGTCGTTCGCGTGGCTCAACTGGCGTTCGAGTTCCGTGAAGAATTCAAAAAAGACGTAGTAATTGACATGGTTTGTTACCGTCGTCGTGGTCACAACGAAGGCGATGACCCTTCGATGACCCAGCCGCTGATGTACAACCTAATCGAAGCCAAGCGTTCGGTAAGAACCCTTTACCTTGAGTCTCTAGTTGGTCGAGGCGACCTAACTCGCGAAGAGTTCGAAGCCGCTAACACCAGTTTCCAAGCCAAGCTTGAAAACACCTTCGCCGAAGTTCACGAAGCCATGAGCAAGCCGGTTGAACTGGTTCCACGCCCAATCGGCATTGGAACCACCGCCAGCGAACAGTCGACTATCTCCCACCAGACCGCAATCTCGAAAGAGGTTGTTGAGCTCATCGGAGACGCCCACCTCAACCAACCGGAAGGTTTTTCGGTTCACCCGAAACTCCAGCAGCTACTTGCCAAGCGACACGAGATGAGTCGTCAGGGCGGAATCGACTGGGGCTTCGGCGAATTGCTTGCCTTCGGTTCGCTACTACTGGAAGGCAAGCCGGTTCGCATGGCAGGCCAAGACAGCCGTCGCGGAACCTTCGTTCAGCGTCACGCCGTCTTCCACGACCGCGTAAACGGCCAGGAGTGGATGCCACTTCGAAACCTTGGCGCCGGTCAGGCAAAGTTCTACATCTACGACTCGTTCCTGAGCGAATACGCGGCGATGGGCTTCGAATACGGCTACTCGGTTGAGGCGAAGGACTCGCTGGTTCTTTGGGAAGCTCAGTTCGGCGATTTCGCCAACGGTGCTCAAACAATCATCGACGAATTCATTTCCTCGGCCGAACAGAAGTGGGGCCAGTACTCTGGCGTTGTTCTTCTGCTTCCGCACGGTTACGAAGGTCAGGGTCCAGACCACTCGTCGGCCCGCATCGAGCGCTATCTGCAACTCTGCGCTCAGAACAATATGACCGTGGCTCAGCCTTCAACGCCGGCCTCCCACTTCCACCTACTTCGTCGCCAGGCTTACAGCAGCCCACGACGTCCGTTGATTGTCTTCTCCCCTAAGTCGATGCTTCGCCTCAAGGCCGCGTCTTCGTCGGTGGAAGATTTCACTAACGGAACGTTCATGCCAGTTCTGGGAGATGAACGGGGCTTGGATGCGTCGCAGGTTAACCGCGTCATCTTCTGCTCGGGCAAGGTCTACTGGGATCTATTGGCAGAAGCCGAAAAGCGTGGCGACCGCACTACCGCAATCGTTCGCGTTGAGCAGCTCTACCCAACCCCGGTCGATGAGATCAAGGCAGCATATGCCCAGTATCCAAACGCCGAGCTGGTTTGGGTTCAGGATGAACCTGCCAACCAGGGACCTTGGACCTACGTCGGTCTGTTCCTCCCTAAATACATGGACGGAAAGGTTGCCAAACTGGTTTCTCGCCCCGCGAGCGCTAGCCCGGCCACCGGTTCTAGTAAGGCGCATGCCGCCGAACAGGCCGATCTCGTCCAACGCGCGTTCGACGCATAGAGGAAGCCTTGCAACCACTCGAGTCATCACTTCGCGTAATCGTTTTGGGCGACCAACTCATTACCGCAAGTGGCGACCCGAAGGGTATGGGTTGGGTTGGCCGAGTTTTAGCTAGAACTCCGCAAACCGATCCGACCATCGAGTTGATCACACTGGCTCTGCCAGACGAGACCTCACTATCGCTCTCCAAACGCTGGCAGGCAGAAGTCACTCCGAGAGTGAATACCCTAGGACGAACTCAGGTAGCAATCGCTCTAAGCCATCACGACATTCGCGCTGGGCTTTCAACTTCGAGAAGCCGCCTAAATCTTGCCACCGTTCTAGACGACGCCCTCAAGCGCGGCTACGAACCGTTTGTGATTGGCCCAACCCCTCACAAAGAGACTGCATTGAACACGGATGTTGAACAGCTCTCTTGGGGTTTCGAAGACGTCTGCGCTCGTCGCAACATCCCCTACGTGGATTGTTTTCACCCGCTTCAAGGCCACGAAGGGTGGAACACCGAATTACAAAACTCGCCATCTGGTCTACCCGGCCAGGTTGGCTACGGGCTAATCGCCTGGCTGGTTCTGAACCGAGGTTGGAACGCTTGGCTAGGCGTTCAAGAAGCCGAATAATGTTCATCTTAACGAACTAATTCAAACCTTATAACTGCCCGCTTTCTAGGCTTAAGCCATGCTTAAATTCAACATTCGCCGTTATTTAGTCGCGTCTTTGGCAGCCATCATCGTGGCGGTTGGCCTGGTAGTTCCAACTACCGCAGCAACAGCAACTTACGCCATAGCGGCGGCGCCTGCACCGGTTTGCACAACGGCGAGTGGAGTTACAACCTGTGTTGCAACAATTGCTTATAGCAGCGCCGACGCCTTCGAATGGACTCCCCCGGCTGGCATTCAAATGTCTGTGAGCATGTGGGGTGGCGTTGGAGGACCTGGCGGTTCCGACACCGACCAACCGTGGTGTTCGAGCCAAGGTAACTGTGGAACCCCGCGAGGTGGGTCTTGGGGATACGGTTCAGATCGCATTAGCTTTGCTCTGACCACCGACGGTACCAAGTTGACTGCTGCACCTGGCAGTGCGGGTGGTGGAGGCGCAACCGACGACGGGGCTTCGATGAGCTTCCCTGACCCAGTAGGTACCGGAGGCGGTGCCGCGGGTGTGAACTACTACACTCAGTTCAACGGCGGACGTGGAGGTCACGCAGGTGACGCCGGCTGGTCTGGTGCCGGCGGTGGCGGTGGCGCCGCAACAATTCTGAAAATTGGGGCATCAACCTACATAGCCGGTGGTGGAGGTGGAGGTGTTGGTGGAAACCGTGTTGCCAATGCTTCGCCCGGAACCATGCAGGGATTCCGTAACGACGCCATTTCAACCGGACTACCCGGCGTTCGAATCACTGGCGACGGTGGAGGCGCCGGCGGTGGCGGTGGCGGTCTCGTGGGTGGCCTAGGCGGCATCCAGATCGCGGCCGGTGAAGCGTCTGGAACAGCGGGTAACACTGGTTTCTCACAAGGCCCGACCGGAGCAACACTCACCAAGCAAACCAGTTACACGCACGGTGGAATTACGTTTACCTGGGTAAAGATTGCTCAAACAGGTTTCACCGAGACTTCGGCGAATTCATTCCTAACCTATTTGCCAGGTTCAGCTGCCACCACCACCGTATCCACTACCGGCGGGCAATCTAGCGGAGCGGTAACTTACTCAACCACTACGTCGGCTATCTGTTCGGTAAACGCCACAACTGGAGTTGTCAAGGCAAATACGGCCGGGACCTGCGTTGTGAAGGCAACCAAGGCCGGAGATTTGAAATATGACTTAGCCACCGCTACGACAGAAATTGTTATCTCTCGTAGCGCACAGGCGCGCCTGACCGCAAATGCAGCCGCATTCAGCACAACTTTCCCAGCTGGCACAACTGTCACTACCACCGGTGGATCGGGAACAGGTGCCGTAACTTATGCCACAAATACTCCAGCCGTTTGCACCGTGAACGCGAACAATGGAACAGTTACCGCTGTAACCGCCGGTACCTGTCAGATACTGGCAACAAAAGCCGCCGACACTAACCACGCGGCTCCAGCTACCGACACGGTTGATGTCCTAATTCTCAAAGGCAACCAGACCATCACCGCATCTACTAACCCAACTACTGTGGCATTTACTGGTACGGCAACAGCAGCTGCCAGCGCTGGATTAGGAACTGGTGCGAACACCTATACGGTAAGCACACCAGCGATTTGCTCGATTGATCAAGTGACCCGGGTGATCACACCCATTTCTGTAGGAACTTGTACGTTCACCGCAACAAAGGCAACCGACAGTAAGTATTTAGCCGCGACCTCGGCTGTCGTAAACCTAAACATCACCAAGGGTACTCAGCCGGCTTTAATTGCATCGGCAGCGCTTCCAATTATTGCCGACACAAACCTAACCAACAGGGTATCCACCACCGGTGGAGCTGGAACAGGCGCGGTGACATTTGCAACAACCACCCCTCTTGTTTGTGCGATTGATTCGGCAACTGGCGTAATCACACCAATCGCGATTGCCGCGGGAGGAGCAGCCGCAACCTGTACGATTACCGCAACCAAGGCGGCTGATGCCAACTACAACGCGGTCACCTCAGCTGCTATAAATGTTTCGATCCGAACCGAAGAACAAGCAACACTGGTGGCAACGAGCACTTCTGCTTCAACTGCCGTGCCGACCACCGTAACTGTTTCAGTTCCAGCAACTAACACACCAAACGGTGGGCAGGGCACTGGTGCCGTGAGCTTTGCCAGCACCACCCCGACTATCTGCTCGGTCAATGCATCGACCGGAATCGTCACTCCTCTAATAGCAGGTAGTTGCTTGATCGTGGCCACCAGAGCGGGCGATGGCACCTTTGCTCCAAAGGTTTCAGCACCACTCACGATCACCGTTGCCAAGGGCACTCAAAGTGCGCTCGACATCGGGCTAGCCGCAAACGTGACCTTCCCAAACACCGTCACTGCAACTCTGCCTGCCAGCGGTGCGGTAGGTGGCGGAAACGGATCCGGTGCCGTGACTTTCGCAACTAGCACTCCGAGCATCTGCTCGGTAAATGCAAGCACCGGCGTGGTTACTCCGCTGGCCGCCGGGGCTTGTAAAGTAAGCGCCACCAGAGCAGCCACCGACTCCTACAACGTAGCCACTTCAGCCGAGGAAACGTTGACGATTGCCAGGGCTAATCAAACAGCGCTAGTTGCGTCTGTATCTCTAGCTGTCATTGCCGACACCAACGTAACTAACGTTGTTACCTCCACCGGAGGCTTGGGAACCGGAATCGTCACTTTCGCTACCAGCACGCCGAGCGTGTGTTCTGTTAGTGCAACTACGGGCGTTATCACTCCAGCGTCGATTGCGCCCGGTGCGGCCTCAACCACATGCACCATCACCGCAACTAAGGCCGCTGACAACCAGTACAACCAGATAACTTCTGCCGCCGTTAGCGTGACCATAAAGACTGACGTGCAGGCAGTGTTGACTCCTTTGGTTACTGCAAACTCGACTGTCGTTCCAACCCCCGTAACTATTTCGGTTCCAGCCGCTGGAACACCCGGTGGAGGTTCAGGCGTTGGAGCAATTTCCTACACTTCGATTTCACCGAGCATCTGTACTGTCGCCGCAAACGGCACCGTAACGCCGTTGAGGGCTGGTTCGTGCCAGGTCACCGCAACCCGAGCCACAGACGCCAACTATGTTTCAAACACCTCTGCACCAATTACGATCACAGTTGGCAAGGGGACTCCAAGCGCACTGGTAGAGGCAGTTAATGCGGCGACCATAGCTTATGGAACGGCCACCTCGACCGCTAGCGTAACTGGCGGGGTAAACGGAGGCGCGGTGTCTTATGCCACGAGCACTCCAGCCATTTGCAGTGTAAATGCGACTACCGGCGTCATTAGCTCGGTTAAGGCCGGAGCTTGTTTGGTTACTGCCACCAAGGCGGCAACCGACTCCTACAACTCCGTAACTTCGAACACGGTGACCGTTACCATTACCCCAGCGGCGCAATCAACTCTCAGCGCTACTGTTTCACCGACAAGCATTCGATTCACGTCAACCGCTGCCGTATCGACTCCTGCTAACGGAGTGGGTTCAGGTTCTGGCACGGGAGCCGTTACCTATGCAACAACCACTCCGACCATTTGTTCGGTAGCGCCCGCTACCGGTGTCGCTACCCCGAGAAGTGTTGGCACTTGCACGCTTAACGCAACCAAGGCAGCTACCGCGGAACTCTATAACGCCGCGACATCGGCAAACGTAAACCTCACCATTACGAAAGGCGACCAGGCGCCGCTAATTGCTGCGCTGTCGAATAGCACCATCCTTATCGGAGGTTCCACGGCGTCCACCATTTCGACCCCAGCTTCGGGTTCTACCGGAGGCGGCTTGGGTAATGGGACCGTTACCTACACGTCTTCAACTCCATCGATTTGCACAGTGAATTCAACCACTGGTGCGATTACAGCCGTTGCCTTTGGCGAGTGTTCACTTACCGCAACCCGTGCCGCGGGAGCAGATGGCCTGTATCTCGCTGCAACCTCTGCGCCGGTAATTCTGACCGTCACTCGCGCGGCCCAAGCAGCTCTTAGCCTGTCTATTTTTGACACGGCAGCAACGCAAGCCAGCCTTGGAACAGCTTCAACCTTGAACTTCGGTGACTATCAAGACGCGGTTGCAACCGGTGGAACCGGAGCCGGTGCCATTAGTTACGCTGTGGCTACGGGATCCGACTTCTGTATCGTCGACGCAACCACAGGCATTATTACGCCCGTCAAAGCTGGCATCTGTACCGTTAAGGCAACCAAAGCAGGAACCGCAAGCGTTCTACCAGTGGTATCCAATGCGGTAACTGTCACGGTAGTGAAAGGTGCGCAAGACGCACTTGCCGTAACCCTGAGCGCAACCACTTCAACCTTCCCAACTGGAGCGACCGCCAGCGTTCCCGCTACCGGAACTGCCAACGGCGGAAATGGAACTGGCGCTGTAACTTATGCCAGCACCACTTCAGCAATTTGTTCTGTGGATTCGGCCACCGGCGTAATCACACCAATCACCGCTGGTACTTGTAAGGTCACGGCGACTCGCGCTGGAACCGATTACTTCTTACCAAAAACTTCACCAGAGGTTACGCTAACGATCGCCAAGGCCGCCCAGCCGCTAGCCGTTACCATTAGCCCGTCAAGCGCGGTAATAGGTAAAGCAGACGCAGGTAATCCCCAAACCACGGTCACGTTGACAGTTCCAAATTCGGGTGTTGCAGGTGGCGGTAACGGAACTGGTGCCGTTACATTCACCTCAACCGGAAGCGGTTGTTCCGTGAATTCGACTACCGGGCTTGTTACACCGCTGTTGATCGGCGGTACCTGTTCAGTAACTGCCGTTCGAGCTGGTAATGCTTCTTACCTCGACAAGAGTTCGTCGAACACGGTAGTTGTAACTGTGCGAAAAGCACAGGCAACGCTGACCCTGGCACCTTCGGTTCCAACTACCACCACACCTTTTGGCACGACCGTTCAGCTCAGCACAACGGGCGCAACTACAGGTGCACTGAGTTACACCAGTGCTACGCCTACAATTTGCACCGTCTCAAGCTCCGGTGTCGTTTCCCCAGTTACCGTTGGCAGTTGTGAAATCATAGCTACCCGAGCTGGTGATGCAACCTTCGCCCCATCAATCTCAAATAGAGTCACGATTGCAGTCGTAAAGGCAGCCCAAGCCCCAATTGCAATCACCGCACCCGTTGCTGGAACCTCAGTTGCTCTGTCTTCGGCTGCACCCACCGTCACCGTTCCTGCAAGTGGTGTCAACTCTGGTTCAGGAACGGGAGCGCGGAGCTTTGCGACGAGCACGCCAACGGTGTGCAGCATCAATGCCAGCACCGGCGCGCTCTCCCTTCTAGCGGCTGGCGCTTGCAAGTTCAGCGTTGCCAAGGCTGGAGATGCCAACTACAACGCGGCAACGTCGCCTGAAGTTACGCTTACGGTAACCAAAGGTGTTCAAGGTGCGCTCGTAGCAACCGCAACCCCGTCTGCGCTCCAATTCCACCAAACTTCTACAGTTTCGGTGCCAGCTGCTGGAACTACCAACGGAGGTAAGGGCACGGGCGTAGTTAGCTATGTCGTTGATCCAACAGCCGCGGCGATTTGTTCAGTGAATGCTTCATCCGGAGTTGTCACACCGACAACGGTTGGAACTTGCAAGGTTCTGGCAACCCGCGCCGAAGACACCAACTACAACTCGGTTACTTCGGCAGCCGTTTCGATCGTTATAACCAAGGGTGTTCAAGCTTCGCTAACACTTAGTGCGTCAAGGCTCACGGCCGTAAACGTGCCAGTCACCACGGTCAACATGACGGTTCCAGCCACTGGAACCGGGTCTGGTTCGGGTATCGGCGCAGTGACTTATTCGGTAACTGGAACGGGCTGTTCAATCAACGCCTCTACCGGTTTGCTAACCGCCACAGGCTTCCCAGATTGCATTGTCAGCGCTTCAAAAGCTGGAGATACAAATTACAACGCTGCCACATCAAACTCGGTGACTGTGTCTTTCCTAAAGCCCGCGCAGGCTTCTCTCGTTGCTAATGCAACCCCTAACCCTGTCGTCTTTTCTCAAGGAGGCACAGTTGCAGTAACAGTACCGGCTGCAGGTCTGCCAGGTGGTGGTTCGGGAGCTGGAGCGCTGTCGTTTACTGTGGACCCTCTTAGTAACGCCGTGTGTTCGATCAATTCCACTACTGGTGTGGTCACTACGCTCAAGGCCGGGACTTGCGTCGTCACTGCAATCCGAGCCGAAGACGCCAACTTCGAAGCCGCGATCGATGACTTAACTTTGATTGTCGAACCCGCGAATCAGTTGCCTTTAGCAGTTTCAATCAACCAGGTGAGCGTTGATTGGAAGAATCCTGGAGTGCTTTTGGCTCAGGTTCCTTCCATCGCACCTGGAAATGGTTCGGGTACTGGAGCAGTTACCTATCGATCGCTATCCCCTGCAATTTGTTTGGTGAACCTAAACTCTGGGCAGATAATTTTGCCCGTTACCCCAGTGATCGGTGATTGCCTAATCAGTGCAACAAAGGCCGCAGACGAGCAATACCTACTCGCCGTTTCTGAAACTGCGGTAGTCAGCGTAACCAGAGCCGAGCAAAGCGCTCTCGCAGCGGAATCAGATGACAGTTCCATCGGCTTCGGTGAAACCGGTGCTGTTGCTAGCCCAGATGAAGGAATTGGAAGCGGTTCCGGTTCTGGCGACGTCACTTACCTGGTGACGGCTGCCACCAGCGCTAACTGTTCGGTGAACCTTGCAACCGGTGTTATTACACCCAAGGCAATAGGGGTTTGCGAGGTTTACTCGACCAAGGCCGCAGACGACCTATACACCGTTCAGACTTCTAACGTCGTCGAGATAGCAATCGTGAAAGGTAACCAGGTCATCACCTACAACCCGGTTAACAGGATTCTTTCGGCTGGAAAGTTCAACGCCGATGGTGTTAGCAGTTTGACTACGGTAAAACCAACCTACGTTTCAACGACGCCCGATATTTGCGCCGTTACAGGAATCTCGATTACACCCAAGGCCGTCGGCTCTTGCACGATCGTGGCTTCTGCAGCAGGTAACGCCCTGTTCAATGCAGCTCAGGACGTTTCTAAAACATTCCAAATCACTACAACGAAGAGCAACCAAACGCTTAGCCACACCCCTACCTCCTCGAGTTTGCTAACCGAGGGAGATGTAGAACTGGACGCCGAACTGTCGTCAGGTGCTAAGCCGGTTATTACTATCGCAAAAGATAGTGCAGCGGTTTGTTCCGTCGTGGAAGGAATGCTCCGAGGTCTAAAAGCCGGCATTTGCAATTACACCGTTGGAGGTCCTGCGATTGGCGCATTCAACGCACTTGCTGCCAGACCATTCCGTACAACCTTCACCCAAGCGGCCAACGAAACTACGATGCCTTTCCCAGCCGGGGTATCACCGGCTGACCCAAGGGTAATCACGATCAGTGACGAGTTAGTAGAGCTCGAAGGTGCTTCCAGCGCCGACCTTGATGTTCGTTATTCAACTGCGAATCCTTTGGTTTGTTGGGTCGATAGCGAAGGGCTTCTGCATCTACAATCCGTAGGAATCTGTTCGGTGGTTGCGACCTCTGGTGGCGGCGAATACGTCTTGAGTGCAAGTGAACCACGTGTTTTCACGATTCAAAAGAGCGGCCAGACGCTAACTTTCACCGCACCGGGCGAAGTTATTCCTGACAGCGACCCTGAGGAAACTGCTCCAGAGGCCACTTCAGACGCTCTCGGATTCAAACTATCCGCAACACTTAGCTCCGGTTTGGACCCTGTTTACAGGTCGTTGGACCCAGCAATTTGTATCGTGGAGGAAGACGGCACCGTTACTTGGAGTGGCGATATGGACGCGACTCCCGCCCAAGATACCTGCCGCGTTGGTATATCGAGCCCCGGTACGGCCTCCTACGATGCCGTACCTGAGCAGATCAAAACCATCCGAGCCGTGAAGCCTGCCGCCGAGATTCCACCAGTTGGAGGATCGGTAAAGGAGACCCCAGTTACTAAGAAACTTCCACGTACGGGTGGAACGGTCTCCAAAGGCCCGCTCAGTTTCAACGTGGGAATCACTTCAAAGACCTTTGTTGTGAAACCTCAGTCGAAAGGTATGTTGATCGGGCCGATTACGGCGAACATCATCATTACCTACGAAGTTAAGGGCCTTTCCAAGACCCAAAACTGTGCAACCACATTCGGCATTGCAGCAAAAGACAGCAAGGGTAAGCCAATCACCGACCCAAGTAAAGAAACAAAAGCGTCGGTAAAGGCAGTTCTTGCGCCATACCTGAAAATGCCTAAGTTCGGATCAGGTAGCAAGAAGGGGTGGTATGACGCCAAGGTGTTTACCAACTCCGCCTCTTGTACCTTGAACTCCGAAGCCTTCGCATTCTTCAAGGCTGGCGGTGTGATTACTGCTAAAGCCGAGGTATACCGCGACCGCCGTTGGCCAACCACTTACCTACGTAAGTATGAGAACGGTAAGCCAATCTATCCAACCACTGTGATGTGGAATCTAAGCATCGGTTAAAGATAAAGTGCCGGGATTGACCCCCGGCACTTTATCTTTAACGACTAGGCAGCTAATCCCCACTGCTCGTCCAGGTAGACAATCGTTGCTCCGATGGTGAAGTAGCTGTGATGAACATGCATTCTTCGGCCGACAATGGTTACTTCTACCCCCGCTTCAATGAGCTTTTTGGCAACTGGCTGGATTCTGTGGTCTCCCGAACCAATAAACACGTGGGTGAAGCGCTTGGCCACGTAATTGACGTCTAGAAACTCTACGATTGCGTCGTCGGCGCCATCGTTGCCAGCGCGGAATGCGGTTCTTCCATCCTGCCAACCGAATGCCAGCGCAGCTTTGGTGCGGGTGCCGGTAGCCAAGAAATACTGATCGCCCACACTTGGGCTCACCGTGGCATCCCAGGCGCTGTGGAGGCGAACCACGTCTTGCAGACCAAAGGATCCGCTCATAATTTCGTTTTCTACGTCTACTACGTGAAGTGCTCGGTAGGTTTTGTTCTTAGCCATTTGTGAATCCTTTCGTCGTTTGGGACTGTCAAGTTATAACGAGCCACCGACATTTTGTTTCGACCTGTGCTTTACTGACGAAATGGAACGTTTTGAACTAAATCTGGCCGATGGTCGCAAACTTGAAGTTACAACCGCAGGAACTCCGTCTCAGGATGCTGTGGTCTTTCACCACGGAACACCAGGGGCCACCAGCACCTGGGATGACTGGCTAACCGAGGTCGCGGCTCAGGGCGGTTTTGCCGTCGCTTATTCCCGTGCTGGTTATGGAACTAGCTCGCGCCACGAGGGCAGAACCGTGATCGACAACGCGTCGGATATCGAAGAGGTTCTAAAGCATTTCGGAATTACAAAAATTGTTTCCATCGGCTGGTCTGGCGGTGGTCCACACTGCCTCGCCGACACCACCCTGTTCCAGTCGGTTGCCGCCATCAGCATCGCCGGCGTTGGAACCTTCGGCGCTAGCGATCTCAACTTTCTAGAGGGTATGGGCGAAGAGAACCACATTGAATTCACCGCAGCCACCAAAGGACCCGCGGCCATCGAGGCTTGGATGCAAGAGAATTCGCCTCCAATTGCGGTGGTTACAGCCGATCAAATCGTTGAAGCATTCGGTGGCCTCATCGGGGAAGCCGACAAGAAGGCACTCAACGAGGGCGCTGCGGAAGGCACGGCTAAGAGCTACCGCCAGTCACTGATGAAAACTTATTACGGCTGGATGGACGACGACCTTGCGTTCGTGGAACCGTGGGGTTTCGATTTAGCCTCAATCACCAAGCCGGTTGAACTTTGGCAGGGCAACGACGATTTCATGGTGCCTCACGCACACGGCTACTGGCTGGAATCCAAAATTCCAACGGCGAAGTTGAACTTTGTTCCGGGCGAAGGCCACATTTCGCTTTGTGAAAACAAGCGCGGAGCGATTATCGCTAATGCGCTTAAGTACTTGGCTTAGCCAAGCTCCGCAATGTGCTTACGAATCCTGGCGATAACTTCTTCCGGGGTTTCGGTTTCGCACGAGGTTCGAATCACCTGGTTTAGGTCGTTTTCGATTTTGTAGACGTCGTCGCAGTGGTCGCAGTTGGCTAGATGAGCGGTGATTGCCTTGGAAAGTTCCTCATTTACCTCGCGCTGAAGGTACTCGTGAACCTGCTCTTGGCATTCTTCGCAGTCGACTTGTACTTCGCTCACTTTTTGGAACCCTTCTTTGCTTCTCTAGATACCGCTTCCTTTGCTGCGGTGTCTACGTTGTAACCCTCTTGCTGGGCGTAGTTGTAAAGCGTTTCTCGCAGGGTTTTCTTCCCGCGATGTAGTCGAGACATTACGGTGCCGATTTTGATCCCGAGGATATCGGCGATTTCCTGATACGAATAGCCGTCTACGATAGCCATTTGCACTACTGCGCGAAACTCTGGTTTAAGGCTGTCAACAGCGTCTTGAACGTCGTTTGAGGCCAGTTTGGCAAGCACTTCACTCTCGGCCGAGCGGTTGGCTCGTGCGGTAACCGAGTGGGCATCTTCGCCCAGCTTGAAATCTTCCATGTCGTCGAGAGCGCTCACCTGCTGGTGCTTGGCTTCTTTCATGCCGCGGTTGATCGCGGTGTTCTTGACTATTTTCTTGAGCCAACCGTAAATGTTGGTTCCCTGCTCGAAGGTGTTCCAGTAACGGTAGGCCTTGGCGAAAGACTCTTGCATCAGATCTTCCGCCTCTGAGCGGTTGAATTGGGATTTTTCCATGGCGAAAGGCATGAGTTTCGGCATCAATGGAATGGCCTGTTGTTCGAACTGGAGGAGCTTTAGTGCTTCTGCTTCTTGGGTGCTATTTGGCGTAGTCATCTGCTTTCAGTTTATCCGCGGGAGGCAGTTTCGTCGGTGGTAATTTAGTAGCAGATGACTGATTCGACATATTCCCAGTGGCCCGCTCCCTCTGCGCCGCGTTCGCTTGCTTCGGTTGTTCCCCTGCCTGGCTCAAAATCACTCACCAATCGAGAACTTGTTCTGGCCGCAATCGCCGAGGAACCAACCCGTTTTGCCGGCGCTTTGGTTTCAAGAGACAGCAGCCTGATGCTGGCCGCTCTGAAGTCTTTAGGCGCTGAGGTTTCTGGCGGAAAAAGTACTTCTCTAACCGTTTCTCCTGCCACCTTGAATGCTTCCGCCACCGTCGACTGCGGCTTGGCTGGCACCGTGATGCGATTCGTGCCACCGCTCTCAACGCTCAACCGCGGGAAGGTTACCTTCGACGGCGACGAAGGTGCGAGAAAGCGCCCGATGGACACCACGATTACCTCACTTAGAGCGCTCGGTGTCGAGATTGCCGCTGAGGGTCTTTCACTGCCGTTCACAGTTTTGGGAACCGGTGGGGTTGAGGGTGGCGAACTAACCATCGACGCCTCGTCTTCGTCGCAGTTCGTTTCGGGTTTACTGCTGGTTGCGCCTCGCTTCAAAAACGGTTTGACCCTTCGACACGTGGGCGATGACCTGCCTAGCCTTCCCCACATCGAGATGACGTTGCACTGCCTTCGCGAACGCGGGGTTGTGGTGAGAAGCCCAGAACCTTACGTTTGGCGAGTGGAACCTGGGCCTGTTGCCGGTGGGTTCAAGCAGATTGAGCCAGATCTTTCGAACGCCGGGCCGTTTTTGGCAGCCGCAATGGTTGCCGGTGGGTCGGTAACCATTCCAGACTGGCCGGTGAGCACCACTCAGGTTGGCAACGACTTCGACGGAATCTTGCAGCAGATGGGTGCGAGCATCATGCGAGACGAACGCGGGCTAACCATTAGTGGAAGCGGCAACATCAAGGGCATCGACATCGACCTTTCCAGAGGCGGAGAGTTAGCTCAGGTTGTTGCTGCACTTGCCGTGCTTGCCGATTCACCTTCTCGCATTAGGGGCATCGCCCACATTCGCGGGCACGAAACCGATCGCCTCGCTGCGATGGCAACCGAGATTAACCGAATTGGTGGCGACTGCAGGGAAACAGCCGATGGCTGGGAAATTGTTCCAACCGAAACCATGCACGGCGGGCTTTGGAAAACCTATGAAGACCACCGCATGGCGACCGCCGGAGCCATCATTGGGCTTCGGGTGCCGGGGGTTTTGGTGGAAAACGTAGAAACCACTTCGAAGACCATGCCGAACTTTCCTGCGATGTGGCAAAAAATGCTCGGAGAAACTGCTTGAGCTGGCTATACGAGCCCGAGGGTGGCGAGCACGATCTAGACGAGAGCGATGTGCGAATTCGACCGAATCCAAAGGGCAACAAGCCGCGCACCAAAAATCGTCCTGAGTATAAAAACGCGCCGATGGGCATGGTTACCGGTGTCGATAAGAGCCGCTACCACGTGCTTCTAGACAACGACCGACGAGTGGTTATGGCCACCATGGGCAAAGAGATTCGGAAAGCCGGAGCCGTGGTAGGCGACCGCGTGTCGCTTAGCGGAGACACCTCGGAAACGGTTGGCGCCTTAGCCAGAATCGTTCGCGTGGAAGAGCGCAAAACGTTGCTCCGGCGAAGCGCCGACGACACCGATGTGGTTGAACGTGTGATCGTGGCTAACGCCGATCAGATGGCCATCGTGATTGCAGCAGCCAACCCAGAACCGCGCACTCGCCTGGTTGATCGCTACCTAGCCGCT
The DNA here is from genome assembly GCA_041179025.1 of Actinomycetota bacterium. Taxonomy (GTDB): domain Bacteria; phylum Actinomycetota; class Actinomycetes; order Actinomycetales; family Microbacteriaceae; genus Rhodoluna. The sequence goes on along the minus strand of JBEGUF010000006.1, from coordinate 15,366 downwards.
GCCTACGACGCCGGGCTGTCGCCGATTCTGGTAATTACCAAAACAGACCTTCAAGACCCGGCAGAGTTTTTGGCAAATTTCGATTCACTAAACATTCCGGTGATTCAAACTCGTTCCGATTCACCGAAGTTAGATGAACTGAGAACTCTTCTGGCCGGACATGTGACAGTTACAGTCGGGCACTCTGGCGTTGGCAAGTCAACGCTCGTAAATGAGTTAGCACCCGAGGCCGAACGAGCCGTTGGTGTAGTGAACGAGGTTACTGGGCGTGGTCGTCACACATCGTCGTCGGCTCGCGCAATTGATTTGGGCGACGGTTGGATCATCGATACCCCTGGAGTTCGCTCGTTTGGTCTCGGGCACATCGATCCAGACAATCTCGTGAAAAGTTTTGCTGATCTTTGGGAGGTGGCGCAGAGCTGCCCACGCGACTGCAGCCACGAAGCAGACTCCCCCGACTGCGATTTGGATGAAGCGGTGACGGCGGGGACGTTGAGCGCGAGCCGAGTTGATTCACTTCGCCGCCTCATCTCATCCCTCGCGGGATAACCTAGGTTCATGAACTATCAAGACGATCTGGCTCTGGCGCTTAGCCTCGCCGACATCGCCGACAAAATCTCTTTGGCTAGATTCCGTGCGCTTGATTTGCACGTTGAAAGCAAACCCGATCGAAGCCCAGTCACCGATGCCGACCGCGCCGTTGAATTGGCAATTAAAGATGTTCTAACTTCGGAACGCCCCCAAGACGGCATCGTTGGTGAAGAGTACGGGGTATCCGGATCGGATTCGCGCAAATGGATCATCGACCCGATTGATGGAACGGCAAACTACATGCGAGGCGTTCCGGTTTGGGCAACTCTGATTGCGCTCAGTGTGAACGGCAAGCCGGTAGTTTCGGTGGTTTCATCTCCGGCCATGGGTCGTCGTTGGTGGGCGGCACCTGGAACTGCTCAAACTTCAGACATCGACGGCTCGGTTAGAGACCTCAAGGTGAGCGCAGTAGCCGAGCTTGAGAATGCTTCGCTAAGTTACAACAACCTGCAACTCTGGGATACACATGGCTACCTTGAGCAACTTTTGGCGCTTAGCCGAAAGGTTTGGCGAACCCGCGCTTACGGTGATTTTTATAGCTACATGCTTTTAGCCGAGGGCTCGGTTGACGTGGTTTCCGAGCACGACCTGAAGCTCTACGACATCGCCGCTCTGGTGCCGATTGTGGAAAATGCCGGCGGTCGGTTTAGCGCAATCGACGGCAAGCTCACTGAAGAATCCTCGAGTGTTTTGGCAACCAACGGGCTGTTACACGAACCGACCCTTGGAATGTTTACATAGTCGCTTACCGCAACTGCGGTGCTATTGTCTTAACAAACGGTCAAACTATGACCTGTGTAAGCACCCTGGAGTTTTTTCGTGAATCAACTTGAAACAGTTTTGCCGTTGAGTGAGTTCATCGACCTCGACCGTTCTGGGCCGATCCCCCTTTACTTTCAGCTATCCCAGCGCATTGAGCGAGCCATTACCGACGGCCGGCTTGCTGCGGGCTCACGTTTAGAAAACGAGGTTTCACTTGGTGAGCGCCTAGGTCTAAGCCGCCCAACCGTTCGACGAGCGATTCAGGAATTGGTAGACAAAGGTTTGCTGGTTCGTCGTCGAGGAATTGGAACCCAGGTGGTTCACGGGCAGATTAATCGCAAGGTGGAACTTACTTCCCTGTTCGACGATTTGGTGAACTCGGGCCAGACTCCGAGCTCAAAGGTGCTTGAAGTGCGCCGAACCACAGCGGACAACAAGATTGCCGGGCTACTTGGGGTTCGAGTTGGATCGCCGGTGCTACTCATCCGCCGTCTTCGTTTCGCCGAGAATGTTCCGGTATCGATTTTGGAAAACTGGCTACCAGAGGATTACACCGATTTGGCCGAGGAGAACTTCTCAACGCACGGTCTCTACCAACTGCTCAAAGCCCGCGGCGTAACCATGAAGGTTGCCAAACAACGCATTGGCGCTCGCAAAGCAAACCAGGCCGAGAGTGAACTGCTTCAGGTTGAGAAGGGCTCGGCGCTGCTAACCATGGAGCGCACGGCTTTTGATTCAAATGGCAAAGCGGTTGAGTGGGGTCACCACTGCTACCGCCCGGACCTTTACTCGTTTGAAATTACCTTGGTGGAAAAGTAACAATCTAGCCTTTTTGGGAACCTTGCCAAGGAGTTTGTCCTAACATTACCTTTAACGTAATGGAGGAATCATGGCAGGCAAAGTTCGAGTTGGTCTCATTGGAGCAGGAAGAATTGGTCAGGTTCACGCGGCAAGCATTGCTGAAAACCACGACGTTGAATTCACCTACATCGCAGACGTATTTGTTGAGGGCGCTCAAAAGCTAGCCGACAAATACGGCACCAAAGTGACCTCCGACCCGATGGAACTTATCAACGCCGACGACGTAGACGCGGTAGTTGTCTGCTCACCCACCTCAACCCACGTTGACCTGATTTCTGCCTCCATCGATGCCGAGGTGCACGTGATGTGCGAGAAGCCAATCGACCTCGACATCAATCGAGTCGACGAATTGCTTGAGAAGGTAAATGCCTCGAAGACCCAAATTGCTTTGGGCTTCAACCGACGCTTCGACCCAAACTTCGCTTCTGTGAAGACGCGTGTGACGGCCGGGGAAATCGGAACGCTAGAGCAGCTGATCATCATCAGCCGTGACCCAGCACCGGCACCGAAGGAGTACATCGAAGTTTCCGGAGGTATCTTTCGCGACATGACGATTCACGATTTCGACATGGCCCGTTTCTTCATACCTGAAATTGTTGAGGTAACTGCTCGCGGTTCCAACAGTTTCAGCGACTACATCAAAGAGGCTGGCGACTACGATTCGGTGAACGTGGTGATGCGAGGTGCCAACAACGAACTGATCACGATCGTGAATTCGCGTCACGCTTCGTACGGTTACGACCAGCGCATCGAGGCTTTCGGAAACCTGGGGATGCTAACCGCGAGTAACCAGCTGCCAACTACCGTTCGGGCCTTCACCGCAACGCAAACCGAGGTGGCAGATCCCTATCTGAACTTCTTCCTCGAGCGCTATGCGGTTGCTTACCGCCAAGAACTAGCCGACTTTGTGGCTGGAATTCAGAGTGGGAAGAGCACAAACCCAAGCTACGAAGACGGCCGCCAGGCATTGATCTTGGCTAATGCCGCTCTGGAATCAGCTCAAACTGGCAAATCTGTTTCGCTTTAGATTTCAGCGATAACCGCGCGAAGGAACTCGACGCTGGTTTTCGCATCCTCGTAAGGACCTGAGCCTTCAACCGGCTCGCTACCAATTACGTTGTCTTGCTCTAGAACAAACCACCCCTGGTAGCCGGCTAGAAGCAGATTTCGAACGATGCCGCGGATGTCGACGTCTCCCTTACCTAGCGGGCGATACATTCCCTGAACCACGGCGTCGTAGTACGTTACGTCGCCGGCCTGAACCTTTCGAGCCCAGGTTAGGTCAACGTCTTTTAGGTGTGAATGGGCCACTCGATCGGCGTGGTTAGAGGAGAAGGCAACCGGGTCGGCACCCCCGATAACCATGTGGCCGGTGTCTAGACAGAACGAAATGTCACTGCCGTTCACTACTTTCACCACGTCGTCGTGGGTTTCAATGATGGTTCCAACGTGCGGGTGAAGCACGGCCTTAACCCCCACCGAAGCAGCAAGTGCTGAAATCTCGTTCAGGTTTCTGAACACCGTTGCCCACTGATCATCGGAAAGTTCAGAACGCTTTTCGTCGTAGCCAGCCTTACCGCTGTCGGCAGCCAAAACCAGAGTGGTGGCACCCGTGGCCACGTAACTCTCGAGTTCCATTTGCACATTCGGCATTGGGTCGTGAGCGGCATCGTGCAAAAGCACTGGGAAGAAGCCGCCGGTGGCGTGCATGTTCAAATCGCTCAAAACCTTGGCTCGAGCTTCGGCTTCGATCGGCAGGAAGCCAAGCGGGCCGAACTCGGTGGCCTTCAGACCAAGGCTCGCCATCTCACGCAAAACGCGCTCTGGACCCATCTGATGGCCCCACCCTGGAACTTCGCAAACACCCCAAGAAATGGGGGCTCCGGCAATTTTGTCGTAGTGCATTTGATTTTCCTCTCAAGATCTGGAACGTTCCCAATAGTAGCAAGTGCGTGAGTATGTTAGGACAAAGGCCATTTACTCGTTTTCACTCCGAAGCGCGCCTAAAGGGCAATTAAACTAACAAACTTGCCCGATAGTAAGGTCTAGGTTGCGAAATGGTAACGACACAACTTTAAGTGGAACGTTCCGTTTTTGTTAAGACATACTTACCTTGTTGGGCTAAGTTGCTCAGCTAAATGATGAGAGGAAACAAATGTCGCTAAAGATGAAGGCTCTTGCCCTCGCTGCGGTATCGGTTCTAGCACTTACTGGTTGCTCGGCCGCTGCACCTGCAGATGATGGCACCAAAGACCTAAAGATCTGTGTTTACACCCACGGAGACGGTGGTGGATTCTGGACCGTAGCACAAAAGGGTGCCGAGGCTGCAGCTGCAGACCTAGGTGTAACCCTTGACTACCAGGGTTCAACCAACGACTCAGCAAAGCAGGCTTCGACCATTGAAGCCGGTATCGCTGCTGGATGTCAGGGAATCGCAGCATCAGCTCCAGACGCAGGCGCCATCAAGGACGCCATGCTAAAGGCAAGCGAAGCTGGAATCCCAACCGTAACCATGAACTCAGGTTCGTCGGTTTACGCTGAACTAGGTGCATTCACCCACGTTGGTCAGGATGAAATCATCGCTGGTCAGCAGGCTGGCCTACGTTTCAACGCAATGGGCGTCAAGCACGTTCTCTGCCCAATCCAGGAAGCCGGTAACTCGGGTCTTGCAGACCGCTGCAAGGGTCTAGCACAGACTTTCACCGGTAAGGCAACCAACTTCAACCTTGATGGTGGACTAGCAGACCTAACCGCTGCCAGCGCCAAGGTCAAGGCTGCCCTACAGGCAGACAGCAGCATCGACGCAGTGTTCGCATTGAACGCTGACATCGCTGCCAAGGCTGTTCTTCCTGCAGCTGAAGAACTAGGTCTTTCGCTAAAGATCGGTACCGTAGACATGTCACCAGAGGCCCTAACCGCTATCGCTGACGGAAAGATGGAATTTGCCATCGACCAGCAGCAGTACGCACAGGGTTACCTCTCGGTAGTCTTGCTGTACCTAAACCTAACTAACGGTCACGAGCTAGGTGGCGGACAGCCAATCTACTCAGGTCCTGGTTTCGTAACCGCGGACAACGTAGCAAAGGTTCAGGATCTAGTAGCAGCGGGTACCCGCTAAGCACTAGCTCCAAGGTTTGGGGGTGGGTTGTTTCTCAGCCCACCCCCAAATTTCTTTAAGTAACAACGCAACAAAATCTGAAAGGCAGTTCAATGGCAACCGCTCCCACTACCGATGAAAGAGTTAAAAAAGCTTCTTTCCTAACCAAGGCCCTGCGCCGAACTGAGGTTGGTGCCCTCCTGGGTGCCATCGCCATCTTCTTACTTTTCACCGCCACCGATACCACCGGCAATTTCGCCAAACTTCCAGGTATTGCTGGATGGACCGACATCGCAGCTCCGATTGGCATCGTAGCCATCGCTGTGGCACTACTTATGATTGCTGGAGAGTTCGATCTTTCCTCAGGCGTCATGGTTGGTACCACCGGCTTGCTCTCCGGAATGCTGGTGTCGAAGCTTGATCTCAACATCTGGGTCGCAATCGTTCTGGCGCTAGTCTTCGCAGCCATCATCGGTTTCGTGAATGGCTACCTGGTTGTCAAAACCAAACTGCCTTCGTTCATCATTACCTTGGCAACGTTCTTCATCCTGAAGGGTGCTAACTTCGCTCTGACCATGATCCTCACCGGATCGGTACGCGTCACCGGAGTAGAAAAAGCCGACGGATATGAAAGCGCAAAAGCGGTATTTGCCAGCACCTTCAAAATCGGCGACCAGAACTTTCAGATTTCATTGGTTTGGTGGCTATTCATCACCATCCTCGCTACTTTTGTTCTGACCCGCACCAAGTATGGAAACTGGATCTTTGCGGCCGGTGGCGATGCTAACGCAGCTCGCAATGCCGGTGTTCCTGTGAACCGCACCAAGATAGCTCTGTTCATGGTTACCTCTATGGCAGCGGCACTGGTTGGTATCATCTTCGTGCTTCGCCTGCAGGGTATGCAGGCCGGCCAGGGTGTTGGCCAGGAGTTCTACTACATCATCGCAGCAGCGGTGGGTGGAACCCTTCTCACCGGTGGTGCCGGTTCGGCAATTGGAGCCTCAATCGGTGCAATCATCATGGGAATGGCATACATCGGTATTCCGTTCTCACTATGGAACTCAGACTGGACCTCGACCTTCCTTGGCGTGATCCTGTTCTCGGCAGTAATGATCAATTCCTACATCGGACGCAAGGCAGCGGGAGGAAAACGCTAATGGCAACAACAACTCTTGAACTGATTGAAGTTGAAAAAAGTTTTGGCAGCGTTATTGCCAACTCCGGCATCAACGTAAAGGTAGACGCGTCAACCGTTACCTGCATCTTGGGCGACAACGGCGCCGGCAAGTCAACCCTGATTAAGACTCTGTCAGGTGTTCACAAGCCGTCGAAGGGTAAGTACCTCGTGGAAGGTGTTGAGGTTAACTTCAACTCCCCTCGCGACGCCCTAGACGCCGGTATTGCCACCGTGTTCCAAGACCTAGCAACAATCCCGCTGATGTCGATCTGGAGAAACTTCTTCATCGGCAACGAGATTGAAAAAGGTTTTGGCCCATTCAAGTGGCTAGACGTGAAGAAGATGAAAGAACTCACCAAGCAAGAGCTTCTTGCCATGGGTATCGATCTTCGCGACCCTAACCAGCCAATCGGAACTCTTTCAGGTGGTGAGCGCCAGGCAGTTGCCATCGCTCGCGCTGTTTACTTCGGCGCCAAGGTGCTCATCCTCGATGAGCCAACCTCGGCACTGGGTGTTCGCCAGTCGGGAATCGTGCTCAAGTACGTACTCGCTGCCAAAGACCGCGGCATCGCCGTGATCTTCATCACTCACAACCCGAACCACGCGTTCCTAGTTGGAGATCGCTTCTACCTACTGAACCGCGGAAAGCTGATTCAGAGCATGGAGCGTTCAACCGCTAACATCGACGAACTAACCAAGGCAATGGCCGGCGGTAAGGACCTAGAACTCCTAACCACCGAGATTGAGTCGGTTCGTAAGAAGTAACTCGAGTTAAAGAAAATCGCCCCGAAGTTTTTCGGGGCGATTTTCTTGTGAGCTCTAGCCAAGTAGCGGTTTTTGCTTTGACTTGCCTTTCAGGTAAGCCTCGTAAGCCTTCTGCGTGCTGTCTAGATTAGACACTGGAGCCACCGGAACTTCCCACCAGCCCTCGCCGGAAGGCGAGTACAGCAGTGGATCGGAGTTGAGGTGAATGAGCGATGGGCCGTCGTGGGCTTTTGCTTCCCTGATGGCTTTCTTGAGATCGCCGATGGCGCTAGCCGTTTCCTCAATTCGCCAAACCTTAACTCCTAGGCTCTCGGCGTTGGTGGCAAGGTCAATCGGTAACGTCTCACGAGTTTCGAAATTGTTGCCCGATTCGTCGCGGTAACGGTATTTGGTTCCATAGCGCTGAGACCCGATGGTTTCGCTGAGGTGGCCGATTGATGCGTAGCCGTGGTTTTGGATAAGCACGGTGATGAACTTGATGTTCTCTGCGACGGCCGAAACCAGCTCGGTGTGCATCATGAGGTACGAGCCGTCGCCAACCATGACGATTGAATCGCCCTCGGTTTTGGCGCGGGCTACACCGATGCCGGCGGCAATTTCGTAGCCCATGGTCGAGAACGCATATTCAACGTGGTAGCCGAGTTCGCTGCGCACTCGCCATAGTTTGTGCAGATCGCCGGGTAGTGAACCGGCTGCGCAAACCAGAGTGTCTTCTGCAGCCGACGCTTCGATTACGGCACCGATGATCTCGGTTTGACTTGGCTTGGCGAGACCTTTTGGCTCGAACGCCTCGTCGACCACGGTGTCCCAAAGCTTCTTCTGGTTTCCGTACTCCTCACGGTAGTCATCCGCCACCTGATAGCCCGCTAGTGCCTCGGTTAGCTCAATGAGCGCTTCTCGGGCATCGGCAACCACCGGAAGGCTTGAACCGTGCTTGAAGGCGTCGAAGGAAGCGATGTTGATGTTGATGAACTGTACGTTTTGGTTCTGGAATGTTGTTCTTGAGCCGGTGGTGAAATCCGAGTAGCGGGTTCCAATTCCTATAATCACATCGGCGTCGGCGGCAATGCGGTTCGAGGTGAAGGTTCCGGTTGCACCAACCGAACCCAGATACTGTGGGTGATCCCAGTTGAGCGAGCCAACGCCGGCCTGAGATGCGCCCACCGGGATGCCGGTTGACTCCACCAGCTCGCGAAGTGCCGCATGGGCATCCGAGTAGATAATCCCACCACCGGCAACAATCATCGGCGTCTTGGCGTTCTTGATAACCGAAGCTACCTTGGCCATAAGCCCAGCATCTGGTCTTGGACGACGAATGTGCCATTCGCGCTCGGCTAGGAACTCAACCGGAACATCGATGACCTCCGCCTGAACATCTTCGGGGAGACAAACCACCACGGCACCGGTTTCGTTCGGGTCGGTAAGCACTCGCATTGCGCCAAGCATCGCCGAGTAGAGCTGCTCCGGGCGCTGGATGCGGTCGAAGTAGCGGCTCAGTGGCTTGAAGGCATCGTTGACGCTCATGCTAGGGTCTTGAGGAAGTTCGAGCTGCTGCAGAACAGGGTCGGCAACGCGGTTGGCGAAAGTATCCGAAGGTAGTAGCAGAAGCGGCAAGCGGTTGGTAGTAGCCACCGCGGCCGAGGTGAGCATGTTGGTGGCGCCTGGTCCAACCGAAGCCGTGCAGGCAAAGGTCGAGCGTCGACGATTCATGCGCGAATAGGCAATCGACTCGTGACCCATCGCCTGCTCGTTGCGAGCCTGGAAGTAGGGCATCTTTTCCGGAGCCTCAACGCTAAGTTGCTTTAGCGCTTGCCCGATACCGGCCACGTTGCCGTGCCCAAAGATTCCAAAGACGCCAGTGATAGTTCGAACACGAATGTCGCCATCAACGGTGTACTGGTTCGCCAGGAACTCTACGATTGCTTGGCTGACAGTCATTCTGCGAGTGGTCATGGTTCTCTCCTCTAGCTTTGGTAAGGAAGTCTTGGGTCTGGGTCTTGGTGGTGCCAGGTGTCGCGAATCCAGGCGTGGTTTGGGTCGTCGGTGATGTTCCAACTGCGGTCTGGGTCTGGCCCAGCCATGATGTTGAAGAAGTATAGGTCTGCGCCAGGGGCTGCCGAAACCGGGCCGTGCCAGCCGTAAGGAACCAGGCCAACATCGCCAGAGCGAACCTCTTCGAGCACATCGATTTCGCGCTCGTCTGAGGCGTAGACCCGCAGTAGGCCGAAGGGGTCGTTGTTTACGCTCTCTGAACCCCTCGTTTGGGCGGCTTCGAAGTAGTAGATCTCTTCCAGGTTCGACTCAACACCTTCGGCATAGGTGTCGTGCTTGTGGGGAGGAATGCCCGACCAATTTCCGCTGGGAACAATAACCTCGACCACGATGAAGCGGTCGGCATCCAGGCTCTCAGGAACGCCAAAGTTATGAACCTGGCGCGATTCGCGGCCAGCGCCTCGCACGAACACCGGAACTTCGTCCTTGTTTATCAAACGAGCCGGTCTGGAGTTTTTGGCGGGAGCTTCACCAACCGCAACGCGGCCATTTCCGGAGATTTTCACCGAGGTGTTCAGCGGTAGATACAGAAGGTCGGTGGTTCCATGGAACACCGATTCGCGGCCGCGCAGTGAAACATTGACCCACTCTCCCCCGTCGATCTGATAGTCGACGGTTAGGCCTTTACCTTCGAGAGCAAAGATAATGCGCTCATTGCTATTCGCCTCGAGCTCCAAAGTTTTATCCGTAACGGTTCCAACCCGAAGGCCGGTGTGCTGCCAGCCGGGCAGAGTGTTGTCGACAACAACATCCCAACCAGCTTTTGCCAGCGTTCCCTTTGGATAAAACCAGGTCATGGATTCAAGACTAGTTCTGTGGGAAACCTAGGTTGATACCGCCGTGGCTCGGGTCTAACCAGCGGCTGGTGATTGCCTTGCCGCGAGTGAAGAAGTGAACTCCTTCAACGCCATGCGCCTTGGTGTCGCCGAATGCCGAGTTCTTCCAACCACCGAACGAGTAGTAGGCCACTGGAACGGGGATTGGCACATTGATGCCGATCATTCCAACCTCGATTTCGTTCTGGAAACGGCGAGCCGCTCCGCCATCGTTGGTGAAGATTGCGGTTCCGTTGCCGAAAGCGCCTTCGTTTATTAGCTTTACGCCTTCTTCGTAGGTCTTAACACGCACAATCGACAGCACTGGGCCAAAGATTTCCTCGGTGTAAACCTTGGACGTGGTTGGTACCTGATCGATCAGGGTTGGGCCAAGCCAGAATCCGTTGGCGTCGCCATCGACGTTGATTCCACGGCCGTCAACGACCACCTTGGCCCCGTCCTGGTTAGCAATCTCGATGTATGAGGCAACCTTGTCGCGGTGTTCGCGGGTTACCAGTGGGCCCATGTCGCAGTTGCGACGGCCGTCGCCGGTGGTGAGCTTGTTCATGCGTTCCACGATCTTTTCGATCAGCGGGTCGGCTACCGGCTCAACCGCAACAACCACCGAGATGGCCATGCAGCGCTCACCAGCAGAACCGAAACCGGCGTTGATGGCAGAGTCGGCTACTAGGTCTAGATCTGCGTCTGGAAGCACCAGCATGTGGTTCTTCGCGCCACCCAAAGCCTGAACGCGCTTGCCGTGCTTGGCACCTTGCTCGTAAACGTACTTCGCGATTGGAGTTGACCCAACGAACGAGATGGCGGCCACGTCTGGGCTTTCCAAAAGGCCGTCGACCGAAAGTTTGTCGCCCTGGAGCACGTTGAACACGCCATCTGGCAGACCCGCTTCTTTCCAAAGCTTGGCAATCCAAAGGGCTGCGGTTGGGTCCTTCTCGGAAGGCTTCAGAATCACGGTGTTGCCGGTGGCAATTGCGATTGGGAAGAACCACATTGGAACCATGGCTGGGAAGTTGAATGGGCTGATGACGCCAACAACACCGAGAGCCTGACGAGTTGAGTAAACATCAACTCCGGTCGAAGCGTTCTCGGTGTAGAAACCCTTCAGCAGGTGTGGCATGCCACAGGCAAACTCCACAACTTCCTGACCGCGGGAAATTTCGCCTAGTGCATCAGACAATACCTTGCCGTGCTCGGAGGTGATGATTTCGGCCAACTCGCCCTTCTTGGCGTTTAGTAGCTCGCGGAACTTGAACAGAATCGGCTGCTTGCGGGCCTGCGACATATCGCGCCAAGCTGGGAAAGCTGCCTTCGCCGAAGCGATCGCTGCCTGAATCTCAGACTCATCGGCTAGTGCAACCTGCTTGGTAACAACGCCTAGAGCTGGGTCATACACCGGCGAGGTGCGGCCAGATTTGCTAACGACTTCTTCGCCGTGAATCCAGTGGTTTACTACCTGAGTCATTTTGATTCCTTATTTTCCGTGAACCAGGGCAACTGCGGTTGCAATTGCTCCTTCGACGTTGCCGTCTGGTGGGTAAAGCAGGCTGCGCCCGACCATAAGGCCGCGCACCCCTGGAAGTTTCAGCGCCTCTTCCCACAGCTTGTAGGTGTCGGCTGGGTCTCCAACCGGGTCACCGCCGAGTAGCAAGGTTGGCAGGGTGGTTGATGCCATGACTTTAGCCATGTTTGGCACCACCGGAAGTTTCAACCAGGTGTACTGGCTCGATGCTCCGAGACCACTGGCAATTGTCACCGAAAGCACTGTGGCGTCGGTTGATAGATCGTTGACGATCTTGCCTTCGACCCATTTTGAGATGAACGGCTCAACCAGAATCGGAGTCTTGGCCTCCACGGCGTCGTTGATGGCGTTGGCGGTGTATTCCAAGGTCTTGGCAGTGTTCTGGTCTTCGAAGTTAATGCGAGTCAGGGTCTTAGCCATGTCGAGACCTTCGCGCTTGATGGCAGCGAAGTTGTGGGATGCAAAGCGGTCGTCCATCTCAAACGAAGCTCCCTTCAAACCAACACGGTTCATCGACGCAACCGCGAGCTTGCCGTCGAGTAGACCAAGCAGCGCCAGATCGTCGAGGATATCCGGAGTTGCTAAAACGCCGTCAACGCCAGGGTTAGAAAGTGCAATCGCCAAACGGTTCAGAAGTTCATAGCGATCGGCCATTGCGGTCGCGTCGTCGCGAACAGCCAGTGCACCTCTTGCAGTGTGGTCGGCGGCCACGATGAACAGGCGACCATCGCCCTGAATGATGTCTCGGCGCTTACGGGCTTTGTAGGCCTGAGCGATCGCTTCCGGGTTAGCTGCACGCGTTTCCCTCAACTTCTCAAAATCTAAGGCCATCCCTACAGCCCCTTCAAAATTTCTTCGACTTCTTCACGCGTTGGCATTGCCGTTGAGCATTCCAGACGCCCCGCCACGATTGCCCCGGCCACGTTGGCGAATTTCACCATCTGCTCGAGTCCCCAGCCCTGCAAAAGCCCGAAGCAAATTGCCCCGCCAAAACTGTCGCCTGCGCCAAGGCCGTTCACAACATCTACCAAGTACGGCGGAACCTCAACGGTCTCGCCTTTAGTCTTAGCCAAAACTCCCTTTGGCCCCTGCTTAACAATGGCAAGTTCAACTCCGCGCTCCAAAAGAGCGTCGGCAGCACGGTGTGGATCGGTTTCGCCAACCGCAACCTGGCACTCTTCCTTGTTGCCAATGGCAACGGTTACGTGCTCAAGGGCGCGGGTAACCTGAGCGGTTGCCTCTTCAGGTGAATTCCAAAACATGGTTCGGTAGTCGAGGTCGAGAATGGTGTTTTCCTTGCGGCCACGTGCTTCCCAGGCGGCAAAGTGGGCGCTGCGGCTAGGTTCCTGCGAAAGACCGGTAACAGTCGACCAGTAAATCTTGGCATCGTGAATCGCTGGTAGATCAAGCTCAGACGCCTTGATTTCCAAATCTGGAGCCTTTGGTTCGCGGTAGAAGTAGAGCGGGAAGTCGTCTGGCGGAAAGATTTCGCAAAAAACCACCGGGGTGTTCAATCCGGTCACGCCGGATACAAATTCGTCGCTAACACCCAAACGAACCAGCTCGGTGTGGATGTACTTACCAAACGGGTCGTTTCCCGTGCGTGTGATCACGGCTGAAGATAGACCGTATTTAGCGGCAGCCACGGCCACGTTGGTGGCACTGCCACCGAGGAACTTGCCGAATGAGGTTACGTCTTCAAGGCCCACACCAACCTGCAGCGGGTAGACGTCAATGCCAACGCGACCGATGGTGATCACATCGAACTGGCTCATTTCAACTCCGTCTAAATACTTTGTTATTACAAACTAACATTACACCTAACAAAGTGCAAGAAACTAGAACCAGCGGTCGGCGTTGTGTTCCGCGTAAACCTCTCGAACAGTGCCCGAGCGAGAACGAATCGCAATCGAGTGAGTCTTGATGATCGGCCCCTTGCGACGCACGCCATCGAGAAAACCACCATCGGTAACACCGGTTGCCACAAAGAACGTGTTGTCGGAAGCCACCAGCTCGTCCATTTCGTAAACATGGTCGAATTTCAGCCCAGCAGCAAGCCCGCGAGCGCGCTCTTCATCGTTCATCGGGTACAAAATGCCCTGCACGATTCCGCCAAGCCCCTTCACAGCGCAGGTAGTAACCACACCTTCAGGTGAACCGCCAATACCAACACAGAGGTCGATGCGCGAACCATAGCGAGCAGCATGAAGCCCTCCAGCCACATCGCCATCGAGCAGCAACCGGGTTCCCGCTCCCGCAGCACGAATCTCTTCAATAAGCTCGGCGTGACGGGGACGATCTAGAACCGCCACAATCACATCGGAAACACTCTTACCCTTGGCCTTAGCAATGCCGCGAATGTTCTCGCCAATCGACTGGCGAATATCGACCACGCCAATCCCCTCAGGCCCAGCCACCAGCTTGTTCATGTAATAAACCGACGACGCATCTAGCATCGAACCTCGGTCGGATGCGGCAATTACGGAAATAGCGTTCTGGCGTCCAGCGGCTGCCAGAGAAGTTCCATCAATCGGGTCAACCGCGATGTCGCAGGCATTACCCCGCCCGGTTCCAACGCGCTCACCGTTGAACAGCATTGGCGCGTTATCCTTCTCGCCCTCGCCAATCACAACTGTTCCATCGAACTCAACGGTTGAAAGGAACGCCCGCATGGCATCCACAGCGGCTCCATCAGCCCCCAGTTTGTCGCCCTTGCCGATAAACGGCGTTGCCCGAATGGCAGCAGCCTCGGTGGCTCTCACCAATTCCAGAGCTAGGTTACGGTCGGGGTGAAGGGGCGCCAATGAGGTCATATTTTGACTATAGACCCTCACCGAAAAATGTATTAACAAACCACCCCGTAACACTTGGTAACCGAATCAAAACAAACAGGCAAAAGCCCTAGTCTTAACCTGAATCTTTCAAAAGACAAGGACGACCATGGCTATTTACGACAACATCACCCAGGTGGTAGGAAACACTCCCCTAGTGCGCATCAACCGCATCAACGAGGGCAAGGCAGAGATCCTCGCCAAGCTTGAGTTCTACAACCCGAGTGCAACCGTCAAAGACCGTATCGGTATCGCCATGATCGACGCCGCCGAACGCTCAGGCGAACTAAAGCCTGGTGGCTCAATCGTTGAGGCAACCTCTGGTAACACCGGTATCGCCCTAGCCATGGCCGGAGCCGCCCGCGGTTACAAGGTCATCCTCACCATGCCAGACTCCATGAGCCGCGAGCGCCGCACCCTCCTCCGCGCCTACGGAGCCGAACTAGTTCTAACCCCAGCTGCCGAAGGTATGAACGGCGCTGTTTCAAAGGCCGAAGAAATTGCCAAGACCAGAGGCGCTCTTGCCGTTCGCCAGTTCGCTAACCCGGCCAACCCGGAAATCCACCGCAACACCACCGCCCAGGAAATCTGGAACGACACCAAAGGTGAAGTTGCCGCAGTGGTCGCGGGCGTTGGAACCGGTGGAACCATCACCGGTGTTGGCCAGGTACTCAAGAAGCTCAACCCGGAGATCAAAATCTTCGCTGTTGAACCGGCTGCCTCACCGCTACTAAACGGCGGAACCGCATCCGGCCACCCAATTCAGGGCATCGGCGCTAACTTCATCCCAGAAGTTCTCGACACCCACGTCTACGACGAAGTACTAGACGCATCTGCCGACGACGCAGTTGCCTGGTCGCGTCGCATGGGAGCAG
>JBEGUF010000005.1:0-12441 GCA_041179025.1 Actinomycetota bacterium | reverse complement strand
ATCAGCGCCGACATGGGCAATGAAACGACCGGTGGTATTCCACCGATTCGCGCTGGATCGGTAATGAACTCGAACGCTCGCGTGGGCGTCTTGCCAATCAAGAACCGTCGCAGTGAAGGCCAAACCGTATTGCTAGCGACAACCTCAATTCTTCTAGTAACTATGGGCGCGGCAATCCTTGCGCTCTACATGCTTGAAATCATCAAATAATCGAAAAAGGAACATGACAGCCACCGCAGAATCAATCAAAATCGCCAATCTCGCAGCACAAGCAGCAGCCGACAAGCTTGGTGAAAATCTGGTGGCCATCGATGTAACTTCGGTTACTCCGCTAAACGACATCTACCTCTGGGTAACCGGTAAGAACGAACGCCAGGTTTCGGCAATTGCTGATGAAATCGAAGAGAAGCTTCAGGAAGTTGGCGTTGAAGCCAAACGCCGCGAGGGTAAGACCACCAGCCGCTGGATCTTGCTCGACTTCGGAGATCTTGCCGTTCACGTGATGCACGAAGAGGAACGCCTGTACTACACGCACGAGCGTCTGTTTGGCGGTTGCCCAACCGTTCAACTCGATGCAACTAAGTAGCGGTTTATAGTAAAGTAGAGAAGTTGCCTAGGCAACTGCCACGGGCCTGTGGCGCAGCTGGTAGCGCACCTGCATGGCATGCAGGGGGTCAGGGGTTCAAATCCCCTCAGGTCCACCAAACGAAAAAGCCACTCTTCGGAGTGGCTTTTTCGTTACCGGCAGTGTTTTTCGTCGATCTCTCTGACCTTGTTCACTCTTCTGGCGTACTTTTCTTCCGTTAGGCCCATCCACTCTGTGGTCATCCAGACTTTGACGATTTCAAGTGCGATCGCTTCACCGATTATCTTTCCGCCGATGCAGAGAACGTTGGTGTCGGAGTGCGACCGGGCCAGTTCGGCGCAGAACGAATCTTGGCAAACGGCGGCAAAGACACCCTTCACCTTGTTGGCTATCATTGCAGAACCGTAGCCAACGCCATCCACGAAGATTCCGCGCTCACATTGGCCATTAGAAACGGCCAGAGCGGCGGGATAGACAAAGTCTGGCAAATCAGCCGCTTCTGAGGTGTGTGTGCCAAAGTCTTCGACTTCGTGACCCATGTTTTCAAGCAGTTGGGTAATTGTTTTCTTCAGTTCTAGTCCGGCGTGGTCGGATGCCATGGCGATTCGCATGTTTCAAACCTAGACTGATTGAATGACCTACCGCGGATACACACGAGAGCAAATTGCTGGTTTTATCGACCACACCGTTTTGAAGCCGGCTGCTTCTTCTGATGAGATTCGCACTGCGGTTGCTACCGCGATTGCGTCGAAGTGTGCTGCGGTCTGTTTCCGACCTTCAGACATGGTGCTTGCCAAAGAGCTATTGGGCGATTCTGTGGTTGGTCTGGCTACCGTGGTTGGTTTCCCTCACGGCACTAACGACTTGTTTGTAAAAGCCTTTGAAACCTCGCTTGCCGTTTCCCAGGGTGCCAACGAAATCGATATGGTGATTCACATCGGCAACCTCATTGAGGGTCGTGACGATCTGGTTCTAGCCGATATTAAAGCCGTGGTTGACGCGGCTGACGGTGCTTTAGTGAAGGTCATCCTTGAGACTTCGGAACTTAGTGACGAGCAGATTGTTCGTGCTTGTGAGCTTTCACGCGAGGCTGGCGCGGGTTATGTGAAAACTTCAACCGGTTTTGCCAGCGGTGGAGCCACGGTTCACACCGTTTCGCTCATGGCCAAGACAGTTCCTGAGTTGGGCGTTAAGGCTTCCGGTGGTGTTCGCACTTTAGATCAGCTAATCGACATGGTTGAGGCTGGTGCCACTCGCGTTGGCGCTTCAGGCACGCTTGCCATTTTGGCCGAGTTTGACGCCAAGGCCTAACTGGCTTTTTGCTCTTTCACCCACTGATCCCAGAGGGTTCTCAAATCCCAGGCGTTTTCGGCCATTAGCGAGATGCCGTTCACGCCGGTTCGTCTGGTTTTACCAGCAATTAGTAGCAGGCGGTTGTTGAACAGGATGTGGCTGGCTCTTGCCTGAGCTTCGTCGAAGAAGGTGGCGTCCGCCACCCCGTGGCCGTCGTCGAGGCTCACAAACACCACGCGCTTACCCGAGCGCATCGGGGGAGTTTGGGTGGCGATGCGAACGCCAGCAATTAGTGCCTCTGATTTGTTTCGAAGACCAACTAGTTCGTTTGAATTTATTACTCCCATGGCATCCAGCATTGGTCTGAATTGCTCTAGCTGATGCTCGGTTACGTCCATTTTGAGAATCGACAGTTCGGCTTCGAGTTTCTCTTCTCGAGTTAGGTCTTCGGTGCTCTGGAGATACTCTTTGAGCTCGAAATCGAATGAGAACTGGTTCGGGTCGTCTTTTGGTCTCGATTTCAGCAGGTTCAATTCTTTAACGCGTTGCATGATGTCGCCTCGGTGATGGCCGGAAACCCTGGCCAGTTCATCGAGCGCTCCAACCAGAGCGAGGTTTTGTAGAGTTCTTCGGCTGGGTTTGGCGCGTAGATAGAAATCGGCGATGTCTTGAAAGGGCTGTTCCTGGATGATTCGCTGAACCTCAGGTTCGGTGATTGCCTTCACATCGGTTAGGGCCATACGAACCCCGTAGAGCGGCTCATTCGGGTCGGTAGTAATCTTCGGGGCTGGTTGAACTAAGAACTCGTTGGTGGAGAGGTTTACATCGATTGGGAGCACTTTCACGCCCAACCTTCTGGCTTCGGCCAAAAGAAGCCTTCTCGGATACATGCCAGGGTCGTGGGTCAGCAGGCCCGCCAGGAATTCGGTGGGGTAGTGGGTCTTGAGCCAGGCGCTCTGGTAAGTGGGCAGGGCAAAGGCTGCTCCGTGAGCCTTGCAAAAACCGAAGCTGGAGAAACCGGCCAGGATAGCCCAAACCTTTTCCACGGTTTCGCGGTCGTAGCCTCGAATGTTGGCTTGAGTTTTGAAATAGCGCTCAACGCTTTGCGCCACTCTCGGGTTTTCTAAACTGCGACGAAATTCGTCGGCTTTAGCTAAACCGCATCCGGTCATTTTGTCGAAAATGCGAAGCACGTGTTCGTGGAAGATAACCACGCCGAAGGTTTCTTGAAGAATCGGCCTCAAATCGGGGTGGAGGTATTCGGCTTTTGCGAATCCGTGGCGTCCGTCTAGGTAGGGAGCAATCATGTTGCCCTTAATCGGACCTGGGCGAAAGAGCGAAATCTGAATCGTCAGATCGTTGAACTCGGTTGGTTGGTGCTTGCCGGTTAGTTCTCGTTGACCAGGGCTTTCAATCTGGAAGATCCCCAGAGTGTTGGTGGTTCGAATCAACTCGAAGGTTTTGGCGTCGTCTTTGGGGATTTCATCTAGTTCGATGTGCTGGTTCTGGGTTTTTTCTATCTCGCGAACCGCGTAGGCCATGGCGCTTTGCATTCGCACGCCGAGCACGTCTAGTTTGAGCATGCCCATCGGGTCCATGTCGTCTTTGTCGTACTGGCTCATTGGCAGGCCCATGCCGCTGGTTTCAACCGGGGTGAGATCGAGCAGGTTTCCATCGCCGAGAATCACTCCGCAGGGATGCATCGAAATGTGGCGGGGGAGCCGGTCTAGTCGTTCGGTGATGTCAACCAGCAGGTTCATCTTGCGGTCTGATTCAAGCGCTGCGCTCAGTTTGGAAAGCTCTGGTTTAGTTTCGGTGGCTGCGCGAAAGGTTCTGGCGCTGAAGCGCCACATGTTTTTGGCAATCTCATCGATTTCGTCGTCGTCGAGGCCAAGCGCCAAACCGGAATCTCTCATCGCTCCACGACCTCGGTAGGTTGATTGCATTGAGAGCAAGGTAACTCGCTGTGATCCGTAGCGTTTGAAAATGGCGCGATAGATGTCGTGGCGTCTGGCCGATTCCACGTCGATGTCGATGTCGGGGAGGCTGGAACGTTCGGTTGATAGAAAACGTTCAAACAAAAGATTGTGTTCAATCGGGTCAACCCCGCTAATGCCGAGAAGATAATTGGTTAGCGAGCCGGCCCCGGAGCCTCTGGCGGCGATGCGGATTTTCATGTCGCGAATCATCTGGGCCACGTCGGCGACGGTGAGGAAATAGGTGGCGAACCCCAACTGGTTGATGGTGATCAGTTCTTTGCTCAGGCGATGCTTTACATCTAGTAACTGTTTCTCTTTTGCTTTTGGGTAACGCCAGTCGATTGCGGCATGAGCTTTCTGCCAGAGCACCTCAAACGGATTTCCGTCGATTCCGAGCAGCGCCTTTTCGGGGGTTTTCGGCTTTCCCCAGCCGCAGTCTTTTTCCGGGGTGAGTTCGCATTTCTGGGCTAGTAGCTCTGTGGTGTCGAGTAGTTTCTTCGCTCGAACACGATCTTCGGTAACTTCTAAAGCAATTGCGTGCATCAGCTTCGCAGGTTTCAGCCAACCCTGAGCGTTCGGTTGCAATTCGAAGTTTCCGAGCGGTTCCAGATACCTCGCCGCGTCTAGTACGTCGGCGGTTAGTGCGTCGTCTGGTTCCAGATAGCGCACCGCGTTAGTGAGGATGGCCGGAATGCCTAAGTTGTCGGCGAGCGCCAGCATTCGCCTGGCCTGGGTTAGTGAATACTGAGTGCGGGGTTCGGTTAGGTGAGTGGCAATTTCAACCGCCAAAGCTCCTCGACCGGGCAGCGCTTTGAGCCATTGAATCAAAACGCCAGCGGCCTCGGTGCGATTTTCGGTAAGGGTTGCGCGCCCGAAGTTACTCTCGGGACCCAATAACACCGTGGCCACGGTTAGGCCGTCGCGATGGATGTGTTTGGCAAGCTCGCTAAGCCGAATGCCAGCCTCTTTGCGCTTAGTGGTGTTGGCGGTTGAAACCAGCCGGCACAGAGCCGACCACCCGATACCGCCATCGCCTCCGTGAGCCAAAATAACGCAACGAGCCAAGACTTCGTCGGTTTCACCCAACACGTTGAGGCTAACTCCAACGATTGGCTTCAGGCCGAGTTTGAGGCAGGCGCCAATGTGCTTCACAGCCCCGTAGAGCCCGTTTCGGTCGGTGATGGCTAGAGCACGCTCGGCTCGGGCGGCAGCGGCTTCAGCGAGCAGTTCCGGCCTGGTTACGCCGAAGTGCCCGGAGAAAGCCGAAGCTACGTTTAGGTGGGTGAAACTCACGGGTAAACCAGAACCAGGCGCCAATCGTCTTTGCCAACCGCGTGAAGCAGTTCGTACTGCTGGCAGGATTTCGACTGCAGATCTGAAGCCATGAGCCGCCACATTTCGACTTCGATTACATCTCGGCCGATTCCGCGCTGGACTCGCACCGCCTCTGCCCACCACTCGCGCCTAGCGAACCAGCGCATCGGCTTGTTGGCTACCAAAAAGTTGGCGTTTCGCCACTTGAAACCAATTGGCTCGCCGGTTCCGTTTACGGCAACGGCTACCTGTTCATCAACATGCAACATGTAGGAACCTCCCTCAAGACAATTCGAACAAATGTTCGAATATCAAGAGTGTATGAAGAGGCACCGACATTGCAAATCGGATACGGCGTGTCGCCTAAATGGCTTTGATTAAGCCCTCGTTGTTGATCTTCACCTTGCCAACGTCCTGGCCAACCGCTTGAAACAAAACCTCGTGCATAACTTCGTCTGAGCCAGCTGAAGCGGCTTTCAACAGGTCGAGATCGCCTTCGATGTGGGGGTCAATCCAGGCCTCGAAAGTATCTGGAGTGAGTAACACCGGGTTGCGGTCGTGAATGTGAGCCAATTCCGGAGCGGTGTCTTTGGTGAGGGTAGTTGCCGAAAGCAACCACTGGCCGTCGCTCGGGTTTTTCCACCACTCGTAAAGCCCGGCCAGAGCAAACATGCCATCATCGCCCGCGTGAATGTAAAACGGCTGTTTCGTGCCATCCGGCTTTACCTGCCATTCGTAGTAGCCGCTGGCTGGAATAACGCAACGACGACGAATCACCGAATCTTTGAAAGAAGGCTTTTCCAGGATGGTTTCAATGCGCCCGTTGATCAGGGGAGCGCCGGTGTTGTCTTTAGCCCAGCGAGGTATTAGACCCCAGCGGGCGGAGTGAATCTCGCGATGTAACTCGCCCAGGGGAGAGCCGTCCGGGGCCTTTTCAAACGAGCGATCAACCACAATCGCAATCGGCTGGGTGGGGGCAATGTTGTAACTAATGCCAGGGACTTCGCCAACAATCTCATCGGCTTCGAAAATTGTAAGAATTTCGCCAACGGTTCTGGCAACCACGAATCTGCCGCACACGATTACAACTCCGACGCCATCAGTTTGAGCCTTCTCTGGAAAGACTCCAGATGACGTTGTGGACCAACCGAACCGCTGAGGTTTACCCAGTCGACCACCGGGCGAATTCCGCTGAGCGAACTGAGCACCCAAATTTCCAAGCCCACCAAATCGCTTGGCTTTACCTGCTCGGTGGCGGTTTGGTAACCGGCTTGGTCGGCAAGCTCGAAAACTTCGAGGCGGGTAACGCTTGGCAGCCAGTCGGTTCGATCATCCGGAGCGATCAGCACATCATCTCGCCACCAAACCAGGCTGGAAAGAGCACCCTCGCAAATGAAGCCGTCGTGGTTCAGAATTACCGCCTCATCGGCTCCGTAAAGATTCGATTTTCTGCGCAGCATGGCTCCGTAGGCGAGGTCGGGCCCCTTAGTGGTGCTGTCAACTCGCTCATCAGCTTCCTCAGCCGTCCAGAGCGTAACGGTTGGCTTGTATTCGGCCGGCTCCCGCAGACGTAAAACCAGATTGTCACCTGATAGTTCAATTCGAGGAAAGACCTGACCCTCGCGCGGAATGAGCTTCAAAGCTTCGTCCCAAAAAGCGTCGAGGTCTAGTGTGGAAAGTTTTTCAACCGAACCGTTGAAACGAGAACGATGCTTATCGATAGAGCGAACTCGCCCCTCGCTAACCAAAAATGAGTCGGCAACTTGAATTGGGTGCTCATAAACATCAACCAGATGCAGCTTGGCACCGTCAAAGACGAAAGTGGTTTCTGTCACCCGCGCTCCTACTTATAAAGTCCTTCCGTCTAATCTAGTGATAGTCAAGTAACGGAAAGTGCCATGCGGCTACATGTTGAGTCATTACGCGGTTGGGTTAGCCCAACCAATGCGTTCATCGCGCTTTTCGCGGAATCGACTAATTCATTTTGGTTAGACCGAGAACATTCCAAGGGTGCTCGCTTCAGTGTTATCGGAACCGGGCTGGAAGCAGACGTTTCCGATTTTGAAGCGCTCAGAAACGGTTTAGAAATCCATGACGACATCGATCTGCCGTTTGATTTTCGTCCTGGTTTAGTTGGCTGGTTAGATTTCGAATTGCAGCGTCCGCGATTTATTCGGGTGGAAAGCGCAATTGTTTTCGATCATGAAAAGCGTCACCTGTATTTGATTGCCAGAGCCGATAGCGAAGCGAAATTTCGCCACTGGTTAGAAGGTGCTCTACTTCGGATTGGATTGATTGGTGGCGAGAGTCTCAAATACCTTCATCGGGCCGCTAGGCCTGAGATCAGCGCGGTAACTCCAAGGCACAGCGATGAAGAATATTTAGAACTAATCACGCGAGTGCAGAAACACATTGCCTCGGGAGATGTGTACCAACTGTGTCTCACCAATGAGTTTGAAATTGAGGGAACCGCCGACCCGCTGGCAACATTTATTTCACTACGAGAAACCAACCCAGCTCCTTACGCGGGGTTCTTCAAAATCGGTAAAACGGTTTTGGTTTCGTCGTCGCCGGAGCAGTTCTTGCAGGTAGACCCAAATGGCCTGATTTCCACAAAGCCAATCAAAGGCACTCGTCCACGTGGCGAAGATGCAGAGCAGGATCTGGCAATTGTTGAAGAGTTACAGCAGAACGTAAAAGAGCGAGCCGAAAACCTGATGATCGTTGATCTGATGCGAAACGACTTCACCAAAGTTTGTGAGTCGGATTCGGTAACGGTTCCCAAATTGTTTGAGGTGGAAACCTACGCCACAGTGCACCAACTGGTTAGCACTGTAACCGGAACTCTTTCCAAAGGTTCCGATGCGGTTTCAGCACTGGAAGCGGCCTTCCCGGGAGGTTCAATGACCGGCGCTCCAAAGATGCGAGCGGTGGAAATCATCGGCGAACTGGAACAGGGTAAGCGCGGGGTGTACTCGGGCGTTGCTGGCTACATCGGCGATAACGGCTCGGCCGATTTTGGAATGGTTATACGCTCGCTGGTTTTCGATGACGACCGAATCACACTTGGAGTTGGTGGAGGCATCACCATCGACAGCGACCCGTCGGCCGAACTAGCCGAAACTAAGCTCAAAGCCAAAGCGCTTTTAGGCGCCCTGAAAGCAGTGCACCTGCTTAGGTAATTGGTAACCTTGTGAAGAACATCCTTCCCCCAACAAGTGAGTGAATTAGTTGTCTACCGAGCACGAATACGACGTCCAAGCCATCCAAGACCGATGGCTGCCAATCTGGGACGAGTTGAAGCCATTCGACTCGAACAAACCAGGCGACGAACGTCCTAAAAAATATGTGCTCGACATGTTTCCTTACCCATCCGGGGATCTGCACATGGGTCACGCCGAAGCGTATGCGCTGGGCGATGTTGTGGCTCGTTACTGGGCTCAAAAAGGCTTCAACGTTATGCACCCGATCGGCTGGGACTCGTTCGGTCTGCCAGCTGAAAACGCAGCCATCAAGCGCGGGCTAGACCCGAAGGGTTGGACCTACGACAACATTGAGCAACAGCGCTCATCGATGCGTCGCTACGCTTGCTCGTTCGACTGGGATCGGGTGTTGGTTACCTCCGACCCGATCTACTACCGCTGGAACCAGTGGCTCTTTCTCGAGTTCTACAAGCGCGGCTTGGCTTACCGTAAGAATAGCCCGGTCAACTGGTGCCCATCCTGCCAGACCGTTCTAGCGAACGAGCAGGTAGTTCAAGGTCTGTGTGAGCGCTGCGACTCGGCGGTTACCAAAAAGGCTCTGACCCAGTGGTACTTCAAGGTAACCGACTACGCCGACCGCCTGCTTGACGATCTCGATGGCCTCGAAGGCAATTGGCCAAACAAGGTTCTCAGCATGCAGCGCAACTGGATTGGCCGTTCCTACGGTGCCGAAGTGTCGTTTGACGTTGAAGGAAGCGCTGAGCCAATCACCGTTTACACCACGCGCCCAGACACTTTGTTTGGCGCAACCTTCATGGTGGTTGCCGTTGACTCAGCACTGGCTTCGGCGTTGGTAGCCGATTCAGATTCATCAATCAAATCTGAATTTGATGCGTATCTGGAGAAGACCAAGAAATCGAATGACATCGAGCGTTTGGCAACCGACCGCGAGAAGACCGGTGTTTTCATCGGACGCTATGCAACCAACCCGGTCAATGGCGAGAAGTTGCCGATTTGGGCTTCGGATTACGTTCTGGCCGATTACGGAACCGGCGCAATCATGGCCGTTCCTGCCCACGACGAACGAGACCGAGAGTTTGCCGAAAAGTTCTCGCTACCGATCGTTCCAGTAGTCGCCGACGAAGAGGACACCAACGGTGACGGACCTCGCATAAACTCTGGTGAATTCAACGGACTTTCACGCGAAGAAGCTGGTAACGCGATTGTTGCGAAACTTGCCGAGCAAGACAAGGGCAGGAAGGCCAAGAACTTCCGCCTGCGCGACTGGCTTATTTCGCGCCAGCGCTACTGGGGCACTCCGATTCCGATCATCCACTGCGACGCCTGTGGAGAAGTTCCAGTTCCTGCCGACCAACTTCCGGTTGAACTACCATCCGCGGAAGGTCTCGATCTAAAGCCGAAGGGAACATCTCCTCTTGGAGCTGCCAACGATTGGGTTAATGTGGAATGCCCGGGCTGTGGCAAACCGGCCAAGAGAGACACCGACACCATGGACACCTTCGTGGATTCGTCATGGTATTTCCTTCGTTACCTTTCTCCAAAGAGCGAAACCGAAGCCTTCCCAATTCAGGCTGCCAAGGACTGGGCGCCGGTTGATCAGTATGTTGGCGGCGTAACGCACGCAATTCTGCATCTGCTCTATGCCCGCTTTTTCACCAAGGTTCTAAACGACATGGGAATGATCGACTTTGACGAACCGTTCACCAGATTGTTGAACCAGGGAATGGTTCAAATGAACGGCTCTGCCATGTCTAAATCGCGTGGAAATCTGGTGCGACTAAGCGATCAGCTTGGGGAGCACGGCGTTGACGCAATTCGTCTCACTATGGCCTTTGCCGGCCCGCCAGAGGACGACATCGACTGGGCGGATGTTTCACCAGCAGGTTCAGCAAAATTCTTGGCTCGCGCTTGGCGTGCGGCCAACGACGTGACTTCAGACATTGGCGTTGACTACAAGAGTGGAGACGCCGAACTTCGCAAGGCCACTCACACGTTCTTGCGTGATTTTGGCCCGCTAATCGAAAACTTCAAGTTCAACGTTGGTGTGGCTAAGTTGATGGAGTTAGTAAACGCTCTTCGCAAGGCTATTGATGGAAGCGTTGGCGGATCAGACCCTGCCGTGCGCGAGGCTGCAGAGGTTGTGGCAATCGGACTGTCGCTCTTCGCTCCATACACCTCAGAAGACATGTGGGCAGTTTTGGGCCATAAGCCTGGTGTTGCCCTGGCTGGGTTGCCACCGGCAGATGAGTCTTTGCTAGTTGAAAGCACCACCATCGCAATCATTCAGGTTGATGGAAAGCTTCGAGACAAGTTCGAAGTATCGGTTTCAATCACCGCCGAAGAACTGCGGGAAAAGGCTTTCGAGTCATACAACGTGAAACGTGCCATTGGCGACAGCGAAATCGCCAACGTGATCGTGCGTGAACCGAAAGTGGTTAACATCGCAACCAAGTAATCCACAGAAATAGATTCAAAGCCATCCGATCATTCGGGTGGCTTTAGTCTTTGGCGGTGGAATGGATAAAGAGTCAACTGCAACTAGCGCGGGGCGG
This sequence comes from Actinomycetota bacterium, assembly GCA_041179025.1. GTDB lineage: Bacteria > Actinomycetota > Actinomycetes > Actinomycetales > Microbacteriaceae > Rhodoluna. The sequence continues at coordinate 1,493 of JBEGUF010000005.1, read as the reverse complement.
AGACAAAAGCGCCAGGAGAAAACTTCTCGTCCTAGCGGTTGGTGTTGCCATTGCGGCGGCTCTGTTCGTTTCTGGCCAAACGCAGAGCAAGCCGATTCGAATTCAGCCAACCAAATCTGAAGCGGGCAAGTTGGTGGCTTCGGCCGGATTCGTTCACCTTTCAGGCGCGGTTATGGAGCCGGGTGTTTATCCAATAAAGCCCGGAACTCGATTGTTCGAAGTAATAGTTCTGGCTGGAGGTTTCGCCAAGAACGCCGATCAAGACAGCGTCAATCTCGCTCGGGTACTAACCGATGGGGAACAGATTCTGGTTGGGCGCGGTGGTCAGTCCCCAATTTCAGATGGCTTGGTTCACCTGAATCGCGCAACCGTAGCCGATTTAGATAAGTTACCCGGCTTAGGCCCAACTCTGGCCGCTCGAATAATCGATTGGCGCGAGGCCAACAACGGTTTCAAAAGCGTCGACGATCTCCGCAAGATTGGCGGTATCGGCGACAAACTATTCGCGGGCTTGAGAAAACTGGTTGCACTTTAATGCGCAAGTATCTCTACCTTGCCTTTCTGACTCTCTGCCTGATAACTACTTCATTCCTTCTCCAGTCGTCGGTTTCCAGGCCAGCGTCAACGATTGAAAAGGCCTCCAACTTCGAACTCGTTTCAGTGCACTTCTGCGTCACTGGACAGACCTATATCGGCTACTCGATTTCGGTAAGCAATGGGGAATTGGCGCCGGGGAGCCTTGGAAATCTAAGCTCGCCAACCGTCGAACTCGTACCGGGTGATTGCCTATTGGGGTTGGTTCAACTATCACCCGCCAATTTTTACGAGCGCTATTCATTTCGAGGCAAGCTCAAGAGCGTCACCGATTCAATAGTTCATGCCCAAGAACTCGAGTACCTGAATTCGGTTCGAAAATACATTGGTGGATTTAGTGGTGACCCCGCAAATCTGGTGGCAGGTTTGGCGGTCGGAATTGATGCTGGACTGAGCGAACAGTTCAAAGAGAACATGAAAGCAACCGGCCTAACCCACCTCACTGCGGTTTCAGGGGCTAACTGCGCAATCGTTCTGGCGCTGGTGTGGCTTATCTTGAGAAAGTTCAGGCTCGGTAGGGGAGCGAGAACCCTCATCGCGCTTGTCGCGCTGACCGCATATGTTGTTTTGGTTGGATGGCAACCAAGTGTGCTCAGATCCGCCTTCATGATGGCAACAGTGTTCTTATGCCTTGAGCTAGGTAGAAGGGTTTGGATGCCTGGGGCTTTGGCTTTAGGCTCCTGCGTGTTACTCACAGTAGATCCGTGGCTCATTCTCGATTTTGGTTTCTGGCTCTCGGTATTGGCCACTTACGGCTTGGTGGCGCTAACCCCCGCGATCTCCCAAAAACTTCAGCAACATATGCCGAAATGGCTCGCGCTAATTCTCTCGGCCACTCTGGCCGCACAACTTTGGTGTCTACCGATACTCGTGCAACTTCAAGGTGGAGTCACAACGCA
>JBEGUF010000004.1:0-53468 GCA_041179025.1 Actinomycetota bacterium | reverse complement strand
ATTGCTCGCGTAACCGGCTGTTTCAGCGCCTGTTCTAATTCGGCGGGCGTGTAGTTGTGACGGTTCACATCTCTGCCCTGCTGGCTCTGTTCAAACAGTTCGCGGTCATCCATTCCATTGAACAGACCAACGTAGTAAACCTGAGGCTCACCAGGCAGGAAGAACTGCACGGCACGGCTGATTACGTAGGCGGTGTCGTTGGCCAGAATGTTCGGCAAGGTGGCATTGATCTGGTGGGGCAGGGTGAACCACTGTGGAACAACGCTCGCAACGTTGGAGTGCCCGCCGGTATTCTCAGCCGCTTTCTCGAAAATGAATGCCATGTCGTCCTGGGTAATTAAACCCGGGCGCCCGTTGATAGGCCCGGCGTCAATAACGCCGTAGCCGTCGTGAGTGTCGAGAACGTTTAGGCAGTTATTCGGACGCTGCTGGAACCAAAGGTCCAGTTTGTCGACGGTTCCGGTGAAGAACGAGTGAAGCAGCAGCGGAGCGGTCTGGAAATCGTAGATCAGGTCGACCAGCGGCGCAATGTCGAGTTGCTGCGTGTAGTGCGCGTGCACTTCTACCAGAACGCGCATGTCGTAGGAGTGGATTAGTTCGGTGATTTCCTCAACGAACTTCAGGGTCTCCGGAGTCATGAACGAGTCGGTGCCAGGAGTCTTTACCGCGTAACCAACTGCGTCGAGGCGCACCACTTTCACGCCGCCAGACTTGAGAGCTTCAAGTACGTTGCGAAGATACTTTTGCCCGGCTGGGTGCTTGATGTCGATGTCTACCTGAGATGGCATGAACGTGGTCCAAACCAAACGACGACGACCGTCTACCTCGTAAGCGGTGAATGGCAGACCAGGACGAGGGCGATAGAACGAGGTGATGCCATCTTCGGTGCCGCCGTTTGGGAACACAACGTCGAAGGTTAGGAACAGCCCATCGAATTCAGACTTGTCACCCTTTTCCTGCCAGTCGAGAAACTCCGGGGAGAGGTAAGAGGAGTGGTTCACGATCAGGTCGGCGGTGAGTTCGTGAGTTTCAGAGATTCGCTTGAAATCGCTCCAGTCGCCAAGTCTCGGGTCAACGATCTTGTGGTCGATCGGGTCGAATCCGGCGTCGTCGCCATCGTATGGGTGGAAGAACGGAAGAACGTGAATGCCTTCGAAATCTTTCAACGGACCTTTGAGTAGCTTCTCAATTTCTCCAAGGTTTCCACCGACTCGCTCGGCGTAAACCAGAATACTTGAACCCGACATTTGGCCCTCTTTCCGCTCAGTTACCTCTCAATCATATAAAAATAACCACTTACAAACCCCAACATTGGAAAACCCGCATCTGCCTTAAACTTGAATAACCACCACCCATTTGCGAGGAGCAGTTATGACCGAGAAACAGGTCCGCCCACGCACCGAAGGTTGGTCTCAAAAACTTGGTACGGATGGCAAACCGCTTCTTGAATTTGAACAGAAGCGCCGCGGTCAACCGCCGGCACATTTCGTGGATCTCACGGTTGAGGAGCGAGTTGAAAAAGTAAAGTCGCTCGGATTACCTGGCTTTAGGGCCAAGCAACTCGCCACCCACTACTTCGTGCACTACACCGACCAAGCCGATCAAATGACCGACCTTCCTAAAGAGGGCAGGGAAGAATTAGTTGCCGAACTTTTCCCACCACTTCTAACCGAGGTCAAGCGCTTACAGACCGACAAGGGCGACACCATCAAGTTCCTTTGGAAACTGTTCGATGGCGCGCTCGTTGAATCGGTTTTGATGCGCTACCCAACTCGAATCACCCTCTGTGTTTCGAGCCAGGCCGGCTGCGGTATGAACTGCCCGTTTTGTGCCACCGGCCAAGCAGGTCTCACTAGAAACATGTCTGCAGCTGAAATCGTGGCTCAGATTGTGGCGGCGAATAAGGTTATCGCCGAAGGCGGCCTCGGCGGCAAGAAGACCGGAAATGGCGAAGAACGCGTTGGCAACATTGTGTTTATGGGCATGGGTGAACCGCTCGCTAACTACAACCGGGTGATGAGTGCCGTGCGAACCATGGTTGCGGAACAGCCAAATGGCCTTGGCATGAGCGCTAGAAACATCACGGTCTCAACCGTTGGTCTGGTGCCGGCCATCAAGAAACTTTCCGATGAGAACATCCCGGTGACTTTTGCACTGAGCCTTCACGCCCCAGACGACAAACTTCGCGACGAACTGATTCCGGTGAATTCCAAGTGGAAGGTCGACGAGGCGTTGGACGCCGCTAAGGAATACTTCGACAAGACCGGTCGTCGAGTTTCAATCGAATACGCTCTTATCCGTGACATGAACGACCACGCTTGGCGTGCGGATCTGCTCGCTGAAAAACTCAATGCTCGGGGCAAAGGTTGGGTTCACGTAAACCCGATTCCTCTCAACCCAACACCTGGTTCGGTGTGGACCGCCAGCACCGAGCAAGCCACCGACGAGTTCGTTCGTCGCCTGGAAAAGGCCGGAGTTCCAACCACTCTTCGAGACACCCGAGGCAAGGAAATCGACGGCGCCTGCGGGCAGCTCGCCGCCGCCGACTAGCGGGAATAAACTCAGCCCCTTCACGCTTACCCAACTTATGACCTCGAACCAAGACATCAAATTCGGCCTCGACACCTTTGGGGACATGTCGAATGACCTAGACGGCAATCCGATTACAGCTGGTCAGACGATTCGAAACCTTATCGAGCAGGGGAAACTCGCCGACGAACTTGGCATCGATCACTTCAATGTTGGCGAACACCACCGCGACGATTTCGCCGTTTCGGCGCCAGACACAGTGCTCGCCGGGCTCGCTACCGTAACCAAGAACATAATTCTCGGCACCGGAGTTACCGTGCTTTCGAGCGAAGACCCAGTGCGCCTTTATCAGCGATTTGCCACCATCGACGCAATGTCGAATGGTCGAACCGAAATCACCGCGGGTCGAGGCTCGTTTATCGAGTCGTTCCCTCTATTTGGGTTCTCTACTCAGGATTACGAAGTTTTATTTGAAGAAAAACTAGAGCTTCTGAAAGAACTTCTCAAGGAGAAGCCGGTTACCTGGTCTGGTACCACTCGAGCCGGACTCAAGAACCAAGAGGTTTACCCGAAAACCGAAGGCGGAAGAATTGGTCTGCGGGTTGGTGTTGGTGGAAGCCCAGATTCCGTTATTCGCGCGGCGCGTTTGGGTATCCCAATGGCCTTGGCCATCATCGGCGGCGACCCTGCCAGATTCGCTCCGTTCACCAAGCTTTACCGAGACAGCCTTACCCAACTCGGCCAAGAGCCACTGGCGGTTTCCATTCACTCGCCAGGGCACATTGCCGAAACCGACGACGAAGCGTTCGAGCAGCAGTGGCCAAACTACGCAATCAGCTTTGGGCGCATTGGGCGTGAACGCGGCTGGGGCCCGATGAGCATCGACCACTTCATTCAGGAAGTGAACCAGGGCTCGCTTTACGTGGGTTCACCAGACACCGTGGCAAAGAAGATTGTTCACGCGATTGAGTCTGTTGGTGCCCAACGTTTTGAAATGAAGTATGCAACCGGACCGATTCCTCAGGAGCACAATCTCAAATCAATTGAGTTGTATGCAACCGAGGTAGTGCCTCGCGTTAGAAAACTACTGGCTAAGTAATTACAAGGTTTTTGCGAAGTTGCGCAGGAACTCTCTTAGGTCTTCACCAATGTCCTCGCGGTCAACGCCGAGTTTGATGGTGGCCTTGATGAAGTTCAGTTTGTCGCCGGTGTCGTAACGGTTTCCGCGGAACACAACTCCACGAACGCCTCCGGCAATCGCAGGGTTTTTTGCCGCAGCCTCTAGGGCGTCGGTTAGCTGAATTTCGCCACCGCGTCCTGGTTTAGTTTCTTCCAAAAGCTGGAACATTTCTGGGCGCAGAACGTAACGGCCAATCACAGCCAGGTTCGAAGGAGCATCAGCCACCGCCGGCTTTTCAACCAGGTCGGTCACGATAACCACATCACCCTGTTCCGTTGCGGTAACAGCAGCGCAGCCGTACATCGAGATGTCGGCCGGATCCACTTCCATTAGAGCAATTACGTTGTCGCCGGTTGCCTCATGAACTTCGATCATTCTCGAAAGCAGCGGGTCTTTCGCGTTGATGACGTCGTCGCCCAGTAGCACCGCAAACGAGTGGTTCCCAATGTGCTGCTTACCGGTGAGTACCGCGTGACCGAGACCTTTCGGGTCTCCCTGACGCGTGTAGTAGATGTCTGCGAGATCCGAGGATTCTTGAACCTGCTCGAGGCGGTCGGCGTCGCCCTTGGCCTTTAGGGTTTGCTCCAATTCGGCAACGCGGTCGAAGTGGTTCTCTAGCGAAGACTTGTTTCGGCCGGTAATCATCAGGATGTCGGTGAGTCCGGTATCAACCGCTTCCTCAACCACATACTGAATCACCGGCTTGTCGATAAGCGGAAGCATTTCCTTAGGCATTGCCTTAGTTGCCGGCAGGAATCGAGTTCCCAAACCGGCCACCGGAATCAGTGCCTTGGTTACTTTGTATGAGTTTGTCATTATTTCCCCTTGAAAAGATCGTTTACGCGTTCTAGGTCTTCGGCGAAGTCAATTTCGATTGCGTACAGGTCTGAGATGTCGATGGCTTTGAATTTTGCGCCGGCCGTTTCGATCGCAACTTCAATTCCGCGCTCGAAGTAGTCCTGATCGCCTACGGCATCTAGGCACTTAATTAGTTCGGCTTTGTCGGCAGCTGACACGTAGTTGATTCCAACCGCTTCACCTAATCCGCCAACCACAGTTTTCGAGAGCAGTTTGATGAACCCTTGCTCGTCGAGAGTGTATTTAACCTCTTCGTCGCTCACCTTGCTGGTGTTCACCACGATGAACGACTGCTCTGCCTCGATAAATGGAAGCACACGAGTTAGCACCTGCGGGTCGAAAACCACGTCACCGTTCATCCAGAGCACGCCGCCGTCGCTCGAAGAACGCAGTGCTTTCAAAAGGCTCTTGGAGGTATTGGTCTGGTCATAAAGTTCGTTATAAACAAAGGTTGCCTCTGGGAAGCGCTCAATGATTGCCTCTAGTTTGAAACCCACCACAATCAGCGTGCGAAACGCGTCGCCGAAAGCGTGGCTCAGGTTGTCCAGTTGCTGGGACATGATCGAACGACCGTCGGAAAGCTCGGTTAGGGGCTTCGGTAGCGGTCTCGAGAGCCTGGTGCCCATGCCGGCAGCCAAAATCACAACTTGTTGAGACATAACTACAAGTTTACGCGCGGAAGCCCCCATATGATTGGTCTTATGTCTGAGCACACATTCCTACGCGGCCCTAAAAACTGGTGGCGCCAAGCGGTCGTTTACCAAATCTATCCCCGCAGTTTTGCCGATTACAACGGCGACGGAATCGGTGACCTCCGGGGAATCATTAGTCGCGTTGACTATCTGAAGCAACTGGGTGTCGATGCGGTTTGGCTGAGCCCGCACTATCCGTCGGAGTTGGCCGATGGTGGTTACGATGTTGCCGATTACCGCGACGTCGACCCGCGTATTGGAACCCTGGCTGAGTTTGACGAAATGGTGGAGAAACTTCACGGCGCCGGTATTCGAATCTTCATCGATATCGTGCCGAACCACTCGAGCGACCAACATGTTTGGTTCCAGGAAGCTCTAGCGGCCAAGCCTGGTTCACCAGAGCGTAACCGCTACATTTTCCGCGATGGCAAGGGTGCCAACGGTGAGATACGCCCCTCGGAACTCACCAGTCACTTTGGTCCAACCGGCTGGACCCGAATCACCGAACCCGACGGCACTCCCGGCCAGTGGTACCTGCACCTTTTCACCAAGGAGCAACCAGACTTCAACTGGTATAACCCAGAAGTGCGCGATGATTTCCTGAAGACCATCAAGTTTTGGTCTGACCGCGGAGTAGACGGCTATCGCATCGACGTGGCTCACGCACTTACTAAGGACCTGAAAGATGGCCACCTCCCTGCTCGCAATAGCTTTGCTCTCGAGGTAATGAAAAATGACGGCACCGACGATCTCTTCGACCGAGACGAAGTGCACGAGATTTACAAAACCTGGCGGAAGGTTTTCAACGAGTACGACCCTCCTCGTGTTGCTGTGGCCGAGGCTTGGGTGCACCCGAACCGTAGGGCAGCCTATGCCAGCGAAGATGGTCTGGGTCAGGCGTTTGGGTTCGATCTCCTGGTCACTCCGTGGAATCGCAAAAAGTTCCAAGACACCATCGATTTCCAGCTCAAAGAGGCTGAATCATTTGGATCGTCAACGACCTGGGTGTTTTCAAACCACGACGTGGTTCGCCACGCCACACGTTTTGGCCTAGATAAGAAGTCTCTGGAGAACCTGCCTAAATGGTTCAGAAGTGAAGACCGTGAATCGAAGATCAACTTCGAGCTCGGATCCCAACGAGCCAAGGCAGCAACCATGCTTGTTCTGGCACTGCCTGGCTCCACGTACCTATATCAGGGAGAGGAACTCGGGCTGCACGAGCCGCTGAACATTCCAAGCGAGCAGATGCAAGACCCGCAGTGGTTCCGGGCCGAAGGCTCAATCAGCCGCGACGGCTGCCGAGTGCCAATGCCTTGGACCTCGGAAGGTTCTTCATACGGCTTCGGCCCGGGTGGTTCGCACCTCCCGCAGCCGGAGTGGTTCAAAAACGAAAACGTCGAGGTTCAGAACCGAGACGAGGGCTCGAGCCTAAACCTCTACCGCTTGGCACTGGCCCTTCGCAGGCAGTTGCAAACCGAGGAGAGCCTGACCTGGATTAAGCACTTCGGTGGCAAGGTTCTTCACTTCCGTCGGCCAAATGGGTGGGAGTGTTTCACGAACTTCGGCGAAAAGCCGGTTAGGGCGCCAGCAGGTCGAGTGATTTTGTCTACAAACAAAATTGTGAACGGACGCGTGCCCGCAAACACCACCGTTTGGCTGCAACGCTAAAGAATCTATAGAGCTGAGAGAGCTGCTACGGCAGCGTTCTTGGTGTCTTCAGCAGACTTAGCTGAAAGAACCGCCTGAGCTAGCAATTCGGCCTGCTCGCGAGTTACCGCCGACAAGGCTGCCCGAACGGCATCTACCTGAGATCTAGACGAAGAAATCGAATCGAAGCCAAGCCCAGCCAGCAACACGGCAAAGGCTGGGTCGGAAGCGCTCTCGCCACAAACGCTCGAGTAGATTCCCACCTCTTTTGCCTGTGACGCGATTCGTTCCAGGGTCCGAATGAGACCTGGCTGCCAAGGGTTGAGAAGTGCGCCGAGCGATGGGTTCATTCGGTCGGCGGCAAAAAGATACTGCGAGAGATCGTTAGTGCCAACCGAAACGAAGTCGACCACGCCGGCAAGGTCTGGTAGCAGCGCCGCAATCGATGGGGTCTCCACCATCACGCCCACCTTGAACGTTCCAGACCTACGAGCGAGGGCGGCAAATTCGGCCGCCTCGGCAACGGTCGAAATCATCGGAGCCATTACCCAGATTTCGCGACCGGTAACCAATCTGGCTGCCTCGAGACCCTTCAGCTGGTCTTCGATAAACGAGCGGTGGTCTTGAATTAGGCGGTAGCCGCGCACTCCGAGAGCCGGGTTTTCTTCCTCGGGCATGTTCAGAAACGGAACTGGCTTATCTGAGCCGGCGTCGATGGTTCGAACGGTAATCGGGCCGGCCGGGGCCGCAGCCAAGATGGATGCGTACAAATCTCTTTGGCGTTCTACCGAAGGCTGAGAACTCTCGTTTAGGTACAAAAGTTCGGTGCGGAACAGGCCAACACCAACGGCGCCGGTCTTGGCCGCTGCCGAGGCATCTTCAAGCGAACCGATGTTGGCGCGAACTTCTACAAGAGGGTCGCGGCCGGTGTTGGTGAACGTCAAGGCCTTAGTTGCGTCAGCCAGAGTTCCGCCAACCACCACGCGATCGCCAACCGGATCCACCAAAACCGATGTGCCGGCGGGGATTCCCGTTGCCGAAGTTACCGATACGACGGCTGGGATACTGCGAGACCGGCAAATAATAGCCGTGTGAGAAGTTGGACCGCCCTTAGACGTAATAACGCCAACTACCGCAGGGGTGAATTGCGCGGTGTCTGCCGGAGAAAAGTCTTCTCCGACAATTACAAAAGAACCGCTCGATGGCAGGTCTAAGCCCATGTGAATGCCAGCAATCGATGCCTGGACGCGCTTTGATATATCTTGCAGGTCTGCGATTCGCTCTTCGAAGGCTGCGTCTCCGGCCAGCATTTCGGCGAATTCGTTTACGGCCATTCCGTAGCCAGCACCGGCCGACCAGCCCTCGTCTAGGTGCACCACTGCCATGTCAAAAAGTGACTCATCTTCTAGAAGGTATTTTAGGGCCTCAAAGATTTCGGCGGAAGTTTCATCAGACTTGGCGGCTAGGGAATCTAGGTCGCTGGCCACAGAAGAAATTGCGGACTTTAGGCTTTCGGTTTCGGCAGAAACGCCAGCGTTGGATTTGGCCCAGGCCGGCAAAGGTTTCGGCGCTGCGACCTGAAACACTTCGGCCACCACAGCGTTGAGACCAACGCCTAGGCCGGTGAGGATTTGGCTCACCTTAGCCTCGAAGTAGCTCTTGAATTTCCGCAACAAGTGCGGCTGCGGCAGCTTCGTCTTCAGACTCAACCGAGACCGCTAGGGTTTCTCCAGTTTTGACTTTCATGGCCATGAGCATCAGTGGGGAGTTCGCCTTCACCAGATTTTCGCCAACGCGTCCGATGAGAACGGTTACACCGGAATCTTTTACCAGCTTCACAATTTGGCTGGCAGGTCGAGCGTGAAGACCAATTGGGTCAATAACTTCTACCTGGGATTCAAAAGTTGACATGGCGTTCTCGCTATCCGATCTAGGAGGTGTACAAACAATTAATACTCGATAAATATAGCCGTAAATCTAATTGTCTCTTTTTGGTTACGTTTTACGAAATGTCCAAATGTAAAGACAATGCCCTACCTAAAGTTTATTTCGTAACTCAATAGATAAACTCGCGCTGTGAGGTTCAACCCACTGACCCTCAGGCGAGAAAGTAGAAGAAACATTTGAGTAATGCAGTAACCACGGCCGACCTGGTCATCGTGGGCCTTGAGGCCACCGACAAGGTCGACGCAACCAGGCAACTGGCCCAACGGCTCGTTGACGCTGGTCGAGTGACCAATATCGAAACTTACCTAGACGCGGTTGCTAAACGCGAAGAACATTTCCCGACCGGAATTGAAGGCGGAATTGCTATTCCCCACGCGCAAAGTGATGCCGTTACGATGCCGTCCGTAGCTATTGCCACCAGCAAATCCGGAGTCGACTTCGGTGCCGAAGACGGAAACTCAAACCTAATCTTTTTGATTGCTGCTCCTGCCACCGGCGGATCCGAGCACCTAGAAATTCTGGGCACGATTGCCTACAAAGTCATGGACGAAGAATTCCGTAACGAATTACTTGCCGAAACCGACCCTGCGGTGATTGCCGCTACCCTAACTCGAGAGGTACAGAAGTAATGAAGTTTGTTGGAGTAACCGCGTGCATCACCGGTATCGCACACACCTACATGGCTCAGGCCGCTCTAGAGCAGGCCGCCAAAAAGCTTGGCCACGAGATTACGGTTGAGACCCAGGGTTCAGCAGGAACCAACCCGATGAAGCAAGAACTCATCGACGCAGCCGACGGCGTGATCTTTGCCGTTGACCTAGAGGTAAAAGGCCGTGATCGTTTCGCTGGCAAGCCTTACATTCAGCTCGGTGTTGCCAAGGTTATTGGTGGCGACAAGGGCGTCAACGTTTTGACCGAATTTATCGCAGCAATCGAAGCGGGAACTGCAACCAAGTTGGCTGCAGCACCTGTGGCGGCCCCGGCCGTTGAAAAACCAAAGGTTGAAAAACCTAAGGGAGAAAAGAAGAAGGGATTCTTCGGAGGTTTGTTCGGGTAAGTTCCGAACGAAAAACTTGAAGCGCAACCCCCGCACTTCAAGAAACTGATAGGGCTTAGGAGGCTCAAACAATGAGTAGTGCAACTACTAGTACCGGTGCACGCATCAGAACATGGCTGATGACCGGTGTTTCTTACATGATTCCATTCGTGGCCGCTGGCGGTATTCTTATTGCCCTCGGCTTCTTGCTAGGTTCGGCTTATGCAGGTACCGACGGTATCCACGCGTATGACGCAGCAAAAATGGGTATCACTGACCCAGCAAACCCAAACTACCTTTCAATCGGTACCTGGGCATTCGTCATTTTCTGGCTAGGTAAGGCTGCATTCGCATTCTTCGTACCAGTTCTTGCCGGTTACATTGCCTACGCAATTGCCGACCGTCCAGGTCTAGCTCCAGGTTTCGTTGCTGGTGCTTTGGCTACCGGTCTAGACGGCAACCCACTAGGCACCGGCACCGGATTCCTTGGAGCAATCCTCGGTGGTGCACTTGCTGGTGGTTTGGCTCTATGGATCAGCCGCTGGTCGGTTCCAAGCTGGATTCGTCCATTGATGCCTGTAGTGATCATTCCTCTACTAGCTTCTTTGGTTACCGGTCTAGCAATGGTTCTATTGCTAAAGGCTCCAGTTAGCTGGCTAATCGGCGCTCTAAACAGCGGTCTAACCGGTCTAACCACTGCTGGTCTAGTAGTACTAGGTCTAGTACTTGGTCTAATGATGGCATTCGACATGGGTGGCCCAGTAAACAAGGTTGCTTACACCTTCGCAACCACTGGTCTAGCCGCTGGTCTAGAACTTGCTGCCGCTGGAACCCCAGTGGGTGAAGTTGGCCAGTTCAAGATCATGGCTATCGTTATGGCTGCCGGTATGGTTCCACCAATCGGTATGGCTCTAGCAACCGTTCTAAACAAGAAGCTATACGATGACGCAGAGCGCGAAAACGGTAAGGCTGGCTGGCTACTAGGTGCATCCTTCATCTCTGAAGGTGCGATTCCTTTCGCCGCTGCTGACCCAACCCGCGTAATCCCATCGATCATGGTTGGTTCTGCTGTTACCGGTGGCCTTGTAGGTCTATTCGGCAACGCAATCCCTGCCCCACACGGTGGTATCTTCGTGTTCCCTCTAGTAACCAACGTATTCGCGTACATTGCAGCAATCCTTATTGGTGCCGCAGTTACCGCTCTAATGGTTAACTTCCTAAAGGGTATGAACAAGTAACAATCGCTAGTCGATTTGGAAGGGCTCGGGAGAAATCCCGGGCCCTTTCGCTATGCTCGGAGCATGGAAACCACTTCTACCGAGCTTGAACTTTTTATTCAGATTTGCTTCGGCGTTATAGTTCTTTGCATCATCATGATCGGCCTGACCGCATGGAAAAAGCGTGCCGCCAAAAAAGAAGAAAAGTAGAGCTCTAAGCCACTTCTTGAGTTAGCCGCTCTACTAGCTCGGCGTACTTTCCCTGAGTCTGACCCACAATCTCTGCCGGTAGTGCTGGAGGGTTCCCCTTTTGGTCCCAGTTTTCTGCCAACCAGTTGCGAACAATCTGTTTGTCGAAAGAGTCTTTGCGCTCGCCTCGGTCCCAGGCTGATTTCGACCAAAACCGCGACGAATCTGGCGTGAGCACTTCGTCGCCCAACACGGTGTGACCGGTGGCCGGGTCAACCCCGAACTCAAACTTGGTGTCGGCCAAGATCAGGCCAGCCTGTTCAGCTAACTCGGAAGCCTTAGCGAAGATCTCTAGCGAGAGGGCGCGCAAACGTTCAGCGTTCTCGAGACCGATGATTTCAACAACCTTTTCGAAGCTAATGTTTTCGTCGTGGTCGCCGAGTTCAGCCTTGAAAGCCGGTGTGAAGATTGGTCGTGGCAGTTTGCCCCCGAAAGTTAGACCCTCTGGAAGTTCTACGCCGCAGATTTCACCCTTGTCTTGGTATTCCTTCCAACCCGAGCCAGAGATGTAGCCTCGCACCACGCACTCGATTGGAAACATCTCCAATTTCTTGGCAATCGTGGCGCGTCCTTGCACTTCGGCTGGCACGGGAACTTCGTGGCTCACGTGGTTCTCAACCGGCAGTCGTTCAAACCACCAGTTGGTGAGCGTGGTTAGGTGCTTACCCTTGTTAGGGATGGCTGGTTCCAAAACCTGATCGAAGGCGCTTACGCGGTCGGAGGCGACCACTAGGATCAGATGACTGAGGTTTGGATCGTTGCTCTCGTAGAGGTCTCGAACCTTGCCAGAGTAAACGTGGTGCCAGCCGGGGATTACGCTAGTCATGAGCTACCTTCGCGGCGATGTCGGTGCGGAAGTGAGAGCCTTCCAGCCTGATGTGCGCCACGGCTTCGTAGGCATGCTTGCGGGCGTGTTTGAAGTCTTTGCCTAGCGCCACAACGCTGAGCACTCGGCCTCCGTTTGCCATGAGCTTTCCATCAACCTCTTTGGCTGCCGCTACGCAAACTTCCACGCCTTCAACGCTCTCGGCTTCGGTGATTCCGGTTAGTTCTCGATCGGGAGCACTCACGTCTGGATAGCCTTCGCTAGCGACCACCACGGCCACAGCCACGTGATTGCTGAACTCTGGTTCGGGTGCCGCTTCCAGATGACCGGAGGCTGCTTTGTGCAGAAGCCCTGCGAGAGGCGTGGTGAGCCTTCGAAGAACAACCTGGGTTTCAGGGTCTCCGAAGCGAGCGTTGAACTCAATCACGCGGATACCGGCCTTGGTCACGATGAGACCGCAGTAGAGCAAACCAACGAATGGAGTACCAATCTTGGCAAGCTCTCTCACGGTTGGTAGTGCCACTGTTTCTCGCACTTCTTCCACGAAGCCTGCGGGCAACCAAGGTAGCGGGGTGTATGAACCCATACCGCCGGTGTTGGGACCCTCGTCGTCGTTGAAAGCGCGCTTGAAATCCTGAGCCGGGGTAAGCGCCAAAACATTCTTGCCGTCGGCTAGGAAGAACAGTGAAACCTCTTCGCCATCTAGGAACTCCTCAACCAGAATGCCGAGGTGTAAGAACTTCTTCGCGTGCTCAATTGCAGCTTCGCGGTCGTTGGTTACGATAACGCCCTTGCCGGCGGCCAAACCATCTGCCTTCACCACGTACGGGGCACCGAAGTCGTCGATGGCCGCTTTGACCTGATCGAGTGTGGTGCACTCGTGGGCGCGGCCGGTTGGTACTCCGGCGGCAGCCATAATCTCTTTCGCAAACGCCTTGGAGCCTTCCAACTGGGCAGCCTGTTTGCTAGGCCCGAACACGTCGATGCCAGCTGCCCTCAACGGATCGGCAACGCCCTCGATTAGAGGAGCCTCAGGGCCAACGATGACTAGCTCGAAACCTTTATGCTTGGCGTATTCGGTAACTGCTGCCGGATCCATCATGTTCAGGCTCGGGTCGCAGGTTACGTCGCTCGCGATTCCAGCGTTACCGGGAGCCACCACAATCTGATCGGCGTGAGTGCCGGTGCGAACCAGTGCTTTCACAATGGCGTGCTCGCGAGCGCCCGAACCGAGAACAAGGATTTTCATAACTCAAGTTTAAGCGAGTTGGTTAGGCTGGTGGCATGCCTCAGCGAAGAATCAAGCCCGTCGACGGAGTTGCTGCCGTGCGCGCTGTGCTCGCTGATTCGTCGAAGCGGGTGAATTCGGATACTGATTTCAAAACAGCGGTTCGGTATCTTTTGGAAGAACTGAGTTTTCTTCGCCCAGGTCGCTCGGTTGAAGTCCGAGTGCCACCGCTCGGAGCTGTGCAATGCATTGATGGGCTAACCCATCGCCGAGGTACACCTCCAAACACCGTTGAACTAGGTGCTGTCGAATGGTTTGCGCTCGCGGTTGGCGAAGTCACTTGGAGCGAACTAGTTACCAGCGGGAAAATCTTGGCTTCCGGAACCAGAGCCGACATCTCTGATGCTCTGCCAATCTGGCGTTGATGGTTCAATAGAGTTATGGCAAAAGAAAACGTAACCATTCGAAAAGCACCCAAGTATCTGCCGTTCCTTCTGGCGTTCGCAAGCATCGGCCTTATTGCTGCCGTGATTGTCTACCTGAACATCGATGAGTCGTCGAAGGGTAACGCTTCAATTCTCGGTCTGCTACTCACCTATTTCTCCGGAGCCGGGGCTGCTCTCGGTTTGGTGCTAGCTCTAATTCTCGACGGCATTTCGAGGCTTCGTGCGAAAACAGCAGTGGCCGAGCGCAGCCGCTAAACTTAGAGGAGTAATCCCCGCAAACTTTTCGAATCGAGGGTAGCTATGCTTCGTGGCGACGGCCTGCTAAATCACGATTTACTACCCGACGAAGAGTTACCAAAAGACCAGTGCGGTGTTTTTGGTGTTTGGGCTCCGGGTGAAGAAGTTGCCAAGCTAACCTTCTTCGGTCTTTACTCTCTGCAGCACCGCGGCCAAGAGTCGGCCGGTATCGCCACCTCCGATGGCAAAAAGATTTTGGTCTATAAAGACATGGGTCTCGTGTCGCAGGTCTTCTCCGAATCAGCGCTCGAGAGCTTGGTTGGCCACATTGCAGTTGGCCACAACCGATACTCAACCACCGGCGCTTCGTCGTGGAGAAATGCTCAGCCAACCCTTGGCCGCACCTCAGCCGGAACCATCGCCTTGGCCCACAACGGCAACCTAACCAACACGGCCGACCTTCTGGTGCTTTTGAAAGAACGCTACCCAAATCAGGAGAGCAACGAAATTACCGGCGGCAATACCACCGATACCGCCGTGCTTACCGCTCTGATGGCTGGCGATCTTGACCACACTCTCGAATCGACCGCTCTAGAGCTTCTGCCCAAGGTGAAGGGTGCTTTCTGTCTGGTTTTCATGGACGAAACCACAATGTATGCCGCACGCGACCCTCAGGGAGTTCGTCCGTTGGTTTTGGGACGTTTGGAGCGCGGCTGGGTGGTTGCCTCCGAAACCGCAGCACTAGATATCGTTGGTGCGTCATTTGTTCGCGAGGTTGAACCTGGTGAGCTGATCGCCATCGACGAAAACGGTCTGCGCTCGTCGCGGTTTGCCGAAACCAAACGTGCCGGTTGCGTTTTCGAATACGTTTACCTGGCCCGCCCAGACACCAGCATCAACGGTAAAAATGTCTATGACTCAAGAGTTGCGATGGGTCGCCAGTTAGCTCGCGAGTACCCGGTAGAAGCCGACCTGGTAATTCCAACCCCTGAGTCGGGAACCCCAGCAGCGATTGGCTACTCTCAGGAATCTGGAATCCCATTCGGGCACGGGCTGGTGAAGAACGCCTACGTTGGACGAACTTTCATTCAGCCATCGCAAACTATTCGCCAGCGCGGTATTCGTTTGAAACTGAATCCGCTCAAGGAAGTTATTCGAGGCAAGCGGATCATCGTGGTCGATGACTCGATTGTTCGAGGCAATACCCAGCGCGCTCTAGTGCAGATGCTTCGCGAAGCCGGCGCCGCCGAGATTCACATTCGCATCTCTAGCCCGCCGATCACCTGGCCGTGTTTCTACGGAATCGACTTCGCCACTCGCGCCGAACTTATCGCCACGGGGCTAGGAGTTGAAGACGTTCGCGCTTCTATCAATGCCGACACTCTCGGTTACCTGTCGAAAGATGGAATGATTGCCGCCACCGGCCAGCAGGAGAGAGAACTCTGTACCGCTTGCTTCACAGGCAAATACCCCATCGAACTTCCAACCGCAGATCGGTTGGGTAAAAACTTGCTTGAACGCAACGACGCGGCAGCCTGTGAACCTGGCCCAGACTCAGAGCTAAACGCTGTGGTCACCGATGCGGAAAAGAACTAATGACTGAAAACGCCTACGCCAAAGCCGGGGTTGACACCGAGGCCGGAGATCTGGCCGTAGAGCTGATGAAGCGCTCGGTTTCTGCCACTCACAACGATTTGGTCTTTGGTGGCCTCGGCGGGTTTGCCGGCATGATGGACGTCTCGTTCATCAAGAACTACCAGCAGCCGCTTCTTGCCACTTCAACCGACGGCGTTGGTACCAAAGTTGCCATCGCACAGGCCATCGACAAGCACGACACCATCGGCCAAGACCTAGTAGGTATGGTCGTCGACGACATCGTGGTGGTTGGTGCCAAGAGCCTGTTCATGACCGACTACATTGCCTGCGGAAAAGTTGTTCCAAGCCGCATCGCCGACATCGTTCGAGGCATTGCCGAAGCGTGTTCAGAGGTTGGCGTTGCCCTGGTTGGGGGAGAAACAGCCGAACACCCAGGGCTCCTCGGGCCAGACGACTACGACGTGGCTGGAGCTGCCGTTGGCGTGGTTGAGGCTTCCAAGTTGCTCGGCCCGCAGAAAGTTGCCGCCGGCGATGTGGTTCTCGGTATCGAAGCTTCGGGCCTTCACTCAAACGGTTACTCGCTGGTTCGTAAAGTTGTTGCCGACCGAGGTCTCAAATACACCGATCACGTAGACGAATTCTCGGGCAACTTAGGTGAGGCACTGCTCACGCCAACGCGCCTTTACACGGGAGTACTAAACGAACTGCTAGAGAGCGAACTTGGCGCAGGCGTTCACGCGATGAGCCACATCACCGGTGGAGGAATTGCTGCCAACCTGGCTCGCGTTCTGCCGCAGGGAGTTTCGCTGGAGGTTGATCGTTCAACCTGGTCTCCGCTTGAAGTGTTCCGCGTGCTTTCCAAGTGGGGCGGCTTCTCACTTGAGTCGGTTGAGGGAACCTGGAATCTAGGTCTCGGCCAAGCACTGGTCGTTTCGGCTGCCAAGGCAGAAGCCATCAAGGCTGCGCTAAACGCCAAGGGATTCAAAACGTGGGTGCTCGGTTCAATTGAAACTGCCGCTACAGATCTAAGCGGCTACGTTCAGGGTGCTAAGGGTGTAAACGGTGGTGCGGTCCGCCTTATCGGGACATACGCAAGCTAGTTATTTAGCTTCGTCCTCGGAGGTTTCGTCCTCGGCTTCATCGTCTGGGTAAAGATCCGCCCACTTATCAACCAGTTCGTTTTCGGTTGCTTCTGGCGCGAGTTCTTTTTCCAGCGCAGACAAATCGGTGTTTGGGCTGTAGTACTTTAGATCGCGCGCAACCTTAGTGTGCTTCGCTTTTTGACGGCCACGCCCCATGGCGAGCCCCCTAACTAAAAATCAACGGGATAGAAACCTGAAAAGAGTTTATCAGCCGTTACAGGCTAAAGCCCACGAGCATCAAGGCTGTGTATGGAAGAAGTAGGTTCAAGAGAACATTTAGGCCTGCAGCCATTCGGCGGTCACTCTGAAGCAGTTGCCAGGTTTGAGCCACGAAGGTTGAAAACGTGGAAAGCCCTCCGGCCAGCCCAGCCACCAGCACCAAACCAAGTTGTGGCTGGGTGAGCATAGACCAGGCCGCTAGCGCGGTTCCTAGGGTGTTGGCAGCCAAAATACCCCAAGGCAGGTAACCCTTGAAATTGCCAATGAGGCTTCGAAGCACACTGCCCAGGCCGCCGAATAATGCCACTACTAAGACTTCGACCAAGTTCGCTCACCGCCAAGCACTCGTCCGAGCCAGTAGGCCAAAATACCAATGAAAATCTGCGACGCTAGAACTCCGTAACTTCCCTGAGGAGTGAGTTGCGCGAAGGTGAACAGCCCGCTCACCGTGGTGAATCCGCCAGCAAAGCCGGTGCCAAGCAACGCCTGGGTCTTAGCTGATTTGGTGAGTGAAGACACGTGGACGAAACCGAGAACCAATGCCCCGGCCAGGTTCACGATCCAAAGTCCGGTGGCGTTGTCGTCCACCGACCTCGAGATTAGAAACCTAAGCGCGCTACCTACAGCTCCACCCAAAAAGGTGAGGAAGATCAGTAGCGCTGGCAATTACTTACTCGTCGTCTTTTTCGTCGGCGGTAATTACGATTACCTCGTTGCGAGCCAACTTGTGGTGGCGGCGTTGAGCCGGTCTCACCATTTCGCCGCGACGAGAGTCACCTGGAAGTGGGTTTCGGTTGAACGGGTTGAACTTCTCCGCAGACTCGAGACGCCAAGGAACCAGGGTCACCATTACGCCGCGCACGTAAAGCAGTCTTGAGCGCAAACGGTTGGCGCGGTGGTTGTGGAAGATGTGTTCCCACCAGTGGCCAACGATGAACTTCGGCAGGTAAACCGAGATGCGCTCGCGGCCGTGACGTTTGCGGTGGTCTTCCAAGAATTCGATTAGCGGAGCGCTGAAGTCGCGGTAGGGCGATTCGATAATCTTCAGAGGAACCTTGATTCCAAATGCCTTCCATTCAAGGCGGAAAGCTTCAGCGCGTTCCGGGTCAACGGCAACGTGCACCGCGTCAAGGCGATCGTGCTTGCTGGAAAGGGCGTAGTCGAGAGCCTTCAACTGTGGTTTGTTGAGCTTGTCCATCAAAACAACCGCGTAATCGCCCTCGCTTCCAAACTGGGTGCTTTCGTCGAGGGCAATTTCGGCTTCAATGGTCTTGTAGTAGCGGTTGGTGTTTAGCATCACCCAGTAGAGCGGGATGGCAATAACAAACACAACCCAGGCACCTTCGAGGAACTTGGTTACCGTTACGATTCCTAACACCAGGCCGGTGAGCGAGGCACCGATTCCATTGATGATGCGACCGCTGGTTGCCTCACGCTTGCTAATCGAACCGTCTTTCATTCCGCGCTTCCAGTGCCTCAACATGCCGATCTGGCCAACCGTGAAGGCGGTGAATACACCGAGAACGTAGAGCTGAATTAGTCGGGTTACGTCGGCTTCGAATAGCAGAACCATCACCAGAGCGGCTGCGGTGAGCGAGAGCATTCCGTTGGAGTAAACCAGGCGGTCGCCTCGGGTGAGCAGAGCCTTAGGCGCGTACTTGTCTTTTGCTAGCACCGACGAAAGCAGCGGGAAACCGTTGAATGCGGTGTTGGCGGCCAGCAGCAAGATAGCTGCGGTAGCCGCCTGAAGCACGAAGAACATAATTGAGCCGTTGCCGAAGATGGCCACACCCAGCTGAGCGATGACCGATTGCTGTGGTCCGGCTGAGAATGCAACGAGGTCGGCGCCTTTTAGCTGAAGCTCAGGATCTTCGATGTACTGAACCCCCGTGGCAAGGCCGAAGAAGATGATTCCGGAAAACATGGTGATGGCGGTAAGACCCATGAGTGTCATGGTGATCTGAGCGTTTTTGACCTTGGGTTTCCTGAATGCGGGAACGCCGTTGGCGATAGCTTCGATACCGGTTAGCGCTGCCGAACCAGAGGCAAAGGAACGCAAGAGCAGAAACGCCAGGAGCCAGGGCGTTGCCTGAAGCTGCTGTTCCACGTGAACCTCGTAGCCAGATGAAGGAGCGGTTAGGTCTTCGCCGAGCACTAGCATTCGGTAGAGACCGGTTCCGATTAGCGCAAATACGCTGGCAATAAAGATGTAGGTTGGCACAGCAAATGCGAGGCCCGATTCGCGCACGCCGCGAAGGTTGATTGCCATGAGCAAGACGATGAAACCAATTGCAATTTCGATTCTGAAAGGATCGAGTCCTGGGAAGGCCGAGATCAGGTTGTCTGTTCCCGCTGAAATTGAAACCGCCACGGTCATTACGTAGTCGATCAAAAGCGCGCTAGCCACGACCAGAGCCGACTTTTCACCGATGTTGGTTTTCGCTACCTCGTAGTCGCCACCACCGGAAGGGTAAGCCTTGATGACCATTCGGTAACTGAGAACGATAATGGCCAAAAGAATCACCACCATCGTGGCAATCCAAGGTGTATAGATAAGGGTGGAGACACCACCAACGGCACCTAGGGTAAGAATCATCAAAAGTTCTTGAGGGCCATAGGCCACGGATGAAAGGGGGTCGCTGGAGAAGATAGGGAGAGCCACGCTCTTCGGCAGCAGTTCGCCTTCTAGTTTTTTGTTAGAAAGTTTTTTACCGAGGAAAATTCGCTTAGTGCGAGGCTCTTTGGATGTTTCATTCACAAAGAGTTACTTTACTCCTTGCGCCTCCGGCTTCCGAGACCAAAGGTGGAAAGGAAACCGAGGGCTAAGAATGCTCCGGCAGCCCAGGCCGAGAACTTGGTGCCCTCGGTGAAGCCATCGCCAGCCGCGGTAACAATCTGGTCGGCAACATCCTCAGGAACCTGCTGAGCAACCAGACTCTCCTTCAGCGAAGGAATCGCGGAGCCGGCGCTGTCAACAACTAGCTGAGAGATAACTCCGGCGCGCTCTTTGTCGATGTTCAATTCGGCAAGGCGGGTGTCGATGGAGTTTTGGGTTCCGGTAAACAGCATGGTTCCCAAAACTGCGATGCCTAGTGCCGAACCAATCTGACGAGCGGTGCTCTGGGTACCAGATCCCTGGCCAGACATGTCTGCCGGTACGTCAACCATGATCACGCCGGTGAGCTGGGCGGTAGCCATACCAACACCGATGCCGTAGATAAACAGGCTCGGGGCGATTGAAATCCAACCAGACTCGACGTTGGCGAAGATAGCTACCGAAGCAACGGCGGCTAGTTCCAAACCAACACCGATACGAACCACGGTGGCCGCTGGAACCTTTCCACTGAGTGCACCGGCCGCTCCAGACGCTAGGAAAGCACCTCCGGCTAGGAACAGCAGTACCAAACCGGAGTCAATTGGGGAGAGGCCCAGTACGTTTTGCAACCAAAGTGGAATTGCAAAGAGTAATCCGAATTCACCCATGGAGATGATTAGGGCGGCGATTGAGCCGTTACGGAAAGAGGCAATCTTGAAGAGGTTCAAATCAAGCAGAACGTTCTTTTGAGCCTTTTCGCGGTAGCGCTCCCAGAAGTAAAAGGCAATGAAGGCGACCAAAGAGATCGCCAAAGAAATCGGGATGATCGAGATCTGGCCGGTTTCCCACTTGAAATCACCAATTTGGAATGCGGTTGCTGTTTGGTCCCACCAACCGTAGATGCGACCCTCAATCAGACCGAACACGAGGGTCAGGAACATGACGGTGGAAATAATTGCACCAACGAAGTCGATACCGCCGGCTCGTTGAGCCTGCTTAGATTCGGCAACCCAGTAGATCAGGCCGGCCATAACAATCAGACCTAACGGAAGGTTAATGTTGAAAGCCAAACGCCAGCCGTCTTCGCCAAATGAAGTAGCGAGCCAGCCGCCGAGCACTGGCCCTAGGGCAACCATTCCACCGATGGTAGCTCCCCAAACGGCAAACGCGATCCCACGTTCTTTGCCTTGGAAGTTTGCGTTCACCAGCGAGAGCGTGGTTGGAAGAACCATCGAACCACCGATTCCCTGAACCACACGAGCGGCAATCATGCTGGTGGCATCGGTTGAGTAACCGGCCCAAACCGAGCTGGCCACGAAAATCGCGATACCCAAAACCAAAATGAATTTGCGACCGAAGCGATCGCCGAGAGAACCCCAAACCAAAAGCAGCGACGCAAACACGAGCACATAGCTCTCCTGAACCCACTGAACTTCGGTGGAGCTCAAATCCAGGGCACGGATGATGTCTGGGAAAATCGTGTTCACGATAGTGCCGTCGATAATTACCAACGAAATGGCCATCGAGATAAACACGAGACCAATCCAACGGTTACGCGTTTTGGTCATGGTTTTTGAACCTTACAGTTTGATGGGAAATCTAGTGTGAGTCTATCCCCGAAGCGTATAGTCGCATTAGAAGCACATTGGAAGGAGGCGCAAAATGATTAAGCTCCAAGATGGCTGCAACTGCGGCGGCTGCAACTGCGGCAAGTAACCCTAGATACCACTGGCGAGGAGAGCGCTGCACGAAAGTGCCAGCAGCACTCCCGCCAGTTGTACTTTGGCGATCTTTTCTTTCAAAAAGATACGAGCCAGGATAATCGTTCCGAGCGGGTACAGCGCGGTTAGAACGGAAACAACTGTCAGAGAACCAAAACGCATGGCGAATAAGAAAAACAAGTTAGCGGACGAATCCAAGATTCCAGTCAAGGCCACTAGCAACCATAACTTTTTCCCAATTTTGAACTCACCTGGCTGGACGTTTTTGTAGATTACAAAAGAGATCAGCACCAATGCTGCAATTGTGCCGGCGCTAACCAATCGCATCATCACTACGGGGGTTAGCCCTGAGTCGGTAGGTGCTTGGTTGATGAAGATAAGAATCAAGCCGATGAAAGTTCCGGCGGTCACCCCAAGAACAAGGCCTCGGGCAGGGGGCAGACGCGAATCCTTGGTCGGCACGAATCCAACCAAAACGACAGCAATCAAAATCCCTGCAAGCGAAAGCCATCCGGCCAATGAGAATTGTTCACCCATAAAGAAGACTCCGAAAAACATCGGAACGATAGCTGACATCACCGCGCCGAGAGGCGAAATAATTGAGATTGGTCCGATGGCGAGTGATGCATAAAGTGTTGTTACGGCCACTGCCGACGCGATCCCGGCCAAAACTCCCCAGAAGATCGCCCGAGGATCACCAGAGATACCAAATATCGGAGTCATCAAGATTAGGAAAATTAAACCGCTGACGCCAGAAAATAGTGTGACAAAAATTGGTTTGAGTTTGCGAGAGCTGATTGCTCCGAAGAAGTCGGCGAACCCATAGACGAGCGCTGTGGCAAACCCGAGCAGAACCGTTATCAAGGCGCATCCCTCCTTAAAGCAAAAATCCCGGGTCGTGAGATCCGGGATTTTTGTGGCTCCGACCGGCATCGATCCGGTGACCTAACGATTTTCAGTCGTTCGCTCTACCAACTGAGCTACAGAGCCTTAGGTAGTTTCTCAACAACCTAGCGATCCTGACGGGACTTGAACCCGCGACCTCCGCCGTGACAGGGCGGCGCGCTAACCAACTGCGCTACAGGACCAGATGTTGCTTCTCGAATCAGGCTTTGTGGTGACCCCAACGGGATTCGAACCCGTGCTGCCGCCGTGAAAGGGCGGTGTCCTAGGCCTCTAAACGATGGGGCCTACAAAGCTTGATACTTGATAGCACCAAGGGTCAAGATTACTTGAGGAAGCCTCTCTTCGCAACCCCGCCATTCACAGGCTTTCTTCAGGGACGCATTGTGCTCTCGATGCTAGTTTTGAAAAGTGAAGTTTTCATCGAGGTTTTGGCGTGCGCTTGGCGCATCTGTGCTGGCCAGCACCCTGGTTGCCACTTCCGTTTCAATCACTCCGAGCTGGGCGGTTCCCAGCTACCCAACCTGGTCGGAAGTTCAAGCGGCCAAGAAAAGCGTGACTAAGAAGAAGGCACTAATTGCCCGTTTCAACGAGATTCTCTCGGTTCAACTAAAAGAGGAAGACAAACTTTCTCGCGTGGCATTGCAACTTGGCGAGAAGTACAACGTGGCCAAACAGCAGTTGGAGGACATTTCGGCAAAGGTGGCTACCTTGCAGGCTCAGGCTGATGTGGCCAACGAACGGGCGAACGACGCAAAGGCTCGACTCGCACAAATTGCAGCTCAGATGTATAGAAATGGCTCGGCCGGAACCGGCGCATCTCTTCTGTTGAACGCTGGCCAGGCGGATAACCTGCTTTATCAGCTGGGCGCGCGCGATCGTCTTGCCGTGCAAAACGACACCACCTACCGCAAGGCGGTTGAGAAACAGCGTTACGCCCAGTCGGTAACCGACCAGCTGAATGTGGCGAAACAAGATATGTTGGCTAAAGCCAAGGTGGCGAAGGCGTCCTACGATAAAGCAGCCGGTGCCGCCAATGAGCTCTCAAACAAGATTTCCGCGAATAAGTCGGCTCAAACCACTTTTTATGCACAATTGGCTGTGCTGCAGCGTACGAGCGCTGATCTGGAACGTCGCCGCGCAGAGGGTATTGCCGCTGAAGCCCGACAGAACAGCGGAAATTCAGGGAGCGTTCTCACCGCACCGTCGCTTTACAAGGTAAAAGACGCCGACCCCGAGGTGGTTCGACGCGTTCTAGCGTTTGCACGAGACCAACGTGGAGAGAAGTATGTTTTCGGGGCTGCCGGCATGAACTTTTGGGATTGCTCTGGACTCACCATGACCACTTACAAGAAAGCCGCCGGAATTTATATCAGCTGGCACTCGGTTGTGGCGCAATTCCGTTTAGCTGCCCAGCGTAAGCAGTTGGTTCCGATGAGCGAACGTCAGCCCGGCGATTTACTTTTTTACACAACCTCAAAGGCCTTCGATGGCGACAAGTACCACATCACGATTTACAGCGGAGACAACAAAATGCTGGAGGCTCCTCGACCTGGAACGGTTGTGCGTGAAGTACCAATGCGTTGGGGAGAACTATTCCCCTACGCCGCTCGCCCTAGCGCTTAGTGAACGTAGCGTTCCTGAGCTTCTTTGATTAGCTTTTCGGCAGCATCGCGCCCGGCCCACTGACCAACCTTTACCCACTTGCCAGGCTCAAGGTCTTTGTAGTGGGTAAAGAAGTGCTCGATCTCGTTCTTGGTCTGCTCAGGGATGTCGGCAAGATCTTGGATGTGAGACCAGCGAGGGTCTTTGGTTGGAACACAAACCAGCTTCTCGTCGATTCCGCCGTCGTCTTCCATTGGAAGCACGGCAACCGGGCGAACGTCAACCACAACACCAGGGAACACTGGGAACTCGAGTAGCACCAGGGCGTCTAGCGGGTCGCCGTCGCCGCCGAGGGTCTTGTCGAAGTAACCGTAGTCGACGGGATACACAAACGGAGTGAATAGAACACGGTCTAGGTGCACTCGGCCGGTCTCGTGGTCAACCTCATATTTGTTTCGGCTTCCGCGAGGAATTTCAATAACTACTTCGTAACCCATGGTTCTCCTAAATAGGCTTGTTGCCAAGAAGTCTACCGAAAGAGACCAATGACTAAGCGCTCCAAAATGACACCGGCGGTTGCCGAAGTTCGCCGTTTGTTGCGCGTGAGTTTGGAACAGCACGGCGTGAAAGCCAACGACCTGGTTCTCGTGGCCTGCTCGGGCGGTGCCGACTCTTTGGCGCTCGCCGCCGCACTCGCTTTTGAAGGCCCAAAACTTCACTTGAGAATTGGCGCAGTTATTGTGGATCACGGCATTCAACCGGAAACCGCCAAGGTTGCCAAAGAAACTGCGACGCAGTTGGCGGAGCTAGGTTTTGCCCTCGTTGAAATCGTCACGGTTCAGGTGGGCAGTGAAGGCGGGTTGGAAGCTGCCGCTCGAAGCGCAAGATATGAAGCCATCGACGAAGTTGCTGCGGCCGTTGATGCAAAGTTTGTGCTGTTGGCTCACACCCTCGGCGACCAAGCCGAAACTGTGCTTCTCGGGCTAGCTCGCGGTTCTGGCGCCAGAAGTCTTAGTGGCATGGCCGAACTCACCGGGCGTTACCTGCGGCCATTACTTTCCTTAACCAGAAGCCAAACCGTTGAGGTCTGCGAAGCGACCGAGCTGAAAATCTGGCACGATCCGCACAACACGCAGGAGCGATTCTCGCGAGTGCGTGTGCGAGAAAACGTGCTGCCGGTTTTGGAACATGAACTCGGGCCTGGCATTGCCGAGAGTCTCGCCCGCACCGCGGACCAACTTCGCGAAGACGCTGATGCCCTAGACGAATTAGCAGTTGCAGCTTTTGATGAGATCGGTCGCACACTCGCTACCGCCGTTGAGCTTTCGATTTCAGGCCTGGAAAAACTACCGGTGGCGCTTCGCTATCGCGTAATTCGAATTGGCGGGAAGGCCCTCGACGCCCATTTTCATCGCGGTCACGTCCTGGAAATCGACCGTTTGGTAACTAATTGGCACGGACAGAAACCGCTAGCCGTGCCAGGGGTTAGAGTAGAACGAACGGGCGAAAACATCGTTCTCAAAAGCACAAAAACACTCAAACCTGGAGCTTGCTAAGTGGATTTAGAAAAGGTAACCGACCAAATCACGAAGGTGCTCGTCACCGGAGAAGAAATCGAAGCTCGGGTGGCCGAAATGGCTGCCGAGTTAGACAGCAAATACGCGGGTAAAGAGGTGTTGCTGGTTGGTGTTCTAAAAGGTGCCGTGATGTTTATGGCAGACCTTTCTCGCGCCATGCAACTCCCGGTAACCATGGACTGGATGGCTGTTTCTTCCTACGGATCGGGCACGCAGTCTTCGGGTGTGGTTCGAATCCTAAAAGACCTAGACGCCGACGTTCTCGGCCGTCACGTTCTCATCGTTGAAGACATCATTGATTCGGGTCTAACCCTGTCTTGGTTGGTCTCGAATCTCAAGGCTCGCGGGGCCGCTTCGGTTGAAATCGCAGCACTACTTCGCAAGCCTGAAGCAGCCAAGGTTGAAGTTGATGTGATGCTGGTTGGCTTCGACATCCCAAACGAATTTGTGGTTGGCTACGGTCTCGACTATGCCGAGCGCTATCGCACTTTGCGCGGTGTGGCTATCTTGGCACCTTCGGTTTACTCGTAGCAGTTTTACCCCCTCGGCGAACAACTGAATTTTTGGGGAAGTTCAGCGGGTAGCCTTGTTGTTATTCCCCCTAAACACCTAACTGGGAGAGGCTAAAGTCTTTGTCTGAAAACCTGAAGAAACTCTTAAAGGGTCCGATTCTCTGGATCGGTCTTGCCCTGGTCGCCATTTTTATTGGTTCGTCGCTCGGGTCATCGGTTACCTACCAAAAGGTAGACACCAGCTACGGCCTTTCGCTGATTGAAGACCGCAAGGCCAAGAGCGTCAAAATCTACGACGGCGAACAGCGCGTTGACATGATTTTGCTCAGCACCGACTCCAAGACCAAGAGCAAGCACGTTCAGTTCACCTACATCTACTCGCGCGCACCTCAGGTGGCGGCCGCCATTACGGAAGCCAACATCGTTGATGGATACAACGACGAAGTTCCAAACACTCCTTGGTACCTGAGCCTGCTGGGAACCATCTTCCCGATTCTTCTGATCGGTGCAATCTTCTACTTCCTAATGTCGGGTGCCGGTGGCGGTAACAGCCGCGCCATGAACTTTGGTAAGTCACGCGCAAAGTTGGCCAACAAGGAAACGTCGAAGATCACTTTCCAAGACGTTGCCGGAGCCGACGAAGCTATCGAAGAATTACAAGAAATCAAAGACTTCCTAAAGGAGCCGAAGAAGTTCCAGGCCCTTGGCGCCAAGATTCCTCGCGGAGTTTTGCTCTACGGCCCTCCGGGAACCGGTAAGACACTTATCGCCAAGGCTGTCGCTGGCGAAGCGGGCGTCCCGTTCTTCAGCATCTCAGGTTCCGACTTCGTGGAAATGTTCGTTGGTGTTGGTGCATCACGCGTTCGCGATCTTTTCAACCAGGCCAAGCAGAGTGCTCCGGCAATCATCTTCGTGGATGAAATCGACGCCGTAGGTCGTCACCGCGGTGCCGGTATCGGCGGCGGCAACGATGAGCGCGAACAGACCCTGAACCAGCTCTTGGTTGAGATGGATGGTTTCGAGGAGAACACCAGCATCATCCTCATTGCAGCAACCAACCGCCCAGATGTGCTCGACCCAGCGCTATTGCGTCCTGGTCGTTTCGACCGCCAGATTGGGGTTGGTGCCCCAGACCTAGTTGGTCGCGAGCAGATCCTGAAGGTTCACTCCAAGGGCAAGCCGATGGCCGAAGACGTTGATCTTGCCACTGTGGCTCGACGCACCCCCGGTTTCACAGGTGCCGATTTAGCCAATGTTCTCAACGAAGCAGCCCTGCTTACAGCCCGACTAAACCTCAAGAAGATCACCAACGAAATTTTGGACGAATCAATCGACCGAGTAATTGGTGGCCCGCAGAAGAAGTCGCGCATGATGCAGGAGCAGGAGCGCCTCAACACCGCCTACCACGAGGCCGGTCACGCACTGGTGGCGGCATCGATGAACAACTCCGACCCGGTAAGCAAGATCACCATCATGCCTCGCGGCCGTGCCCTGGGTTACACCATGGTTCTTCCGCTGGAAGACCGCTACTCGGTATCTCGTAACCAGCTACTCGACCAGATTGCCTATGCCATGGGCGGCCGAGTTGCCGAAGAGATCGTGTTCCACGACCCAACCACAGGTGCGTCAAACGACTTCGAGAAGGCAACCAACATCGCTCGAACCATGGTTACCCAGTACGGTTTCTCATCGACCCTCGGTTCGGTTAGCTTCTCAAGCGGAGGAGCTGTGTTCATCGGCCGCGACATGCAGCAGACCAAGGAATACAGCGAGGCGACCGCTCAGGTAATCGACGCCGAAATTCGCGCGATTCTTGACGCCGCCCAAGACGAGGCCTACCAGGCACTAAATCTAAACCGCAAGGTTTTGGATGCAACCGCCAAGGCTCTGATGGAACGCGAAACTTTGAACGCGGAAGAGATTGCAACGCTGTTCAAGTCGGTGAAGAAACTTCCTAAGCGCACTCAGTGGCTTTCGAAGAAGACTCGTCCGGTTTCGAAAATTGCTCCGATTGCCATTCCGAAAAAGCGCGCACCAAAGCTAGACATGCAGCCGGCACCAAAGCCGGTCGCCAAGCGCGCTCCTAGGCCAGCGGCAAAGCCAAAGGCCAAGTAGTGTTTGA
This sequence comes from Actinomycetota bacterium, assembly GCA_041179025.1. Lineage (GTDB taxonomy): Bacteria > Actinomycetota > Actinomycetes > Actinomycetales > Microbacteriaceae > Rhodoluna. The sequence continues at coordinate 25,164 of JBEGUF010000004.1, read as the reverse complement.
TGCCGAGCGGGTGAAGCGCGCGGTGGTTGAGCTAATCTCGGCCATCGGCGAAGACCCTACTCGCGAGGAACTGGCAGCCACTCCAACCAAGTTTGCGGAAGCCTATGCCGAGTTTTTCAAAGGGGTACATGAAAACCCGCTAAATGTTCTGGCAGAAACATTCCCGGCCGAACACAACGAAGTTGTGATTCTGAAGGACATCGAGTTTGTCTCGATGTGCGAACACCACCTTCTTCCGTTCACCGGAGTGGCCCACATCGCCTACCTTCCAAACGATCGAGTAATTGGTTTGGGAAGACTGCCGAAGTTGGTTGAGCTAATCGGTGCTCGCCCGCAACTGCAGGAAAACCTAACCGCTCAAGTTGCCGATGCCTTGGAAGCCGGGCTTTCAACAAAGGGCGTCGTGGTAGTTGTTGAGGCCCGCCATCACTGCGTGGTTTCCAGAGGCGCTCGTCAACCGGAAGCCAACACTGTAACCATGGCAGCCAGAGGTTGTTACTCTGAGCCAGCAGCTCGTGCCGAGGTAATGGGACTCATCAGCAAATGACCACCCCGCTCATCATGGGTGTGCTCAACATAACTCCCGATTCGTTCAGCGACGGCGGAAAATTCGAAAACGTTGAAGCGGCGTTAGCGCAGGCAAAACTGCTGGTCTCCGAAGGTACCGACATACTCGATGTTGGCGGAGAATCCACCAGGCCCGGCGCTACCAGAGTGAGCGTTGAAGAAGAGATTGCTCGTGTGATTCCGGTGATCGAAGCCATTCGAGGTCTCGGTGTAGCGATTTCAATCGACACCATGAACTCAGCTACCGCAGAAGCAGCGGTAGCAGCGGGAGCAACCATCATCAACGATGTGTCGGGCGGCCTCAACGATTCAAAGATTTTCGACGTGGCGGCCAAGACCGGTAGCACCCTGATCATCTCCCACTGGCGAGGCCACGGTCATGAAATGGATCAGCTGAATGAATACCAAAACATCGGGTTGGAAGTAGCCAACGAACTTCGCACCCAAGTGGCACTGGCGAAACATGCTGGCGTCACCAAGATTGTGATTGACCCAGGTCTCGGCTTCGCCAAGAACGTGGAACAAAACTGGCAATTGCTTGATGAGCTTCACGAGTTAGAGAAACTTCAACTACCTATCCTGATCGGAGCTTCACGCAAACGCTTTATTGCAGCCAGGCTTGAAGGTGAAGACACGGCCCCGGCTCGAGACCTCGCAACAGCCAACCTAATGGCGGAACTGAGCCAAAAACATTCGCTCTGGGGTGTTCGCGTTCACAACGTTAGAGCCACTCGCACAAGGCAGAATTGACTTATGGCACACAAAATCAAAATCAAGGGTCTGCGTGTTTTCGCGCACCACGGCGTCTTCGATTTTGAAAGACAGAACGGCCAAGACTTTTACATCGATGCCACAATTTGGCTCGGTGGGCAGTCAACTATCACCGACGATTTGAGCCACACCGTTCACTATGGCGATTTAGCCAAGGCTCTGGTTGAAGCATCCAAAAGCCAGCCGGTTGACCTAATCGAAACGCTAGCCCAGCGCCTTCTTGATCTATGCCTCAACTTCGCTGGCGGCTCGCTCTCTGGTTTGGTTACCAAAGCCAAAATCACCATTCACAAACCAAATGCCCCAATTCCATACGACTTTGAAGACGTATCGGTAACGGTCAAAGGTAGCAATGGCTGAATTAGCCGTGCTGGCACTGGGCGGGAATCTGGGCGACCGCAAACAGACCATCAAGTCGGCAATCAAACAAATCAAAGACCTTGACGGCGTTGTGCTACTGAAGAAATCACCGCTGTTTGAGAGCTTTGCGGCAACCACCGAAGGCGTCAACGAAAAAGCCCCGCGCTACCTAAACGGTGTCATCCAGATTGAAACCACTCTCAAGCCAGGGGTGTTACTCACGCGCCTACGTGAAATCGAAACCAGCCACGGACGAGTGCGTCTAGAGCGTTGGGGTTCACGCACATTAGACATCGACATCATCACCTATGGCAACGAAATCAAATCGGGCAAGCGGCTAACCCTTCCTCATCCGCGAGCTTACGAACGCGCGTTCGTCATGGTTCCCTGGGCGGCGATGGATCCATCGGCGAAACTCTTGGGTCACGGCTCTGTGGCAGCGCTTGCCGAGGATTTGAAGAGTCAGGTCTGGGAAATCTAGATGAAGGCAACCAAGCTCACTAACCTGATCACAATCGCCTTGACTGTGGCCGCAGTCGGCTACTTCGTGGTTCAACTAATTGTTGGCAATGGCTATCCAGCCCCAACCATCACCCTGAATGTGGTTTTAATTCAGCCCGCAATTGCTCTCATCTTGATCCTTTCGGCAATGCCGATGATTCGGTACCGTTCCGCTCTCAAGAAGTTTGTCGAAGATAAGGGCTCGCGCCCGAAGCCGGTTGACTCGGTTTATGCGGTTCGCTCGTTGGCCTTTGGAAAGTCGGTCTCACTGACCGGGAGTATTTTCGTTGGATGGCAGTTATCTCTGCTCGTTTATCAACTGCTCCTGCCTCAGGGAACCGGCATCCTGAATGTGGTTCTAGGTTTGGCCGGCGCTCTCAGCATGACTGTGGTTGGGCTGATTGTTGAGAACCTGTTTCGCATTCCTCCCGATCGTGAGGGTGACGAAGCATGACCGATAGCAGACTAACTTTCCACGTGGTTGGCTCAGGCCCGGTTGGTCAAACCATGTCGCTGGCCCTAGCCGCGGTGCAACACATTCCAAAAGATTCGCTCGACGCCGATCTCGTAATCCTGGCAATCCCTGGCGAAGAACTAAAGGCAACCGTGGAAGGCTACGCCAAAGCGGGAATCTGGCGAGCAGGTCAACTGGTTGCCCACACCTCACCGGAGTTTGGCTACGACGTGCTCGAACCCGCTTCGAAAGCCGGAGCAATCCCGCTGGCAATTCATCCAGCCATGAGATTCACCGGAACCAGCATCGACCTCCCTCGCCTACGAGACGCCAGAATCGCAGTTTCGGCTCCCAAGATTGCACTTCCTATCGCTCAGGCCCTAGCTATCGAAATCGGCGGCGAACCGGTGATCATCCCAGAGGAAGCCAGAGCCGCCTACGCAGAAAGCTTCTCGGTGGCGTCCGACTTTTCGGCAATGGTTGTTTCTCAGGCGATTGGACTTCTCGAAGCCGCCGGAGTTGAGAACGCTCGCGACATCATCGGCCCAGTGGTAAAAAGTTCTGTCGACCGAGCACTCGCCGAAGGTCACTTCGCTCTAGACCCCAACGACGCGGAGAGTTCCGAATGAAACTCGTAACCAGCGCCAACGAATTACAGGATCTTCTAGAAGCCGAGCGCTCAAAAGGAAAGTCCATCGGCTTCGTTCCAACCATGGGAGCCCTCCACGAAGGCCACCTATCTCTGGTTGACCTCGCCAAGCAAAACAGCAGCGTCGTTGTGGTGAGCATCTTTGTGAACCCGCTGCAGTTTTCGCCTGGCGAAGATTTCGATAAGTATCCGAGAAACCTAGAAGCCGACAGTGACCTACTCACCGCACGCAAAGTCGATTACCTATTCGCCCCTTCCGCCAGCGACATCTACCCAAACGGAACCGAAATTACTCAGCGAGCAGGCGTGGTTGGAGCAACCTTTGAGGGAGCCAGTCGTCCTGGTCACTTCGATGGGATGCTCACCGTGGTGAACCGCCTGATGGAAATTGTGGAACCAGACGCAGTGGTCTTTGGCGAAAAAGATGCCCAGCAGGTTTTCCTGGTTCGCAAACTTATTGGCGCCAGATTCAAGAACTGTCAATTTATAGAAGGCCCAACGCTCCGCGAACCCAGCGGACTAGCCATGTCTAGCCGAAACCGCTACCTGAGCGATGAAGAACGAACCATCGGCGAAGGCATTTCCGAACACCTGCACCAACTCAAAGTTGAACTCGAAGCTGGAACTACCCCGAGCCAAGTCATCTCAGCCCATGCCACCGCCATCGAAACTTCCGCCCAGACTAAACTTGAGTATCTAGCGGTCATTGATCCGCAAATCTTCCGACCGGTCGACGACAACTACCGAGGAGCCGCGAAAATCATCGTGGCAGCCAAGGTGGGAGAAGTGCGATTGATCGACACCATGAACGTAACCATTGGAAAGCAGTAAAGATGAGCGACGAAACCAACCTCTCGCCTGAAGCGGAAGTAGACCTTCCCGAGCAGATCGAGATTCGTCTTGCCAAGCGCGATCGCCTCAACGTTCTAAACGACGCCTACCCGGTTAGCCTTCCCATCACCACCACCATCGAAGCCGTGCGGGCGAAATACCCGAACCTAGAAATCGACGTGACCACCGGCGAAAAAGTTGGCCTAACCGGCCGAGTAATGTTCCAGCGCAACACCGGAAAGCTGTGCTTTGCCAGCCTTCAGGCCGGCTCTGGCGAGCGCATCCAGGCCATGCTCAGCCTCGACAAGGTTGGCGAAGAACAACTCGAGAACTACAAAGAACTGGTCGACCTAGGCGATCACCTCTTTGTTGAGGGTGAAGTAATCACCTCAAAGCGCGGCGAACTTTCCATCATGGTTGATAGCTGGAAGATGGCTGCCAAGACCATTCGCCCGCTACCGAATCTTCACAACGACCTCGGCGAAGAGTTCCGCGTTCGCCACCGCTACATCGACCTAATCGTTCGCGACCGCGCTCGCGAAGTGGTTCAGATTCGCGCGCAGGTAATGCAGTCGCTTCGCAAGACCTTCACCGAAGACAGCTTCCTTGAAATTGAAACTCCGATGCTTCAGACCATCCACGGTGGCGCTTCGGCACGTCCGTTCAAAACCCACTCCAACGCATTCGACACCGAACTCTTCCTTCGCATCGCCCCGGAGCTTTTCCTGAAGCGCGCTGTAGTTGGTGGCATCGAACGCGTCTACGAAATCAACCGCAACTTCCGCAACGAAGGTGCCGACCGCACCCACTCACCAGAGTTCGCAATGCTCGAGGCCTACCAGGCCTACGGCGACTACAACACCATGGCAACTCTCACCCAGAAGCTAATCCAGAATGCCGCTCAAGACATCTTCGGAACCCAGCAGGTTGAACTAGAAGATGGAACCATCAACGACCTTTCCGGCAACTGGCAGCACATCTCAATGTTCGAAAGCCTCTCGAAGGCAGCCGGCGAAGAAATCACCCCGGAAACCCCAATCGAAAAACTCAAGAAGCTAGCCGAGAAGGTTGAAATCGAAATCGACCACCCTCAGCACGGAAAGTATGTTGAAGAACTTTGGGAGCACTTCGTCAAGGGCGATCTGGTAAACCCAACCTTCGTAACCGACTTCCCGGTCGACACCTCACCGCTGGTTCGAAACCACCGTTCAAAGGCTGGCGTAGTTGAGAAGTGGGACCTCTACATTCGCGGCTACGAGCAGGCCACCGGTTACTCGGAGCTAGTTGACCCGGTTATTCAGCGTGCCCGCTTCGTGGAACAGATGACTCTGGCAGCAGCAGGCGACCCTGAAGCCATGAAACTAGACGAAGACTTCCTGAAGGCTCTCGAATTCGGCATGCCACCAACCGGCGGAATGGGAATGGGAATCGACCGCCTACTAATGAGCCTCACCGGCCTCGGTATCCGCGAAACCATCATGTTCCCACTGGTGAAGTAATGAACATCTTCCTAGACGTCGCTGGCTCACTCATCCCGCCAATCTTCATCGGGCTACTCTTCTGGTTCATCATGCGCTCCATCATCCGCGCCGACTCCAAAGAACGTCAGGTCTATGCGGAGATTGAGGCTGAAGAGCGTGCCAAGCTAGAGGCTGAAGTCAAAAAATAAGTTCAAACTGGGGGATTAATGAATTTGGCCAAAGTTGTGAAAAGACAACTCTTAGAACTACTTAAGATTTATCTACTCTCGGTTGTTGTTGCTGGGGCTGTGCTATCAAGCTCTTTGGTTTACCAAGGCGCAACCGTGAACACAATCGCGTCAATTTTCGGAGCTTTGCCATTTGCAATTTTCGTAATGTCAGCGGCACACCCGGGTTCTCTTCTCTGGATACTTTGGCTCTTTTTTGTTCAATTCCGTTATGTGCAGAAAGCGGTTGGCGCAAAACGTACTAGACACAATTTGGTCTCCCGAATAATTGAGAACCCCTGGATAGCCATTTTTGTGGGGATGACTTTCATTGCGTTACCGTTCTTTGTTACCGGATCAATTCAGTTCATTGCACCGATAACTGCCTCTATGTACATCTCCTTAGTTTGCATCCTTTACATCCTTGTGAACGCAGCTTGGAACTTTGTCTCTCGAAGGCTGCAACATCGCAATGTGGCTGAAACTAAGCCCTAACGCTTAGGGCGAACAAGCCTATTTTGTGTCAGGTTGGCTCGCTAACCTGAATACATGTTCGAGAAATTTACTGATAAAGCCCGTCGCGTAGTCGTCCTTGCCCAAGAAGAGGCAAAGATGCTCAATCACAACTACATCGGCACCGAGCACCTGCTGCTCGGCTTGATTCACGAGGGTGAGGGCGTTGCGGCCAAGGCGCTTGAGGCGCTGGGCATTAGCCTTGAGTCGGTTCGCACCCAGGTACAGGAAGTTATTGGCCAGGGCCAGACCCCTCCAACCGGACACATTCCTTTTACTCCTCGCGCTAAGAAGGTACTCGAGCTTTCACTTCGCGAGGCACTTCAGCTTGGCCACAGCTACATCGGCACCGAACACCTGCTACTTGGTTTGATCAAGGAGGGTGAAGGCGTTGCCGCACAGGTGCTCACCAAGCTTGGCGCCGACACCAACAAGGTTCGCTCTCAGGTTGTTCAGCTGCTTTCCGGTTTCGACAACAAGGAAACCGTGAACGTTGGGGGAGAGAACGCCGCTCCTCAAAAGGGTTCGCAGATTCTCGACCAGTTCGGAACCAACCTCACTCAGAGCGCTGCCGACGGCAAACTAGACCCAGTGGTTGGTCGTGAGCGTGAGATCGAGCGTGTAATGCAGATTCTTTCTCGCCGTTCGAAAAACAACCCGGTTCTCATTGGTGAGCCAGGTGTTGGCAAGACTGCCGTTGTCGAAGGTTTGGCGCTAGCGATTGTTGCCGGTGAAGTTCCAGAGACTCTAAAGGGCAAGCAGGTTTACACCCTAGACATGGGAGCTCTAATTGCCGGTTCTCGTTACCGCGGAGACTTTGAAGAGCGCTTGAAGAAGGTAACCAAGGAGATTCGCACTCGCGGCGACATCATCACCTTCATCGACGAGATTCACTCGCTGGTTGGTGCCGGTGCTGCCGAAGGCGCTATCGACGCCGCTTCGATCTTGAAGCCACTTCTGGCCCGAGGCGAGCTACAGACCATTGGTGCTACCACCTTGGATGAGTACCGCAAGTACTTCGAAAAGGATGCAGCGCTTGCTCGACGTTTCCAGAAGGTGAACGTGGCAGAGCCATCACTACCGATGGCAATCAACATCCTTAAGGGTGTTCGTAAGGCTTACGAAAAGCACCACAAGGTAACCATCACCGATGGTGCAATTGTGGCCGCCTGTAACCTGAGCGATCGTTACATCACCGATCGATTCCTGCCAGACAAGGCAATCGACCTAATTGATGAAGCCGGTGCACGCTTGCGTTTGTCGCTAATGTCGTCGCCTCCCGAGCTACGCGATATCGAAGAGAAGATCGCCGGAGTTCGCGCGATGAAGGAAAAGGCGGTTGAAGACCAAGACTTCGACGTGGCAAAGGAAAAGCGTAAGGAAGAGAAAGAACTTCTCGCCGAGCGCGTTCGCCTGCAGGCCCAGTTCCGTGGCGGCAAGATCACCCCAGAAGGAACCGTTGACGAAGGTTTGATTGCCGAAGTTTTGGCACAGGCCACCGGTATCCCAATCTTCAAGCTCACCGAAGAGGAGAGCGCGAAGCTGATCTTCATGGAAGACGAACTTCACAAGCGCGTTATCGGCCAGGAAGAGGCCATCAAGGCTGTTTCCAAGTCGGTTCGTCGTCAGCGTGCTGGATTGAAAGATCCAAACCGCCCATCTGGTTCGTTCATCTTCGCCGGCCCAACCGGTGTTGGAAAGACCGAGCTGGCAAAGGCTTTGGCCGAGTTCCTATTCGACGACGAGAATGCCATGATCTCACTCGACATGAGCGAGTACTCGGAGAAGCACACCGTTTCACGTTTGTTCGGTGCTCCTCCAGGTTTCGTAGGTTTCGAAGAGGGTGGCCAGCTAACCGAAAAGGTTCGCCGCAAACCGTTCTCGGTAGTTCTATTCGACGAAATCGAAAAGGCTCACCCTGACATCTTCAACTCGCTTCTTCAGATTCTTGAAGAGGGACGTTTGACCGATGGTCAGGGCCGCATGGTCGACTTCAAGAACACCGTGATCATCATGACCACGAACCTTGGAACTCGCGACATTGCTCGCGGTGCTATGGGCTTCAACCTAGAGGGCGACGACGCTGGCGACTACGACCGCATGAAGGGCAAGGTTATCGAGGAGCTAAAGAAGCACTTCAAGCCAGAGTTCCTAAACCGCGTGGACGAAACCATCATCTTCCCGCAGCTCACTCCAAACGAGTTGCTTCAGATTGTGGATCTGTTCATCGCCAAGCTTGGACGCCGCCTAGAAGAGCGCGAGATGACCATCGAGGTTACCGCCGAAGCGAAGCAGCACCTGATCAAGATTGGATTCGACCCAGCGCTCGGAGCGCGACCTTTGCGTCGTGCCGTGCAGCGTGAGATCGAAGACAAGCTCAGCGAGCAGATCATGCGCGGAGAACTCACCAACTCCGCTCATATTGTGGTTGACGTTGCCGGAGATGAGTTTGTCTTCGACACCAAACAGAATGTTCCCGCTAGCATTTAGGGGTGACCACCTCTAACTTCCACGTACGTCCAGCCACCGCGCTGGACGTTCGTGCTATCGCGAGCCTCCGGAAGCCAAACGAAGGTTCCGGTCGAAAACTACTGAAGCTGGAACTGGTTTCCCTTTTCGAAAAAGTGACGGAGTTTTTGGTTGCCGTGAACGATTCGGGAGAAGTCGTTGGCGCTGGTGCTATTCACGTGATGTGGGAAGATTTGGCGGAAGTTCGTTCGCTGATCGTGCGCGATGACCTTCGCGGGCAAGGAATTGGGCACCTCATCGTGGCTGCCTTGCTCGAGCGCGCTAAGTCTTTGCAAGTTTCCCGAGTGTTTTGCCTAACCTTCGAAACTGAGTTCTTTGCCAAGCACGGCTTTGCGGAAATCTCCGATGTTCCGGTTGACGCAGAGACCTTTGCCGAGTTGGTTCGCTCCAACGACGACGGCGTTGCCGAGTTCTTGGATCTCGCCCGAGTGAAAGAAAACACCCTCGGTAACACCAGGATGCTAGCAATCATCTAGTCTCATGAGTCGTCGCCCACCCCCGCACATCATCCGTCGTCGTCGCGTTGCCGGATTAGTGGTTCTGGCGATTCTGGTGAGCTTGATTTGGTGGGCGGTGGCTTCGATCATCTCGTTCTTTAGCCCAGCCCCTGCTGATCAGGTGGCCAAGGTTACCGAATGTGCTCCCGGAACAGTTCAGGTAACTGCCTACGTTGGTGATGGCGAGAATCGTATTTCAGCATTCGACATCAAGACCGACCCAGTGCTCTGGTTCACGCTGAACAACACGAGTAAAAAGCTTTGTACTTTCAACGGCGGCCCGAAGGTGCAGGTTTACACGATTCGCATTGGCGAGGAAGTCATTTGGTCTAACGAGCAGTGCGACCGTGAGGGTTTGAAGGATCAGAAGCTAACTCTGACCCCTGGTAAGGAAGAAAAAGCCTTCCCGAGCCCGTGGCTGAAGGTTTACTCGAATAACTCGGGATGCGGTGAGGGTCAGCCGGCTGCGCTGCCTGGAACCTACACGTTCTCGGTGGCTGTAAATGGCGTGAATTCCGCCAACGTGGAAACCTTCTCGATCGATTAGTTACCAGTTCAAAGCGAGAGCGAGAGCGGCTTTCACCGAGGTAACGCCGGAGTCTACGGTTCGAACAAAACCTAATCGCGAGGCTTCATTTTCACGAAGCTTGCCATTGCTTACCTTGCGAACTTCGCCGGCCAAAGAGATTTCGCCAAAGGCAGCCAGGTTGTGAGCGATTGGCTTATCCGAAACAGCGGAGGCGATCGCCAGAGCAATGGCCAGGTCGGCTGCCGGTTCGGTTAACTTGACTCCACCAACGGTTGATACGTAAACGTCCATCTCGCCAACGCGCAGGCCAGCTCGGCGCTCGAGCACAGCAAGAAGCATGGCAACTCTAGATGAGTCGACTCCGTTGGTTACTCGTCGTGGGTTTGGTGAAGAGGATTTCACAACCAGCGCCTGTACTTCGGCAATCAGCGCTCGCTTGCCCTCAACGGTTACGGTGACGCAGGTTCCGGAAACTGGGGTTTCTGGTCGCGATAGGAATAGTCCCGATGGGTCTGGCACTTCGCTGATGCCTTCGCCAGTCATCTCGAAGCAGCCAACCTCGTCGGTTGGCCCGAAGCGGTTCTTTTGGCTTCGCACAAAACGAAGTGCGGTTTGGCGATCTCCTTCGAAGTGGCAAACCACGTCGACTAGGTGTTCCAGCGCTCGAGGCCCGGCAATGTTTCCGTCTTTGGTTACGTGGCCAACCAAAATGATTGGCAGGTTGTTGGCCTTGGCCACGCGAATCAGGTTGCTGGCAACTTCGCGAATCTGGCTCGGCATTCCGGCAGCGCCATCTATTTCGGCATGCGCAATTGTTTGCACAGAGTCGACGATGAGCAGCTGCGGGTCAACCGCTTCGATTTGGCCGAGCACGCTGGCGAGATCGGTTTCTGAGGCGAGGTAGAGATTCGGGGTTAGTGCTCCGGTTCGTTCTGCTCGCAATCGGATCTGCCCAACCGACTCTTCCCCGGAAACGTAAAGCACTCGCAAACCTTTATTCGCCGCATTGGATGCCACCTCAAGAAGGAGGGTTGATTTTCCAACACCGGGTTCTCCGGAAAGAAGGATCACGGCTCCAGGAACTAGGCCGCCGCCGAGCACGCGGTCGAATTCGCCAACGCCGGTGCTCCAGGCGGTTACGTTTTCCGTTGAGATCTCGGTGATTGGTTTGGCGGCAGACGAGCCAACGATTACCGCCGGTTTTACCGAGCGAGCCACTCCCAACCCACGTGAATTGGATGCTCCGCCTTCAACCAAACTGTTCCATGCTTGGCATTCGCCACACTGGCCAACCCACTTCGCACTACCCCAGCCGCACTCGGCACAGGTGTATTCGGATTTGGATTTAGCAGCCATGCAACAAAACTACCAAGCCGGTAAGACGTTGGCCCTAACCTAAACTGAACTGGTGAATATTAATCGCATCGCCATCCTCGGCTCTGGTTCCATGGGAACCGCAATCCTCTCCGGCTTGCTAGCGTCTGGGTTTGACGCCGCCAAGGTGACTATCACGACCAAGAGCTCGGAGAGCGCCGACAAGTTAGCCGATGAGCTTGGCGTGAACGCGATTTCGCTCGCGGATAAGGAAACCGCGAACCAGGACGCAGTTGCGGGAGCCGATTTGGTGTTGGTGGCTGTGAAGCCGGCCTACGTCGTTGAAGTTTTGAAGGAAGTTTCCGCAAACCTTGCCCCCGACGCTTTGGTAATTTCTGTGGCCGCCGGGATTACAACCGCTTCGATGGAGGTAGCCGTTCCTGAAGGTGTGGCCGTGGTTCGAGCCATGCCAAATACTCCGGCAATTGTTGGGCGCGCGGTTACCGGTGTCTCAACCGGATCCCGTGTTTCTGATGCTCAGTTGGAAACGGCTCTAGATCTCTTCGAAACTGTTGGACGAGTTGTGGTGTTACCGGAAGAGCAGATTGATGCGCTCAGCACTATCTCCGGCTCAGGCCCTGCTTACGTCTTTTACCTGATCGAGCAGTTAACTCTGGCCGCCCAAGAAATTGGCTTCGATGAAGAGGTGGCGGCGATGTTGGTTGAAGAAACCTTTAGTGGCGCAACCGAGTTGCTTTCGGCCTCGCACCAGAGCCCAGAAACTTTGCGCAAGCAGGTGACCAGCCCGAACGGAACCACCATGCAGGCCGTGACTGTTTTAGAGAATGCTCAACTAGCCGAGTTGTTTGCTAAGGCAACCAAAGCTGCGCTGGCTAGGGCTAAAGAAATAGCCGCCGGTAAGTAATTAGTACTTGGCGTCGATGTCGGCTATTAAGCCTTCGACAAGAGTCTTGATTTCGTCGCGGATTGGGCGAACCGCCTCAACCCCCTGACCGGCAGGGTCGTCTAGCTTCCAGTCGAGGTAGTGCTTTCCAGGGAAGAACGGGCACACGTCGCCGCAACCCATGGTGATGCAGTAGTCAGAAACCTCAACGGCCTCAGTTGAAAGAAGCTTCGGTTTGGCGTTTGAGATGTCGATCCCCACTTCAGCCATTGCCTCAACGGCGGCTGGGTTCACCGAGTTGCCGGGTGCCGAGCCAGCCGAGCGAACCTCAACGCGATCACCGGCCAGGTGCTGCAACCAACCGGCGGCCATCTGAGAGCGTCCGGCGTTGTGAACACACACGAAAAGTACTGAGGCTTTGATTGTCATAAGCCAAGAATAAACAAATGGTTCCTAGCAGTTCATCTCGCCACCGAATAGTTCAGCAAATGTTTACTTCTTTCGTACCGCAGCCCGCTTGCGTTTTGTTGGTGCGAAGAACATCAGTAACAGAAGGGTTATTCCTAACCCGATCACCTGAGAGACAATCAGCGAGACTCCCTGATTTGGCGCGAGGCCTTGAAACATCAACCCGAAGGTCACCGAGGGGTTGGCTTGAGCGCCGGTGAGAGTGAAGCTTCCCGCGGCGATCACCCAAGCCACTACCGTGTAAGGAATCCAGGTTGGCTGTTTGTTGTTCACAAGCGTTGCAATGAGCCAAACCATTCCGATTGTGGAGACCACCTCACCGGCGAGATAAGCCAATGGGAGGTTATCTGAGTTGCCCGTGAAACCGTTAACCACTTTGTTGGAAATTAGGGATCCGAGAGCCGACCCGGCTAAGGCCCCAAGAAGCTGGGCAAACACGTAGGCCAGCAAAGTTTCTAGCGTGATGTCACGCTTCAGGTAGAAGTAGAGCGAAACCACTGGGTTTAGGTGCGCACCGCTTATTGGTCGAAGAATGATAATCAGCACCCCGAGTGCAAGCGCGAGAGTGACGATCTTAAGTTCGCCGGAGGAGGCGGTGATGGCAGTTAGAAAGCCAGTTGCGCCTAGAAATTCGGCAACAGATTTTTTGAATAACTGGTTGATTTTTCGCTCCTCTGGAATCTCTCCAATCAGTATCCCCTAGAATGGAGAAATCGTTTGTTTGGCTCTAGGCCATCAAGTTTCCAATAAGTGAGGTCCGTATGGGTTCCGTCATCAAGAAGCGTCGTAAGCGCATGTCGAAGAAGAAGCATCGCAAGTTGCTTCGTAAGACTCGCCACCAGCGTCGCAATAAGAAGTAGATCTTCGTAAAGCTAAACCCGTCAAGTTTCTTGACGGGTTTACTTTTTGCGGTTGGCTTTTAGCTCGCGCTTTTTGAAATCGAGGATATTCCAGTGAGCAGCCTTGGCATAGCGTTCTAAAGTTTTGTCGGGATTCACTGCAACCGGATGGCCCACTTGGGTGAGCATGTAGAGATCGTTGTGACTGTCGGAGTAGGCGTAAGAACGCTTTAGGCTGATGCCACGTTCTTTCGCCAATTTTTTAATGGCCTTCACTTTTTCTTCTCCGTGAAGTGGAATCCCTACGAACTCACCGGTGAGGCGACCATTCTTCACCTCGAGAATAGTTCCCAGAGCTCCGGTCAGACCTAGCTCTTTGGCGATGTAGCTGCCCATCTGAACCGGGGATGCGGTGATGATCCAAACTTCGCGACCAGCCTTGATGTGTTCCTGTGCAATGCGAACCGTCTCCGGCCACATCTTCGCCTTCACATAGTCGTTCCAGGTAATCCCAACCAGTGCTTCCAGTGCCTTGGCGCTCTGACCCACCACCATGCTCAGGGCTCGGTCTTGAATGTTGGCAAGCATTTTGGCGGATTCACCGCGAGTGATGAATCGGAACTGCTGCCACGCGAATCGCCAGAGTTCGCGACGGTTCACAAACTTGCGCTCGAAGGCTGCCTTGGCAAAGAGAAAAGCCGACGCACCGCGCAGAAGAGTGTTGTCGAGATCGAAAAAAGCGGCTTCAATCTTTACTGGCTTCGGAGTCGTGGGCATTCCACAAGTTTAGGCGTAAGCCTAGGATGTAAGTGTGTCCCGCGAAATCGTTCTCACCCTCATCGGCAAGCCAGGCTGCCATTTGTGCGATGACGCTGAGCTGGTGGTTCAATCAGTCCTAGACGATTTCTCGGCTGTTTCTTTCGAGAAAGCGAACATTCTGGAAAACTCAGAGTTATTTGAGAAATACTCAGAGCAGATCCCGGTTCTTTTGATCAACGGGCAGATCCACAACTATTGGCGTATCGACGCCGAACGCTTGCGTCAAGCCTTGGCTACAGCATGAAGCGGCTACTGCGTCTAACGCTCGCTCTCGCGGTGCTGATTTCAGGGATAGTGATTCCGCAAAACGCTCAGGCGGCTGAGGTTGTTGACAAGAGCTACGTCGAGGGAACCGACCAGCAAGCCTTTTTGTTCAACCCGCTCGTTGTGAACCAAATCGATCTCGCCATGAACCCCGAGGCTGAGGCGGCTCTGAGAAATGATTTGCGCACCTATCAGCCGGCCACCCTCACCCTCACAACACCCCTTGGCAGAACCCGCGCCTATTCGGTTGGGGTGCACGTCAAAGGAGGCTGGGGATCATTTCGTTCCCTAGATGAAAAGGCAGCCTTCAAAGTCAAGGTCAATTACTCGGTAAAGGGCCAAACCATCTACGGAGTGAAGAAGTTCACGTTGAACAATATGGTTCAAGACGCGTCAATGCTTCACGAAGCGGTTACTTACCGATTATTCAGGGCACTCGGCGTCGCCGCTCCGAGAGTTGGATACGCGAACGTGTCTTTCAACGGCGCAAACTACGGTCTGCACTCAAACATTGAAACCTACGATAAGCCGATGCTAACGCGCTGGTTTCCAGGCGGCTCCGAGCTTTTATACGAAGGTGCCTACGGTGTTGAGGTTGGCCCGGAGCTCGAAGTTGACGAAGGTAGCACTACCGACTTTTCGGAAGTAACCCAACTGCGAGATTGGAACAACTCTCTTTCTGGTAAGGCTTGGTACGACACGATTCGAACCAAAGTCAACTTGAACCAGATGATTATGAACTGGGCTGTGGAACACTACGTTGGCCATTGGGACGGCTACACCCGCGGCTGGCCGAACAACTATTACCTACACAAACCTGTAGGCGGTTTGTTCACGATGCACCCGTGGGGAACCGACCAGACCTGGGATTGGGATGGGCCGCTTTTGGATGATGGTGCAACGATGATGACTCGCTGTGTTCAATACGAACCTTGCCAAGATCTCTACCTCAAAGCGCTCGCGGACGTTCAGGCAAAACTCCCCAGCCTCGCTCTGACGAACATGGTTGATAAAATTTGGACGAAAATCAGCCCGTCGGTTGCCACTGACCCTCGGAAACCCTACTCTTACGGTGATTCCGAATGGTCGAAGAATTCGACCAAGAACTTCATCAACAATCGCTATCAGGCGCTGATTTCCTTCAACGGACTTCGTCAACGGAGTTCGCTGGCGGTTAGTTATTCGCAGACCGGTTTGAAGATGATGGGCACCATAAGACCGAAGGTCACCAAAACCGGTAACGGCACAGTGACTTTTACTCGAATTGAGGGAAACAACGTTTGCCAGATTGATCCGTCTACCGGGCTGGTCACAATCCTCAATTCGGGCCTTTGCCGAGTGGGCATTCAGATTGCGAAAACCGACACTTTTCATGGGGCTATGACGACCGCAAAGTTCACGGTTCCAAAGCTTGCGTCGCGAATAAATGTTGCCCAGTACCAGTCGGTTCGAAATGGAAGTTCCATTACCTTCAGCACAGTTACGGATTCCACCGGTTCGGTGAGTGTGAAACTGAAATCGGGTAGATGCCGAGTGTCTGGAAAAACCGTGAAGGCGCTTGCCAGTAGCGGCAGGTGCATAGTTTCCGTCTCGGTTGCCGGTGATAGCAATTATCTAAAGGCAACCAAGTACTACTCGGTTACCCTTCGTAAGTAATTTTCTTACGGCTCCAGGCGGTTTGGGCCGCGGAATAGGTAGCCAACTTCGCGAATGTTTGGCTGGTGCAGAAGCAGCATCAAAACTCGAATTAGACCCATACCGAATCCACCGTGGGCTGGCGCTCCGTAACGGAAGAAGTCTAGGTATGACTTCAAGCCTTCAGGTTCTAGCCCCTTCGACTTCGCCTGCTCGGTGAGGATATCGATGCGGTGTTCACGCTGTGCACCGGTGGTGATTTCGGTGCCTCTCCAGATGAGGTCATAGCTCTTGGTGAGCGTTGGGTCGTCCTGGTGACGCATGTGGTAGAACGGGCGCACGGTTGCTGGGTAGTCGGTTAGGAACACGAACTCGTGGCCGAATTTCTCGGCTACGTGAGCAGCAATCTGGCGCTCTCCTTCTGGGTCCATGTCGCCGCCGCGGGCGATCTCATGGCCGCGTTCCTTCACGATCTCGACAGCCTCAGCCAGCGGAATGCGTGGGAACGGAACGCTAGGAACCACCACGTCTACGTCGAATAGGCGCTTGATTTCGTCGCCGTGCTTTTCTTTTACCGCCTTGAGAGCTGTCACTAGTAGCTGCTCCTGGAAAGCCATGATGTCTTCGTGACTGTCGATCCAAGAAACCTCCATGTCAACCGAGATGAACTCGGTGGCGTGACGTGAGGTGAACGAAGGGTCGGCGCGGAAAACCGGGCCAACTTCAAACATGCGGCCGAAGCCGGCGGTCATTGCCATCTGCTTGAAGAACTGTGGGCTCTGGGCGAGGTAGGCAACGGTTTCGAAGTACTCGAGTTTGAACAGCTCGGCGTTTGATTCCGATGGGCTAGACATTAGTTTCGGGGTGTGCACTTCGATGAAGTCGTTCTCGTACCACCACTGGCGCCAAGCGTGTTCAATTGTGGTCTGAACACGGAACACCAGGTTCATCTCGCTACGACGAAGGTCTAGAAAGCGCCAGTCGAGTCGCTTGTCGATGCTGGTGTCGTCGGCAATCGGGGTTTCTGGGTCGGCGAGGCTTACCACCTCGAGGTTGTCTAGCTGAAGCTCAAGGCCACCGAGTTTCACGCGCTCGTCGTGCACCAGGCGGCCGGTAATCCAAACGAAAGAGCCTGCGGTGAGGGTTGAAACGGTTGCGGCTAGTGCGTCTTCGAGGTCGGGCTCGTCGTTGATGCTTGGGCGCGGGTAGGTCACCTGAACGTCGCCGGTTTCATCGCGCAGGATGATGAACTGAATGCGCTTCTGATCGCGAAGCTTTTCAACCCAACCGCCGATGGTAACCGGACCATCGGTGCGTGCTGCAAGGTCTTTGACGAGGGTGCGTTCGCGCATTTGTAAATACTCTTTTCATACCTGAGAGTGGGCTGTTCGCCCTGAATTCACAAGTTTAGCGGCAGGTAGAATAGGAGCATGCCTGCCACCCACATTCACCTGGTTCGTCACGGTGAGGTACACAATCCCGGTGGAGTTCTTTACGGCCGACTTCCGCATTTTCACCTGAGCGAAAAAGGGAAGAAAATGGCAGTGGCTGCAGCCAAGGCGATTCACGAAGCCGGCATCAAACCAACGAAACTGGTGGTCTCTCCACTGCTTCGCACTCAGCAGTCGGCCGAGCCTTTCGCCGAACAGTTCTCTCTCATCCCCGACTTAGATGAGCGAATCATTGAGCCTTACAACATGTTCGAGGGTCGCAAGGTCTCGGCCAAAACCGTTTTGCTTCGCCCACACCTGGTTTTTCACCTACGTAACCCAATGCAGCCGTCTTGGGGTGAAAGCTATGTTTCGGTGGTGGAACGCATGATGAAAGCCATGCGCGAAGTTGCTGAATCGGTTACAAGCGGCCATGTTGTATTCGTGACTCACCAGCTTCCGATTTGGATGGTTCACCGCCACCTCTCCGGGGCCAGGTTGGCTCACAACCCTTCCAAGCGCAGGTGCTCACTTTCGAGCATTACCACTTTTGAATACGAGGACGGCAAGTTCCGCGAGGTGGCCTATCTGGAGCCGGCCGCAGAACTCACCAGCGTAGATAAGGGTGCCGTATGAAGCGCATAGTTGCAGTGGTTCTCGCCATGGGTCTTGCCGCAGGTATGGCCGGTTGCGCAAACGACCCACTGGCGGAGCAGTTCCGCTCAGGCACCAACAAGAACTACATTTCTGGCGACGGCTCGGTAACCGAGTTCCAGGGCGAGCGAAGCGTTGGCGAACACTGGGTTGCCGAAACCTTCGATGGTCAGGTGCTCGACAGCAAGAACTTACTCGGGCAAGTTGTGGTGCTGAACTTCTGGTACGCCGGGTGTGCACCTTGCCGTGCCGAGACCCCGGATCTAGCCGACATCGCTTCTGACTATGAGGGCAAGGGCGTTCAGGTGGTTGGTGTAAACGTTCGCGACTCCGCCGAAACCGCACTGGCTTTTGCTAGAAATCAAAACCTCAACTACCCGAGCGTGATGGACATCGAATTCGGTTCCGTGGTTCAGGCCTACACCGGAGTGGTTTCCCCTTCAGCTGTTCCAACCACTCTGGTCATCAATGCCAAGGGTGAAATCACCGCTCGTGTTCTCGGACGCTTTGTGCCGTCTACCCTGCGCAGCCTGGTTGAAACGGCGTTGGAGGGTAAGTAATGCAGGGAATCATCCTCGACGGATCGCTTTGGGTAGCTCTACCCTTGGCACTGTTGGCGGGTTTGGTTTCGTTTCTCTCTCCATGCATTCTGCCTCTGGTGCCTGGCTACCTCGGGTTTGTCTCTGGCTTCGCGGCCAAGCGCTCGCGGATGGTGCTCGGCTCCGTTCTGTTCGTACTCGGCTTTGGCGTGGTCTTCGTGGGTCTTGGAGTTCTGGCGGGAAGCTTAGGTTTCGCAATTTCAGCGTCTTCGGTTCTGATGGTCTGGGTGCAGCGCGTGATGGGTGTCTTGGTGGCACTACTCGGGCTAGTGATGATCGGGCAGTTCGGTTTCATGCAAAAAACCGCTCGCATCCAAGTTCCGGCAAATCTTGGGCTTTGGGGAGCCCCTCTTCTCGGGTTGGCGTTCGGCCTTGGCTGGACCCCTTGCATCGGTCCAACTCTGTCTGCGGTGCTGGCGCTTTCGCTCGACCAAGCGAACGCCGGTAGAGGGCTCGTTTTGGCTATCGCTTTCACCCTAGGAATTGGGTTGCCTTTTATCCTGCTCGCGTCTGGGTTTGGTTGGGCCACCGCTTCGGTTGCTTTTATTCGCAAAAATATTCGAACCGTGAACCTAATCGGCGGCGCACTTCTGATTGTTCTAGGTGTCCTGATGGCATCCGGTCTTTGGCAAATCCTGATTGGCGCCCTTCAGGAGGTGAGCGGCACTTTTGTCCCTTCTATCTAATGTTCCTCAGGGAGATGAGATT
The DNA here is from genome assembly GCA_041179025.1 of Actinomycetota bacterium. Lineage (GTDB taxonomy): Bacteria > Actinomycetota > Actinomycetes > Actinomycetales > Microbacteriaceae > Rhodoluna. Next base: position 5,642 of record JBEGUF010000004.1, on the reverse strand, counting down.
CTTTCTCCGAAGCTAGGCTGGCGCGGTTGGTTGCGCTGGACCTGGGCACAGATTACGAGCATGCGAACCGCACTCATGCTGCTACTTCTTCTGGCAGTGGCCGCTGTTCCAGGGTCGGTTTTCCCTCAGCGTTCTGCCGATCCAAATGGCGTGACCGCCTATTTCAAGAACAACCCGGAACTCGCCAAGACTCTCGATGCTTTCCAGATCTTCGACGTTTACACGTCGGTGTGGTTCTCTTCGATTTATGTTCTGCTGTTTCTGTCTTTGGTTGGTTGCGTTATTCCGCGCATCGTCCATCACTGGGGTGAACTCAAAAGCGAACCAATTGCGATGCCTCGTTCGCTCAGCCGATTCCCCGCGTACCTAAAACTTCCAGCTAAAGCCTCATACTCAATGCCTCGGCTCGCGGCCGAATTGCAGCGCAAGCGCTATCGAGTGAAGGTCACCCCAGCCGGCATCAGCGCCGAAAAGGGTTACCTACGTGAAACCGGAAACCTCGTCTTCCACATGTCACTTCTCGGCGTTCTCGTTGCTGTTGGTGTCGGCGGCGCTACGAGCTTCACCGGCCAGCGGGTGATTGTTGAGGGCGAAAGTTTTGTAAACAATCTGGCCGGCTACGACTCCTTTTCGCCGGGCGCCTGGTTCGACGCGAACCAGCTAGTGCCATTCAGCGTAAAGCTAGATAACTTTCGAACAACCTTTGATTTGCGCAACCGCACCAACATCGGCACTCCGCTTGATTTCGAAGCATTCGTCTCCGTTCGCGAAGGGTCACAGGCAATCTCGGAACGCGGGCTCATCAGAGTCAACCACCCGCTAGAGGTGCCTGGAGCAAACATCTATCTAACCGGAAACGGCTACGCCCCGGTGCTCACGTTCAAAGACGCCGACGGCAACATCTCCTTCTCAGGTCCGGTTATTTACATGCCTCAAGACAGCAACTACACGTCTCTCGGAGTGATTAAGCTGCCGGATGCCAATCCGAAACAGTTCGGTGTAATCTCGTTCTTCTACCCAACGGTGGCAACACTAAAAACCGGAGCGCTAACGTCACGTTATCCAGCACCGGTGGATCCGTTTCTAACCATGAACATCTACGTTGGCGACCTCGGTCTCGATAGCGGAATACCGTCGAATGTATTCGAACTGTCGGTTCACGGTCTGGAACAGGTTGCCGGCGGAAAGTCGGGAGTGAAGCCAATCAAGCTTGAACTTGGAGCCACCCAAACTCTGCCAGGCGGGCTAGGAACGGTTACCTGGGACGGCCTCAAGCGCTTTGCTTCTCTCGACATTGCTTACAACCCGATGCAAATTTGGGTCTTACTTTTCACCGTTCTCGCGTTTTTGGGAATGATCACTTCGTTGCTAACGCCGCGTCGTCGAGTATTTGTTCGTCGCGGTAAAGACGACTTCGAGTTTGCGGCCATGGCCAAAAATGATGATCCGAAACTCGAGGGAATTCTGGAAGACCTTGTGAAGTTTCTAAAGAGGAGGAAATAGTGAAAGACGTTCTGTTAAACCCAGCCCTAGACCGCTTCGCCGTCTATGCCATTTTCGCGTCCATGGCTCTCTACACGGTTGCGTTCCTCACCTTCGTTTGGCACTTGTCGCGACTATCCTCAACGAAAGTAAAACTCCGTAAGTCGGCAGTTTCGCTAGAACGTTCGGCTCTGGCAATCACCATTTTGGCGTTCCTGTTCCACGCCGCCGGAGTGGTGATGCGCGGTATTGCCGCGGCTCGCGTGCCATGGGCCAACATGTACGAATTTTCGATTTCCGGGGCTCTGGTAATCGTTGGTATTTTCCTGGCGGCCTGGTTCATTCGCGAGATTCGAGTGATCGCTGTTTTCGTCACCGGTTTTACGCTTCTAGTTTTGGGTAGCGCCACAACCCTGTTTTACGTTGAGGTAAAGACTCTGATGCCGGCACTTCAGAGCGTTTGGCTGGTCATTCACGTTGCCGTTGCGGTTTTGGCAACCGCCTTTTTCAACATCGCAGCCGCTCTTTCAATTGCCTACCTCTTGCGCAACTCGGTTCGCCTAAACAATTCGAAGCTATTGATCGCAAAAGTAGCCAAGCGGATTCTGTCGGTTTTCCCAGACTCTAGAACGCTTGAAAACATTGCCTACCGCTTCAATGTGATCGGGTTCATTCTCTGGACCTTCACCCTGGTGGCTGGAGCAATTTGGGCTGAACGCGCTTGGCACCGTTTCTGGGGCTGGGACACCAAAGAGGTTTGGACATTTATTATCTGGACGATTTATGCGGGCTATCTGCATGCCACCGCAACCCGCGGGTGGTCTGGCGCTCGCGCAGTTTGGCTTTCGCTGGTTGGCTTTGCCGCGGTGATTTTCAACTTCACCATCGTGAACCTTTTCTTCAAAGGCCTTCACGTCTACTCCGGTCTCAAATAAGCCGGCAGCAACGCTCCAAACGCTCGATCCACCAATCGGCACGGTGGTCATCCGCGGCAAATACCTGTAACTTACTATCCGACGGCACAACCCTGCGAATCTCGAGCATGCCATTTTCGGCAATCAACGGCTCTGTGGTTACATCGCCGATGAACATGGCGGCTGTTCCCAACCCGCAGTCGTAGGTCAGTTCTGGGAGCGCCCCGGCCAGGTGCAACCCCATGCTGATTCCAACCGAGGTGTCTAGTGCGCTTGAGACCACCACCGGCAGGCCAGCTTCGCTCGCCAACTCCAGCGTCTTGTTGATTCCTCCGAGCGGCGCGGCTTTCAAGACCAGGATGTCGGCTGCTCCGGCTAGTGCCACGGCCAGGGGGTCGCTAACTTTACGAACCGACTCGTCGGCTGCCACTAACACTCGGTCGCTGTAGCGGCGAAGCTTGTGCTTGAACTCGGCCAGCTCGGCGATGGTTCGGCAGGGCTGTTCAAAATATTCGAGCCCGATTGCGTTTTCGAGCATCATGCCAACCAGAGCAATTGCTTGGTCTACTTCTAAGCCGCCATTTGCGTCCAACCTGATTTTGGCTTCCGGGTAGGTCTGCCAAACCTTGACGATTCGGTCGAGGTCGTCCTGGAGGGTTTGCCCTTTTTCAGCCACCTTGATTTTCACGGTCGAAAACTTGCCAAACGGCTTCAGGGCCTTTTCAACGTCGTTCGGCCCTACCGCGGCAAGGGTGGCATTTATGCCAACGTGAGTACGGTGGAGCGGGGGCAGGGGAGCCGACGCAAACTCAATTGCAGCACGTAGCCAAACCGCCGCCTCTTCGTCTTCGTATTCTAAAAAAGGAGCCCATTCCGCCCAGCCGTTTTCGCCTTCAAACAAAAGAGCCTCGCGCTCGGCGAGCCCGCGGAATCGGGTTCTTAGGGGAATGCTCACCACCCGTGCGCTGGCGATGAGATCTGACAATTCTGGTCTGGCGGTCACGTTGTTAGTCTAGGAGTATGGCAAATCAGGTTTCGGAAATTTTTGATGGTCAGCTTTGGCGCGAGGTGCCGGGCTTTGACCAACTTACCGACATCACCTATCACCGTCACGTCTCTCTAGGCGCGGTGCGCATTGCATTCAACCGCCCTGAGGTTCGAAACGCTTTCCGCCCTCAAACCGTCGACGAACTGAACCGCACTCTGCTTCACGCGGCCGAAGCGTCAGACGTGGGCGTGGTTTTACTAACCGGCAACGGACCATCCGAGAAAGATGGCGGCTGGGCATTTTCTTCCGGAGGCGACCAGCGGGTTCGGGGTCGTGATGGCTACGAATACCAAGACGGTGAGGTCGGTACCGGCCGTCTACACATCCTCGAAGTGCAACGCCTGATTCGGTTCATGCCCAAGGTTGTTATCGCTCTGGTTTCTGGTTGGGCAGCCGGTGGCGGACACTCGTTAAACGTCATCGCCGATTTGAGCATTGCTTCTCGCCAGCACGCCCGGTTCAAGCAGACCGACTCCACTGTGGGTTCGTTCGATGGCGGCTACGGCAGCGCTTATCTGGCTCGCCAGGTTGGCCAGAAAGTTGCTCGTGAGATTTTCTTCCTAGCAGACGAATATGACGCCCAGCGCGCCTATGAAATTGGGGTGGTGAACGCAGTGGTTGATCACGCAGAACTTGAGACCACCGGAATCGCCTGGGCGGAACGCATCCTCGCTCAGAGCCCGCAGTCGATTCGTATGCTGAAATACGCCTTCAACGCCGTTGACGACGGTTTGGTTGGTCAGCAGATTTTTGCCGGTGAGGCAACCCGCCTGGCCTACGGCACCGACGAAGCGGTTGAGGGTCGAGACGCATTTTTAGAACGTCGCCAACCAGACTGGTCGGCTTTCCCTTGGCACTTCTAGGACACAGCATGAAACCGCTTCGTATTGTTGCCGCGAACGACGCCGTGCAGGCTCTTTTGGCCATGGGCAATGTGCTCGACGGATCCGAGGCGCTCTTCATTTCACAGCCTGAGGTCAATGGGCTCATGCCTGAAGTGCACGGTCTTTCGAACGAAGTTGAGGGGCACGTTGGCCTGATTGTTGAATCGAGCGGTTCAACCGGAACTCCGAAGCGACTGGAGCTATCAGCCAAGGCGCTCACCGCCGCAGCCAAGATGTCGGCGAAACGTCTGGGCGGTACTGGTCAGTGGTTGCTGGCTCTGCCGATCAACTACGTTGCCGGGGCCATGGTTCTAGTTCGCTCGCTGATTGCCGACACCCAGCCGGTTCTCATGAATACGTCGGTGCCGTTCACCGCGGAAGCGTTTGCTCGTGCTGCCAGCTTGATGACCGGCGGAAAACGTTTCACGTCTTTGGTGCCGTCGCAGTTAGATCGCTTGTTTGAAGCCCTAAGCAGCCAACCCGATCTTCTCTCCGCGCTTCAGCGATTCGACGCCATTTTGGTTGGTGGGCAGAAACCGAATCGCACCACCATCAACGCCCTTCGCAAGCAGGGTGTAAACATCGTGACCACCTACGGCATGGCCGAAACCGCCGGCGGCGTGGTTTACAACGGTGAACCACTAGACGGCGTGGAGATTTCAATTCTTGAAGACGGGAGAATCGCTCTCGATTCTCCTTCGATTGCTTCCAACGTGAAGCGTCCCTACATCACTTCCGATTTGGGCCAGTTCACCGATGGCAAGCTCTACGTCAAGGGTCGCGCCGATCGAGTTATCAATTCGGGCGCTCACAAACTAGCGCTTGAAGCGATTGAAGAATGGACGATGAAGCAGCCAGGCGTAACTTCCGCTGCCGCGGTTTCAGTGCCTCACCCAAAGTTTGGTGAGAGTTTTGTATGTTTCCTTACTCTCGCCGAGGGTGATGCGTTCGATTCTGGAAAGGCACACTTTGCCCTGGGTGTGGTGGCTAAATCCGGGCGCTGGCAGGTTCTGGAAAAACTCCCGACCCTCACCAGTGGCAAACCAGACCTGCTCGACCTAACTGATTTGGCAAATGAAATGGGTGGCAACCTTGGCTAAACCAAGAAACGATTTGGCGCTTTGGATTGAAGGTGCGAGGCTTCGCACCCTGCCCTTGGCAGTGGCCCCGATTCTGGTTGCATCCGGAGCGGCTTCGGCGCTTCAGGCATTCGACTGGACCAAAACTCTTCTGGCACTCGCGGTAGCGCTCTTTCTGCAGATTGGCGTGAACTATGCCAACGATTACTCAGACGGCGTGCGTGGCACCGACAGT
>JBEGUF010000003.1:0-5623 GCA_041179025.1 Actinomycetota bacterium | reverse complement strand
CTGCCCACCTGTTGGAACGCACCAAGAAGCCATTCAACGACGTAATCAAGGAAGCCGGCGTAAAAGTTGGCGACATCGCGCACGTCGTCATGGTTGGTGGCTCAACTCGTATGCCAGCCGTCACCGAACTGGTTAAGGAACTAACCGGAGGTCGCGAGCCAAACAAGGGTGTAAACCCAGACGAGGTTGTAGCCGTAGGTGCTAGCTTGCAAGCCGGTGTACTAAAGGGTGAGCGTAAAGACGTTCTACTCATCGACGTAACCCCGCTAAGCCTCGGAATCGAGACCAAGGGTGGCATCATGACCCGCTTGATCGAGCGCAACACCGCGATTCCAACCAAGCGTTCGGAAACCTTCACCACGGCTGAGGATTCTCAGCCATCGGTAACCATCAACGTGTTCCAGGGAGAGCGTGAGTTCACCCGCGACAACAAGTCGCTAGGAAACTTCGACCTAACCGGAATCGCCCCAGCACCACGAGGCGTTCCACAGATCGAAGTAACCTTCGACATCGATGCCAACGGTATCGTGCACGTGTCTGCCAAAGACAAGGGCACCGGTAAAGAGCAGTCGGTCACCATCACCGGTGGCGGAAGCTTGCCGAAGGAAGACATCGAGCGCATGGTTCGCGAGGCTGAAGAGCACGCGGCAGAAGACAAGGCTCGTCGTGAGGAGCAGGAGACCCGCAACACTGCGGAGAACTTCGCTTACTCAACCGAGAAGGTCATCAAGGAAAACGACGACAAGTTACCTGAAGAGGTAAAGGCTGAAGTACAGGCCGACATCGATGCACTGAAAACCGCGCTCGCGGGAGAAGACATCGAAGCCGTGAAGTCTGCAAACGAGAAGCTAAACACCTCGGCCATGAAACTTGGCGAGGCACTAGCCGCTGCCGCATCTTCGGAGGAGGCTCCTGCAGAGGAAGCCAACTCGGGCGAAGACGTGGTTGATGCCGAAGTCGTTGAAGAAGAAGACGACAAGAAGTAATGACCGACGAAAACATCTCTGACGAGACTGGTCCGGAGGAAACTCCGGACCAGCTCGACCAGGAGTTAGCCGATCTAGTTGAGGAAACCGGCCCGATCAGCAAGGAGGCCGAACTACTAAACGACCTCCAGCGCCTTCAGGCCGAGTTTGTAAACTACAAGGCTCGGGTTGAACGCGACCGCGATCAGGCGAGAAACCTTGCCATCGCCGAAGCGTTCCGTGCGCTACTACCCGCACTCGACGATCTAACTCGCGCTGAAGCACACGGCGACCTTGAAGGTTCACCGTTTGCCGCAGTAGTGACCAAGATTCGTAACGCGGGTGAAAAGTTTGGGCTGGTTACATTTGGAGCGAAGGGCGAAAAGTTCGACCCCGAGCTTCACAATGCGCTGGTGCAAACCCCATCAGCCGACGTCACCGAGACCATCATCGCCGACGTGGTTGAGCCTGGCTACAAACTGGGCGACCGCCTACTGCGACCAGCAATGGTTGCGGTTAACATCCCGGAGTAACGTAAAAAATGGCAAGCCAAGACTGGTTCGAAAAGGATTTCTACAAGATCCTTGGTGTCGCCAAGGACGTCTCCGAGAGCGAACTGAAGAAGGTTTACCGAAAGCTGGCTCGCGAGTTTCACCCCGACTCAAATCAGGGTAACCCGAAAGCCGAAGCTCGCTTCAAAGAAATCTCTGAGGCCTACAGCGTTCTGAGCGATAAAGAGCAGCGAGCCGAATACGATCAGATGCGCGCGATGGGTTCCGGCCCACGCTTCACCGGCGGTAGCCAAGGCTTCCCAGGTGGCGGTCAAGGCTATCCAGGCGGAGCAGCTGGTTTCGAGGACGTGTTCTCGAACCTATTCGGTGGCGGCGGTTTTGGAGGCTTTGGTGGTCCGCAACGCGGACAGGATATGAGCCACCGAGCAACCATCGACTTCATCGACTCGATCAAGGGAACAACTCTTAAGTTGAACTTTGATCGCGGCGGAGTTGTGCAGGTGAAGATTCCAGCCGGCATCCAAGACGGCCAGAAGGTAAAGGTTCGCGGCAAGGGTTCCCCGTCTCCAAACGGCGGTGAGCCGGGAGATCTTTTGGTGAGCGTTGTTGTGAAGCCTCACCCGGTATTCGTGCGCGACGGCAATAACCTGCGCGTCTCGGTTCCGGTTACCTTCGTTGAAGCAGCTCTCGGCGCCACAATTCAGGTGCCAACTCTAGGTGGCGAACCGGTGAAGCTCAAGGTAGCGCCGGGTACCCCAAACGGTCGAGTGCTTCGCGTAAAGGGTAAGGGCGTTGAATCCTCCAAGGGAATTGGTGATCTGCTGGCAACTGTAGAAATCGCCGTGCCTTCGCACCTAAGCGACAAAGCCAAGAAGAAACTAGAAGAGTTCAACGATTTAGTGCCACAGGAAGACCCGCGAGAAGACCTGCTCCTTAGAGCCGGCCTTCTATAGGAGGTAGTGATGGAAGAGTTCGACGAAAACACTCCAATGTTCGCCATCGCTGTTGCCGCCGAACTCGCCTTCATGCACCCGCAAACTCTTCGTCAGTACGACCGCATGGGTTTGGTGATTCCGGTTCGAACCGGCGGTCTTTCTCGCCGTTACACCATGCGCAATGTGGTTCAACTTCGTGAAATCGCCAGACTCTCCACTGAGGGTGTGAGCCTCGAAGGAATTCGCCGAATCTTGGAACTCGAAAATCAGAACAGCGAATTACAGCAACGGGTTCGCGATTTGGAATCGGCACTGGCCAACGAACTAATGAATCGTCCGGGCGCCCGAGTGTTTGCCGCAGGTGAAACCGGAATCGAGAGCATCGCTCGCGGTTCTAGACCACAGCGCAAAACTCAGGTTGTGCTTTGGCGGGCGAAGTAGCCCTTCGCGAAGGAGAACAAAGTGAACCAACAGCTAGAAGAACAAAAAACCGCTCTTGAGCGTTTCGGAATCGATCTCACCGAGCGCGCTCGCACCGGAAAGTTCGACCCGGTAATTGGCCGCGACTCGGAAATCCGCCGCGTGGCTCAAGTGCTCAGCCGCCGAACCAAAAACAACCCCGTGCTCATTGGTGAGCCCGGCGTTGGAAAGACCGCGGTGGTCGAAGGTCTCGCGCAGCGCATCGTCGCCGGAGATGTTCCAGAAAGCTTGAAGGGTAAACGCCTGATTTCGCTTGACCTTGCAGCCATGCTGGCTGGAGCCAAGTTTCAGGGAGAATTCGAAGAGCGCCTGAAGTCCGTACTCGCCGAAATTAACGCGGCTGAAGGCCAGATTGTTACCTTTATCGACGAACTTCACACGCTAGTTGGTGTTGGTGGCGGTAACTCTGCCATGGACGCATCAAACATGCTCAAGCCGATGCTTGCGAGAGGTGAACTTCGCCTAATCGGTGCAACCACACTGGACGAATACCGTCAATACATTGAAAAGGATTCCGCCCTCGAGCGTCGCTTCCAGCAAGTGTATGTTGGCGAACCTTCGGTGGTAGACACCATCGCAATCTTGCGTGGACTCAAGGAACGTTACGAGGCCCACCACAAGGTGGCAATCGCCGACAGCGCACTCGTTGCTGCCGCAAACCTTTCCAACCGCTACATCACCGGACGCCAACTACCAGACAAGGCGATTGACCTCATCGACGAAGCGGCTAGTCGGCTTCGCATGGAAATTGATTCGGCTCCAGTTGAAATTGACGAGCTTAAGCGCTCTGTGGATCGCCTGAGACTCGAGGAACTTGCGCTCCAAAAGGAGAAGGACGCAGCCAGCAAGGAGCGACTTGAAAAGCTTCGCGAAGATCTAAAGGGGCGAAACGACAAACTACAAGAATTGTCGAAACTCTGGGAAGCCGAACGAGCCGAACTGAACCGCGTCGGTGAATTAAAAACCAAATTGGACGCAATCAGGATCGAAGCCGACCGCGCCCAGCGTGAAGGCAATCTTGAAATCGCTTCCCGCCTTCTGTATGGAGAAATCCCAGCGCTCGAGAAAGAATTGACCGAGCTTGAGAAGGAAGAAAACCAAAACAAGGACCGCATGGTCAACGATCAGGTTGGCGAAGATGATATCGCTGCCGTTGTGGCTGCATGGACGGGAATCCCAATCGGCCGCCTGCTCGCAGGTGAAACCCAAAAGCTTCTAAATCTAGAAGCAGAACTGGGCAAACGCCTCATCGGCCAGAAATTAGCTGTGAAATCCGTGGCCGATGCCGTTCGCCGAACCAAGGCCGGTATTTCCGACCCTAGTCGCCCAACCGGTTCGTTCCTATTCCTTGGGCCAACCGGTGTCGGAAAAACCGAACTAGCAAAGTCGTTGGCCGAATTTTTGTTTGACGATGAAAAAGCAATGATTCGCATCGACATGAGCGAGTACGGTGAAAAACACTCAGTCTCCCGCCTCCTGGGCGCACCTCCCGGATATATAGGCTATGAAGAAGGAGGCCAGTTAACTGAAGCAGTTCGGCGTCGCCCTTACTCGGTGGTGCTACTCGATGAAGTTGAGAAGGCGCACCCGGAAGTTTTCGATCTGCTGCTGCAGGTGCTCGACGACGGCCGTCTAACCGACGGCCAGGGGCGCACCGTTGATTTCCGTAATGTGATTTTGATCCTCACCTCGAACCTCGGCTCTCAAGCCTTGGTTGACGGGGAACTCACGGAAGACCAGAAACGAGTGGCAGTGATGGAAATGGTCAGAGTTCATTTCAAACCAGAATTCCTGAACCGCCTAGACGACATCGTGGTATTTAGTGCCCTGACTCGCGACGAATTGAGCCAAATCGTTGAAATCAACATCGATCGACTTTTGAAAAGGCTTGCTAGCAAGCGAATTCAACTTGGCGTCACTCCAACCGCCCGAAGCTGGTTGGCTGACAAGGGCTGGGATCCAATTTACGGTGCCCGCCCGCTTCGCAGACTAATGCAGCAGCAGATTGACGATAAATTGGCAAACATGGTTTTGGCCGGCTCGATTCGTGAAGGCGAAACTGTGAAGGTTGACCTTTCAACCGATGGCTCCGAACTCACACTCGGAACCCTCAATTTGTAGGGAATATTCGTCTATGCGAAATTTCCAAAAGTCTAGTTACATAAATAACTAGACTTTTGGCTATGTCAAATAACGAAACTCGTTCACTAGGTCAGGGCGCCCAAGGCGAACCAGATGCTCCAGTGTCAAACAAAGTCACATTCGGCCAGCGCTTTCGCTACGCAGTAGATAACTCCTTCGGGAAGAGTGGCGTTTTCGCTCTCTACATGCTGCTCGTAATTGCAGTAGCCTCAGCCCTGATTGTCATCATCAAATACGTGCTCTACGCAGTGCCGGCTCTACTACCTGAGGGAACCCCGCCTCTGCCAGCGCCAACCATAGACATCTTCTGGACATCCTTCACCGATGTACTCGGCAAAGGCGGCGGAGCCACTTGGGCAGACCGCATTGTGGGCGTCTTAGTTTGGATTGTTGTCATTGTTTCTGGTGGTACCGTTACCGGTTTCATCGTTGGAATTATCAACGCAGCCCTGACCGAAATCAAGAAGGGTCGCTCGCCAATCATCGCGCGCAATCACACCCTGATCCTCGGCTGGTCGAACCGTATCTTCCCAATCCTTAACGAACTTCAAGAAGCTGGGCTAAACCAGCGCCGCAAGCCAACCGTTGT
>JBEGUF010000002.1:0-6162 GCA_041179025.1 Actinomycetota bacterium | reverse complement strand
GTGCGGCCAATGAAATTCCACCACATCACGATGTGTTCGGCAAACGGTTCTCCACCAACCAGCAGTGCAACGCCGTTTCCCGAAATAGTGGCGGTTTCACCAACAGGAAGATAAATCAAATCATCCACGGCGACGGATTCTCCGTTTACAAAAATCTCACCCGAAACCACCAGGATGCCGTGCTCAAACGTCTCTTCCAGCGGAAGCGAGAACTCGGAAGAAACCTGTAATTCGGCTCCAACCAGCGGGCTGAACACCGTTGCCGGAGAAACCGCGGTTCCAAGCGTGCCGATGAACACCTTTACCTGAGAGGAACCAAAGGAAAGCGTTGGCAACTCGTGGTGGTGTTCAAAAAACGGCTCAACGTGACGGGCGCTTTCTGGCAGCGCCAACCAGAGTTGTGATGCATGCAGTGAATCGGCGCCAACTTGGCTAATCTCGCTGTGGGAAATGCCTTTACCCGCTGTCATCAAATTGAGCTGCCCAGGCTTTAGAACCTGAACCGACCCAACGCTGTCACGGTGTTCAACCAAGCCGGCAAACGGCCAGGTAACGGTTTGAAGGCCGGTATGGGGGTGATTAGCCACCACCATGCCGTCAACCTGAGCGGTTGGCCCAAAGTGGTCGATGAACACCCAGGCGCCGATTCGGCGAAGTGCGGGCTGAGGAATAGAACGTTTGATATCTATCTCGGTGCGGGTGGTTAGCTTCACCACTCGAGGGGAGACCATCAAACTCATAATTCGATTATCCGTGGAAAGGTTGCAGAGCGTCGTCCGGGATCTGCCCGAATCGTCCGTAGTTGTAATCTTCCATGGCTTCGATGATCTGTTCTTTGCTGTTCATCACGAACGGGCCGTAGGCAACCACCGGTTCGTTGATTGGTTCGCCGCCGAGTAGCAATACCTCAAGGGTTGGGTAACGGCTCTCTTGCGAGACGTCTGCGGTGATGGTGATGGCATCTCCGTGACCGAAAACAGCCAGACCGCCAACCTTGATTGGAGCCGACTCGGCCCCTTCGCCAACCGAGCCCTTACCGGCCAATACGTAGGCGAGGGCGTTGAAGGTTGGGTTCCACGGCAGAGTCACCGAGGCGCCGGGAGCTAGGGTTACGTGCGCAATACTCATTGGAGTTTGAGACCTACCAGGGCCCTCAAAAGACCCGATTGAACCGGCGATGACCCGAACTAGAGCGCCGCCGTCGGCCGATGAAACCAGCTTTACGTCGTTGCCTTCAAGATTCTGATAGTTCGGGGCAGACATCTTTTTGTCGGAAGGCAGATTGATCCAAAGTTGCAGACCGTGAAACAAACCACCCGACATAACGAGTTCGGCTGGAGGTGTCTCGATGTGCAGCACGCCACGCCCAGCGGTCATGTACTGGGTTGCGCCATCCTGAATTACGCCACCGCCACCGTGATTGTCCTGGTGCAAAAATGTGCCGTCCATGATGTAGGTGAAAGTTTCGAATCCACGGTGCGGGTGCCAAGATGTGCCGCGAGGCTCGTAGGGTGCGTATTCAACCTCACCCATTTGGTCCATGTGAATGAACGGGTCTAGATCTTGGTAACTAACTCCGGCAAATGCTCGAGTAACTGGAAAACCCTCACCCTCGTGACCCTGAGGCCCGTAGGTTACCGATTTCACCGGACGCGATGGAGAGCTCACCAATTCAAATTTTGGGAGACTTAGAGTATCTGCGGTGACAGCGGGCATTTGTTCCACTCTTTCGGTTCTTGAAAGATGGAAGTCTCATCGGATTTTATTTATTCCCAATAGGCTTTGTAGGTGACCAAACCTCCTCGCTCCTGGCTATTCGATTTCAGCATTCTCGCGCTGATTTGGGGTGCGAGCTTTTTGTTCATCGCCGTGGCCGGCCATGCGCTTCCTCCGGTTGGGGTTACGTTCTTCAGGATGATCTTCGGCGCCATGGCGCTGTTTGTGCTCATCAAACTAGCGAAGCAGCGATTCACCCTGACCCGAAAAGTTATCTTCCACACCTTTATTGCGGGAATGGTGATGAGCGCGATTCCGTTCACTCTATTCGCCTATGCCGAATTACACGTTTCTTCCGGGCTTGCTGGAATGGTGAACGCGGCCACTCCGGTAATGACCGTGCTCGCCATCATGATTGCCTTCCGCGATCAGAAACCAACCCGAGTGCAACTAATCGGGCTGAGCGTTGGCATCATCGGAACGCTGGTTCTGCTCAGCGTTTGGCAGGGTTTTGGCGATAACGATCCGCTAGCCATCGGCGCACTTGTCTTGGCCACGATGTTCTACGGTTTCGGAAGCCCCTACATTCGAAAGTTTGTGAGCCCGCTGGGTTTGCCAAACCAGGTTGCGGTCTTCATGCAACTAACCACGGCCAGTATCGTGACCCTGCCGGTTTACCTGTTCTCAGGGCCGCTGCTCACCGGCACCCCAGACTGGGCGAGCATCGGTTCCATCGTTACACTGGGTGTTCTTGGCACCGGGGTTGCCTATGTTTTCTATTACCGAATCATCGACGCAGCCGGCTCAACCATCGCCTCATCGGTAACCATCGTGCAACCGGTGGTAGCCGTGATTCTAGGCATGCTTCTACTTCAGGAAACGCTGCACTGGTATGAAGCGGTAGGCGGCCTGGTGATCATCCTCGGCGCCGTGATTGCTCAGGGCCGAGTCAAATTCATTAGATAAGAGATTCAGGAAGTGCCAGCGGCTGAGCCGGTAGGCGTTCCTGAGCAAACCAACGCTGGCCGTAGCCGGTTGAAGAACTCATCAGATCTAGATACGGCTTAGCATCGAAGCTTTCTGGGCCGAGCACGCCTTCACCCTGCCAAACACCGGTAGCCAAGAGCTCTAGGGCGATTAGCGGGTTGAACGCGGTTTGCCAAACCACTGCCTGTGATTCGTAGTTCTCCATCGTCCACTCGTTGTCGGCTACGTGATACAGGTAGGTGGCGCGTAGCTTGCCGTCGTGGTCTTTTCCGGTAACCAAAACGCCGGCACAGGTTTTACCGGTCATGCGCGGACCAATGGTTGCTGGGTCTGGAAGAACCGCAGCCACCATGTCGCGAGGTGACACGTCTACCGGGCCCTGATTTGATCGCACGCGGTGAGGCTTGGTCTGGTCCAACCCTAGAGCGTGAAGGGTCTTGAGAATTCCGATGAACTCGTTGCCTAGACCGTATTTGAAGCTGAACTTGTTGGCGTTGATAACCGCAGGAAGCATGGTGACTTCTTCGTGCTCAACGTTTACGCACTCAACGGCGCCAATGCCTTCTGGGAACTCAAAGATCTCAGGCTCGCTAAACGGCTGGGTGGTATAGAAACCCTTGTCTTTAGTCCAGAGCACCGGAGGGTTGAGACATTCTTCGATGGTGGTCCAGATCGAGAACGAAGGCGCGAATACTTCTTCGCCAGCCTCATTACGAACCACGAGGTTTCCGCCATCCTTCACCGACACTTCGTCGATCTCGGCAAACAGGTGGTCTTGGGCGTAGCGAGCGAAAACGTTCGAAAGCCCAGGCTCAACGCCGATGCCGACCAACGCCAAAAGGCCAGCGCGCTCCCACTGCTCGGCTAGGGCAAACTGTGAATCGCCCAACTTGATACCCGGCTTGTGGAACGGGTCGTCTGGGTGTGGCTCGGAGAGGCTCATCGCCATGTCTAGGTAGTGCACGTTGGCGCTGAAAGCACCAGAGAACACGGTTGGCACGAACTTAGGCTCAACGGCGTTCAGCACGTGAGTGATGTCGTGCTCGCGGCACAGCTCGGTTACGTTGGCGGCCGAACCCGCATCGATTTTGGCCGAAACAAACTTCGACGCAATTTCGTCGCCGTGACGATTACGAATCCACTCGATTACCTCGTCGGCTCTGGCCTGGTTGTAATCAGAGACCACAATTTGGTCATAAAACGAACGGATGGCTGCGATTTTTGCGATGGCGTTTCCTACGCCTCCGGCTCCTACAAGAAGGATCCTCATTTTTATTTGTACCTAACAATAGGTTTACTCCCTGGGGCAAATCAGGAGCTGTTAGTTACAGCCTACTCAGCGAACGCTGAGGTCGCTAGCAGCGTCGTTGACCCAGTTGATAACGCCAGCCCATTGCCCGAAACCATCGAGGAACGCCAAGTGTCCGGCTCCTGGAATTACAACCGACGGCACGTTCAAAGGCAGTGCAAAAGTAGCTTCGACCCCTCGAGGGCTCCAATCATCGGCATCCGAACCAACGATGACGGTTGACGCAGCACCATCCGAAACCGAAACCGTCGACGGGTCGAAAACAAAGTCGGCGATGTCTATGAGTAGATCTGGATCTGCCGGTGCCACCAGCAGTGCGCGCGAAACTGGCGAGGCCACCAGCCCCTCCTCGATTAGCTTGAGCCAGGTGACCGCGCCTAGAGAGTGGCCGATCACAATAATCTCTTCGCCCGAGTTTGCTTCCCTGGCTAACTCGAGCTCGGCCAACACCACCTCGGCCCAGTCGCGAAACTTTGGCTCATCGGTTGAAGGAAGTTGCGGGTAATAAACTTGGTGTCCGGCTTTGCGCAGAGCGGCCGCGGTAAGCCTCTGCCAGTGGCCGTCGACTCGGCGATTGCGCCAGCCATGGAGAATGATTACCTGTTTTGCCATGTCTTCATTAAAGCGAAAACCCGCCCAGAATCTGAGCGGGTTTCCAAATGTTACTGAGCTTACTTAAGGGTTACCTTTGCGCCAGCAGCTTCTAGAGCAGCCTTTGCCTTCTCAGCGGTTTCCTTGTTTGCGCCCTCAAGAACGGTTGCAGGTGCACCGTCAACTACAGCCTTGGCTTCGCCAAGACCTAGGTTGGTTAGTGCGCGAACTTCCTTGATAACTGCGATCTTCTGGTCGCCAGCAGCTTCTAGAACTACGTCGAACGAGTCCTTCTCTTCTGCAGCGTCGCCGCCAGCAGCAGGAGCTGCAGCAGCTGCAACTGCAACAGGTGCAGCAGCGGTTACTTCGAATACTTCTTCGAACTTCTTTACGAAGTCTGATAGCTCGATTAGTGATAGCTCCTTGAACGCGTCAATTAGCTGGTCAGTGGTCATCTTGGCCATTTGTTTCTCCTATTTATTGGTTTTGTAAAGCGAGTGTTAGTTCGATGCTTCTTGCTTCTGACGCAGGGCGTCGACCGCGCGAGCGGCCTGAGCAAGTGGAGCCTGGAACATGTAAGCAGCCTGGAACATCGAAGCCTTGAATAGTCCAGCGGCCTTAGCCAATAGAACTTCGCGGGTCTCGAGGTCAGCAAGCTTCTTAACCTCAGCTGCGTCTAGGGCTACACCGTCCATGACGGCTGCCTTTACAACTAGCAGAGGGTTTGCCTTGGCAAAGTCACGGAAAGCTTTCGCAACAGAAACAACGTCTCCGGATACGAATGCGAGCGCAGTTGGTCCGGCTAGCTGACCGTCAAATGCGGTCACCCCAGCGTTCTTTGCTGCGATCTTGATTAGCGTGTTCTTTGCCACGGCGTAGGTTGCGTTCCCACTGATTGAGCGGCGCAGCTCTTTGAGCTGAGCCACAGTGAGACCGCGGTACTCGGTTAGCAATACGGCTGAAGAACTCTGGAATAGTCCAGAAAGTTCGGCAACCTTAGCTTCCTTGTTCGCCATGGCACTCCTTGGTTTGTTTATGTCGGTAGCCCCAGACCCAATAAAAAAGCCCCGAGCGCAAGCGCACGGAGCAAAAAATCACAAAAGTGAAAAGTTTCTACATACACCTGCGTTGGAAGCCGCTTTATGCGGGCCTTCGTTGAATCCTCTTGCGAGGCTCCAAAACCGACGGTCTTTGGCTTCCTCAATTCTAAGCGAACCCGGCCTTCAATAGCAACCGGCAAAAAGAGAACCCCCAAACCATAAAGGCTTGGGGGTTCCCAGAATAAAACGATTAGTCGCGATTACGTCCGCGGCCTCCGCCGAAGCCACCACGGCCACCGGCTGAACCCGAACGGCCATAGCCAGAACGATCTCCGCCTCCGGAACGACCGCCAGAGCGACCGCCTCCGAAGCCACCGCGTCCGCCGCCAGAGCGACCTTCACGGTCGCCTCCGCGTGAACCGCCACGACCCGAATCACCGAAGTCGAGACCACGAGGAGCAGGAGGTGGAGCAATCGGTCCAGCAAGCTGCTCAAGCAACTCGCTCGAAGGGCGAACCT
>JBEGUF010000001.1:0-27162 GCA_041179025.1 Actinomycetota bacterium | reverse complement strand
AAGGGCTCCCAGGCTTCAGGGTGAGCAGGATATTCCGGCAGCCCAATTGATACCCAGGTAGCAGAGGGGAAGGCGTCCTGGAATGTTTGCATCCATCTGCTGGCATCTCCAACAAGTTCATTGTTGGTAACCAGGACGAAGTTACCCCAGTGGTAGTCGGGGTTGTGTGGAGAGCGGATCACGATGTGATCCTCTAACTCTTCAAGAAGAGAACCACTGTGACGAAGAATCGCTAAATCGGTTGCCCACCCGGCCGCGATTTCTCTCATGATTTAAGTGATCCTTAGTTGCTTTTCCTGCCGCGAGTTTAGCGCAGCGGATTGAGCATCGGACTAAGGATTAGTAGGTTTCGGGTTTTCCAGTCGGCCTAAAATTGTGGTGTGAAGAACTTTGTCGCGGGTCACCAATGCCGGTAATGCCCATGTTCCCTCTGAGTACAGTTCTGATGCCAGCGATGCCACTTTCTCTCCGCATCTTTGAGGAACGATACCTGAAACTCACGGGAGACCTCATTCTCGAAGAGAACCCCGAGTTTGGGGTGGTGCTGATTGCGCGTGGTCCTGAGGTTGGGGGTGGAGAAAAGCGATTAGAAATTGGAACGCTGGCTTCGGTGACCGACATCGGAACACTGGAGCAGTTCTATGGCATCGAGTCGATTGGCGCGCAGCGCTTCCGGGTGAATGCCTGGTTACCCGACGACCCTTATCCTCTGGCAGACATCGATTTTCTCCCTGATTTGATCTGGAACGATTCTCTAGAGACGGCTCGGGCTCAACTCGAGACCAAAGTTAGAAATCTCTTAGCATTTGCAAGTGAATTTGGTGACCTTCAATATGGACCGGATACCGAGCTCAATGAAGACCCAATGGATTCTTGTTGGCAATTAGCAGGAATATTGCCGGTTGGTCCGTTAGATCAAATAGATCTTCTGAACTCTGAAACAACAGAAGAACTGATCTCAAAAACTCACGAGCTTGTTGAGAGTCTGGAAGAAACTTTGAAGTCGATGATCGGCGATCTAGGAGCCGGCCCAGAGGAACTATAAACCCTTTCTAGGCCTCGAGTTCCTCGGCTGCCTTGTTGTAGGCGGCCATCTGAGCGACGCTCGGAAGCAAAAGGCTCGCGAACCCAGTTAGTGCTACTGAGATCAAGGGCGCCCAGATTGCTAATTCGAATGCATCGCGCAGACCTTCTGGAGAAAAGTTCACACCCACAGCGTCGAAAAAGATAACGCTGATTACGGCAACACCTAATGCGCCACCAACTTGCTGGAAAGTGTTCAGAACCCCGGAGGCCGCGCCCGCGTTAGCAACATCCGTTTGCGCGAGCGAGAGGTCGTTGAGGGGAACCAGGATCAGAGTCAAACCGACTCCGGCAATCGCCATCGGCACAATCAGGTCGGCCCCGACCAGACCATCGCCTTGATCCAAGATGACCTGCTGAACAAGGTAGTACCCCACGAGCTGGAAAACTCCACCAATCACGATGAGGTACTTTCCAAGCCGTGGAGCCAACGGAACAGCGACACCGCTGCCCAAGAAAGCTCCGATACTGAAAGGCAGAGTTGCCAAGCCGGCATCAATCGCGGAGAAACCGAGGCCGGTCTGTAGATACAGAACCAGGATGAGGAAAAATGCACCGATTGAAGACAACCCGAGGAAGCTGGTAACAACTCCGGCAGAAAAGCCCCTGTTTTTGAAAAGTGACGGCGGAATTAGTGCCTCTGAACCATTTCTTTCGGCACGATTTTGAAGAACCACGAAGACAGCGATGAGTACCGGACTAGCAGCCAGCATCAACCAAATCCAGATCGGCCATTCGAGTTCCCTACCTTGGATTAGGGGGAAGATGATGAGCACGAGAGCGACGATAATCAAACTCACTCCGAGTACATCCAACTTAACTGGCTTGTCTGATTTTGAGTTGGGGATGAAGGCGAAAGATGCGATTAGAAGAGCGATTCCAACCGGGACGTTGATGATAAAAATACTGCGCCAACCTAAACCAAAGGCGTCACCCGAAACCAGGAGACCTCCGATCAGCGGCCCGGCAACCGCGGCCAAACCCGACACGGCACCTGTAAGCCCGAAAACCGCTGCCCTCTCTTTTGGCTTGAAGAGAACCTGAATAATTGAGAGCACCTGGGGAATCATGATTGCGCTAAATGCACCTTGAACGATTCGAGCTACTACCAGTCCGTCTGCGGTCTGGGCAAAAGCACATCCGATGGAGGCAAGAGTAAAGCCGAACACACCAATGTTGAAGATTGTTTTTCTTCCGTAGCGGTCACCAAGACGTCCACTGGTTATTAGTAATACGGCGAAGCTAAGTACATAGCCCGACACAATCCAAACCAACTGGGAAGACGAGGCATCCAGCTCTTCCTGAATTGCAGGAAGCGCAACATTCACGATGGTCGTATCAAGCAGATCCATAAAGGACGCAATCAACAAAACGATTACAGCGAGCCAGCGAAATTTCATGTTCCCTCTTAATTACTCACAGAAGGCGGACGATTTCCGCATTTGCTCATAGGTTTGAAGTCTACAAGCCTTCCCAAGTACCTATCAGGGTTCTCCCAGACAGCGGTGTCATGGTGAACTTGTAACAACGAACAAACTTTGCAGGGGCAAGAAAGAAGAAATCATGATTCGGAAACGTTGGCCACTATTTACGGCTATCGGGGCAGTTTTGTTAGTTGTGGCAGGCTTTGTGATTGCTCCGATGTTGGCAGCCAAGCCGAGTTATGAAACATACAAGGTCGAAAGCACCAGTGTTACCAAAACCGTCTCGGCCAATGGTCAACTAGCGGAGACAAAACTTCTTGCCTACGGCCCAGCCGAACAACCAACGCTGATTTCCGTCAATGGTTCTGTGGCTCTACCTGTTCAGTTCGGGGCAAGCCTCGAGATCAAGAGCGTGAAGGTATCTGTTGGCACATCCGTGAAGTCTGGCCAATGGTTGTTCACCTATGAAGACGTGATGGGTAGAGACGTAAGAGTCAAGGCTGTTTCTAGCGGGGTAGTTCGATCGATCGACACCACCGCCGGGCTCAGAACTTCTGGCTCGGTAATGACCATTGGCTCCAATAGCTCGGTGGTGTCAGTTTTCGTTAGCGAATACGACGCCGATCTGGTGACTTTGAAGCAAAAAGCAACGATCGAACTTGACGCCATCTCGGCGGTATTTGAGGGAACCGTCACTCGTATCGGGCAGGTAGCCCAATCACTAAGCGGCATCAAACAGTATGAGGTGTTGCTGAAGGTTACCGAGCTACCAGAAGGTGCAAGATTCGGTATGAGTGCCACCGCTAACATTCAGGTTCTTACCAAAGAGGGTGTGCTTGCTGTGCCGCTAAATGCTCTAGTCGGAGATGAGGAAACCCTCGTGGATGTTCTAATCTCAGATGCCAGCGGAAACCAGACCGTGAAGCGAGTACAGGTTGAACTGGGTATTTTTGGAGATAGCTTTGCCGAAGTGACGTCTGGGTTGAAGGCAGGCGATGAAGTGATTACCGGCCTGAAGGGAGACATCCCAGCACCGGTGAACTTCGGCCCACCGCCAGGAGCTAGAAATGGCGCCTAAAGTAGTTGAACTTCAAGACGTTCGACGCGAGTATCAGGTTGGCGATCAAACCACTGTTGCTCTAGATGGTGTGAGCCTTTCCGTTGAAAGAGGAGAGTTCGTGGCCATTGTTGGTCCTTCCGGAAGCGGAAAGTCGACCATGATGAATTTGATCGGCTGCCTAGACCGCCCGAGCGGCGGCCAAGTAATGATTTCCGGGTCTGCCACGAAAGATCTAAACGACAATGAGCTAACTCAACTGCGCTCGCGGTCTATCGGATTTGTGTTCCAACAGTTTCAACTGCTTCCGAACACCTCGGCTCTCGAGAATGTGATGGCTCCTCTTTTGTATCAGGGCGTGAGCACCAAGAAGGCAAAACAAGACGCAACCAACATGTTGACTCGTCTGGGCCTAGCCGACCGATTGAACTTCGACCGGAACCGGCTTTCCGGAGGTCAGCAGCAACGCGTTGCGATTGCCAGAGCGCTGGTCACCGTGCCGGAGATCGTGTTGGCCGACGAACCAACCGGTGCACTTGATACCAAGACCGGGGCTCAGGTAATTGATCTTTTGAAAGAGCTAAACGCCGAGGGCAGAACCATCATTCTGATTACCCATGATTTAGAAATTGCCGCCAGCGCTCCCAGAAGAGTCTTCCTTCGCGATGGAATAGTTGAACGCGACGAACGAGGCCGGAAATGAACCTGATCGGCACAGCACGCCTGGCCTTGAACCGTATCTGGTCAACCAAAGTGCGTTCGCTACTCACGATGCTCGGAGTGGTGATTGGTGTGGCGGCAATCGTGGCCCTTACTTCTATCGTGGACGGCGCCTCGCAGGGTATCAACAAGTCTTTGGCCACCCTTGGCACCAACCAGCTGAACATCACATCTGTCGTTCCCGATGCCCTAACCGAACAAGATGCCAAGGCTTTGGCAGAATTAGACGACGTGTCGGTGATGTTCATGCAATCCCAGAACGAAGGCACGATTGCTACCGAATCAAACCGCGTAACCGCTCGTTTGGTTGGCGTCTCGTCGGAGTATTTCTACGCGGTGAAACCGGAGATAGCTCTGGGCTCCTACCTGTCACAAAACCCGGCCGCCACTAATTCCAGAGACGTAGTCTTTGGAGCCGATGCCGCTAATGATCTGGGTCTTACCGCCGACATGCTGGGTAAGCCGGTGAAGCTCAACGGCCAAGACTTCCGCCTAGTGGGTGTTTTAGACGATCAGGCGGGATTTGGAACCTCGGGCAGAGTTTATGTTTCGCTAGATTCCGCTCGAAGAATCTTTAGCCAATACCCTTACGTCTCCTCAATCGTTATCCAAGCCAATTCCGCAGAAACAGTTGATTCGCTTCAGATTGCCGCCGACCGATTACTTCGCGAACGCTATGGCCTAGGCGAAGAAACAGTCGCCAGGTATGTGATCACGAACCAGGCGTCACTCCTGTCGGCGGTTGGTAGCATCACCGACACCCTTGGACTATTGCTCACCGGCATCGCGGCCATCAGCCTCATCGTTGGCGGTATTGGAATCATGAACATCATGTTGGTTTCGGTTAGAGAGCGAACCCGAGAAATCGGTGTGAGAAGGGCTATCGGAGCCAAGCAATCTGATGTGCTCTCCCAGTTCCTAATTGAAGCGATTGTTCTGTCCGTTGCCGGTGGCGTCGTTGGCCTCATCTTCGGTGAAATCGCCGCATTCCTTTTGGCGATCATCGGCGACTGGACGTTCTCGATTCGACTAGACACCATTGCCCTGGCTCTCGGCTTCAGCCTCATCGTTGGCGTGGCTTTCGGTGTGTGGCCAGCGAGAACAGCTTCGAGGCTGGAACCAATCGATGCTTTGCGGTTCGAATAACCTTGGAAATGGCTACGACAAAAAGGACAGGAACACTTTTTCATGGACTCCCTTAACCGTCACGAAGACTATGGGCAAGAGTCACTCGAAGAGACTCACTTGCTGGCGGATCCAATTGAGCAGTTTAAGAGTTGGTTGGTCGACGCGGAGAATGCACAAATTTTTGAACCAAACGCCTTCGTACTGGGCACGGTTGACAACTTGGGCCAACCTAGGTCTCGAACGGTTCTTCTAAAAGGAGTCGACTTACACGGCTTCTTTTTCGCCACTAACTTTGAGTCTCGAAAAGGTCACGCAATTGAGGAGCACCCGCAGGTGAGTGCAACTTTTGGATGGTATTCAATGTATCGGCAGGTTCTATTGGAGGGCGTGGCCAAACGCGTTACCCCGGATGAATCTGACGACTATTTTGATTCCAGGCCTCACGAGTCGAAGGTGGCAGCGTGGTCTAGCCGTCAGTCGCAGCCGATAGACAACCGTCAAGCTTTGGATCAGCAATTCGAAGAAGCTCTCAACAGGTTCGCTAACGCGAGCGTTCCAAGACCTAGTTACTGGGGTGGTTTCCGGATTGTGCCAACGAGAATCGAGTTCTGGAAGGGACGATCGAACCGAATGCACGACCGAATCGAATTCTCGCGGAGTCTTAGCGCGGATGGGATTGCCAGCGATTGGGTAGTTCAGCGTCTACAGCCCTAAACGGTTTAGATAGCCTCAAGCAAGATCGCAGAACCCTGCCCGCCGCCGCCACAAATACCAGCGGCCCCGATAGCACCAGACCCTAATGCCTGCAAGCGTCTGGCCAAGTGCCCCACAATTCTTGCCCCCGAGGCGCCAATTGGGTGCCCAAGCGCTATTGCGCCGCCGTTGCTGTTTACGATTTCGGGGTCGAGGTTCAGTAGACGGGTGGAGTGAACGGCAACCGCTGCGAAAGCTTCGTTGATCTCAGCGGCAACTAGGTCGGAGCTGGTCTTGGACGATTTGGACAATACAGCGTTCATTGCATTTGCCGGTTGAGCCGCCAGAGAGAAGTCTGGCCCTGCAACCAGTGCCGTTGCTAGTACCCGCGCGATGCCCCGGATCCCGCGAGCCTTTGCTTCTTTTTCACTCATGAGAATCACTGTCGCTGCCCCGTCGGTGATTTGCGAAGAGTTTCCTGCGGTTATGGTGCCCTCTTGGTCGAAAGCTGCCTTTAGTGCTCCCAAAGTCTCCAATGTGGTTTCAACCCTGAGGCCGTCGTCGGAAGAAATTGAGAGCATTTCTCGACCCTGGGCTATCTCGATGGGAGTTATTTCTTCGGCTTGAAATTCGAGCGATTGCGCCAATCGTCGGTGGGAGCCCTCTGCCACGTGGTCTTGATCAGCTCTTGAAATATTGAGTGACTGAATTGCATCTTCGGTGGCTGCACCCATTGAACGGTTTTCAAAGGCGTCGGTCAGCCCATCAATTTCCAAGGTGTCAATTAGTTCCATGGCACCGTATTTTGTGCCGAGCCTGGAATTAGCCAATGCTCGGGGAGCTTGCGACATAGACTCTTGGCCAACTGCTACAACAATGTCTGCTTCACCGCTTTCAATCATTCGCACACCGGCTGAAATAGCTTCGAGGCCCGACAGGCAAACTGCGTTTAGGGTCTGTGCCGGAGTAGTGCTTGGAATCCCGGCCAGGATCGAGGTTTGACGAGCGGGGTTTTGACCCGCGGCAGTTTGAAGTACTTGGCCGGCAAATAGGAAGTCGACATCGGCAGCATTGACACCGGATCGCAATAGTGCCGCACGAGTTGATGCAGCGCCGAGCTCAACGGCTGAAATGTTTGAAAACTTGCCGTTGAACCTAACAAACGGGGTTCTGGCGTAGCCAATTATTAGTGCGCTCATATTTTTTCCTCCGACAATTCGATCTTGAAGTCTGCCCCGGTTTTCTCACGAACTTCTTCGACGCTAACTCCGGGAGCCAATTTTCTTAGAACCAGGCCACCACCTTCTACGTCGAAGATTGCTAGGTCGCTAATAATTCGATCCACCACTTTAGAGCCGGTTAGAGGTAGGTCGCATTTTTCGACAATCTTGGGCTCCCCGTCCTTGGCAACGTGTTCGGTTAGAACAATCACCCTCGGCGTGCCAGCAACTAGATCCATTGCGCCGCCCATTCCTTTTACCAATTTGCCTGGAATCGTCCAATTCGCCAGATCTCCGTTGGCGGCCACCTGCATAGCTCCCAGGACAGCCAGTTGAACATGGCCACCGCGGATCATCCCAAACGACGTGGCCGAATCAAAAACACTTGCGCCGGGAACGAGCGTAACGGTTTGCTTTCCAGCGTTGATGAGGTCGGCGTCCTCCTCCCCTTCAAAGGGGAATTCGCCCATTCCAAGCAAGCCGTTCTCGCTTTGAAGCGTCACGGAAATATCTTTTGGAATGTGATTGGCAACTAGGGTCGGAATCCCGATTCCCAAATTCACGTATTCGCCGTCGCGAATTTCCTCTGCGGCAATTGCTGCCATTTCGTCTCTAGTCCAAGGCATTAGTTTTCCTTACCCACTTCGGCGCTGAGCCTCGGCCTAACAGTTCGCTGCTCGATTTCCTTCACTCGGTCTTTTGCCTTCACTAGCCTTTGAACAAAGATCCCCGGCGTCGCAACAACGTTTGGGTCTATAAAAGTTTCAGTGAGAATAATCTCAGCTTCAACAATGGTGAAACGACCAGCCGTTGCGACCACGGGATTGAAGTTGCGTGCGGAGTACCGATAGGTGAGGTTCCCTGCGAGATCTGCGGTGTGGGCGTGGACGAGCGCTATGTCGGCCACGATTCCCCGTTCCAAAAGAAAAGTTTGACCATCAAAATCGTGATGCTCTTTTCCCTCTGCGATCGGTGTTCCCACTCCTGTTTTGGTGTAGAAGCCAGGAATTCCAGCGCCTCCGGCCCGAAGGCGTTCGGCCAATGTTCCCTGGGGCACAAATTCAACCTCAAGCAACCCGTCTAGATACTGCTGCGCGAAAAGCTTGTTTTCGCCAACGTACGAGGCGATTACTTTTTTGACCTGATTGTTTTCGAGTAGAAGACCTAGTCCTTTGCCGTCGATGCCCATGTTGTTCGAAACTATGGTCAGGCCGATGGCACCGCTGTCTCGAAGTTCTTCAATTAGATCGGTTGGATTTCCACTCAACCCAAAACCGCCCACAGCGATGACAGCACCGTCTGAAATAACGTCGCTCAAAGAGCTAGATTCACTCGACCACAGTTTGGACATTTCTTCCTTTCAAAAGGTAAATCTTTTGTGAGTTTAGGTTCAGTTAGCCAAGCCGGTTGTCTTGATTGGTTCTGAAGTTGTTCCCCGAACCAGTAACTCAGCCGAAACCTTTAGCTGCTTCGCCGGTTCTTTTGGATTATTGATCCGCTCAACCAGCCTGGTAGCAGCCAACGTGCCGAGTTCGGCCAAAGGTTGAGACACCGTGGTGAGGTTGACATTCTTCAGGGCGCCTATTGCTATGCCGTCGTACCCGATCACCGACACGTCATCTGGGACCACAAGACCAGCCTCTTGAATGGCGGCAATGGCTCCCATGGCGGCAAGGTCGTTGGCTACAACTAGGGCTGTGGGATTCATTTTGAGCGCTTGTGTTGCAGCTGCGTAACCGGCTGCGTCGCTGAGTCCTCCAACCACCACTTCCGCAGCGTCACTCAAATGATTTCTTTCCATCGCCCGAAGATAACCCTGAACGCGTGATTTTGAGGTTGGGTTTTCGCCACCGCTGAGGCAGATGATTTTCGAATGCCCCAACTTCACCAAGTAGTCGACTGCTAAACCCGTGCCGGCCACGTCATCGTTGCTAATCGTGTCCATTGCGGGGAGCTGGATGTCACTTCGAGTTACCACAACGGTTGGAACCTCGGCTGCGATGAGAGCAAGCCGCTCAGTTGCTAGGCGGTGAGAAATGAGGATGAGACCTTCGATTTGAAATTGCAAAAGAGTGTCGATATCGGACTGCTCGAGAACCGGATCTTCGCCACCGCTCACCAACATTGTGGTGAAACCGTTCTTTCGCATCTCAATTTGCACACCGTCTAGGATTTCTGCAAAGACGGGGTTATGTAAATCCAAAACAAGTACCCCAATGGTCTTACTTCTTTTGGCAGAAAGGGTTCGAGCGGCCGCATTTCTTCGATAGCCAAGGGTTTTGGCTGCTTTGAGGATTTTTGTGCGACTCTCCTCGCCAACCTTCGGTGATCCCATCAACGCCAGTGAAACCAGGGATTTCGATACTTCTGCCAGAGTGGCGACATCGTGAATACTTGGTTTGGCGACGGACATGGCTTCAGTTCATCCCGCTGAGTTGCACGGCGCGATTGGAGCGAACAGACTCTTCACAGGCGAGCGCGATACGCAAACTTTCTAGCGCTGCCTCGGGTGGGCAAGGGTTCGGTATTTCTCCCGAGACGAAGGAAACGAACGACCGAGTCTCCAGCAGGAAGGCCTCTCTAAAGCGGTCTACAAATCCGTCGTAGGCATTGACGTTAGTATCAAGTTGATTCTCGACGGTATTTAGCGGAGTCCTCGAATTTAGTCCCGCCGAAAGCGCGTTTTTTGAACCAAATACCTCAAGTCTGACATCTTGCCCGAGAGCTCCATGCCGGGTTCCACTCACCAGAACCTGAACCCCGCTAACTGTCTTGACAACAACTGAACTCACATCCGCGTCATCGAAGTCGGCGTAGTCGAAATGTTGCCGCACGGCTTTTGTGGCGTAGACGCTCTCTACTTCGCTGTTGGTGAGCCATCTGATTAGATCAAAGTCGTGCACGTGTAGGTCGCGGAAAATACCACCGCTACTGGCGATGAATTCTCGAGGGCTGGGGGTTTTGTCGTGCGCGGTCATGGTGAGCGAATAGAGGGTGCCAACCAAGCCCGAGTCAATCTGACTTTTTACTTCCAAAAATGACGGATCGAATCGACGCTGGAAACCAACCTGAATTTGTGCACCGGATTGTTTGGCTAGTGCGATGGCGGCTTCGGTTGAGGCTATATCGAGTGAGATCGGCTTTTCGCACAATACAGGGAGCCCTTTGGCCAAGATTGGTTTGAGTATCTCTTCATGAGCATCGGTTCCAACTGCTACAACCACGGCATCGGCTGATGTTTTGGTTGCCATGTCCCAATCAATCGCCCGAGCTCCAAACTTAGAAGCGAGTATTTCCGCTTTATCGCGGGAGCGATTAGTGATTAGAACTTCGGTAACCCTTGAATCTGAACTTAGATCCTCTGCGCGAATGGAACCCATTCGTCCGGCGCCAATGACTAAAACCTTCATAGCTCTAACCTTTCGACCCGCATTGAGATGAATTGCAAATGTTAGTTCATTATGACATAGTTGTTGGAACGTTCCAACGAAAGGTATTCAATGACGAGTTTCCTCGATCGAGTTTCCTCAGCGCCAATCTCATGGGGTATTTGCGAAGTGCCTGGCTGGGGAGAAATGCTCCCGACAGATCGGGTTCTCTCGGAGATGGCCGGTTTCGGGTTCAAGGCAACTGAACTGGGAGCGCCAGGTTTTCTCCCGAGCGATCCAACCGAGTTGAAAACCCTGCTCTCAAAGTACGGCATGTCACTAATCGGGGGATTTACGCCTTTGGTTTTGCACAACGCAAGCGAACGAGAAGCTTCGATTGAGAGCGCAATTGCAACCGCGACCCTATTCCAAGCGGCCGGGGCCACCATGTTTGTGTCATCAATCGTTCAAGACATGGACTGGTCATTTCCTGAAAAACTCACAGCCGAGGAACAAAAGCACATGGCCGAGATGTTCGGCGTCATCGACGATATCTGCGCCGACCACGGTTTGACACAGGTGTTACATCCGCACGTGCAAACCCTTGTTGAAACAAAAGACGACATAAATCGCGTCCTCGACACCTGCGACGTCAAATTTTGCCTGGACACCGGGCACATCGCTCTGGGTGGAATGGATCCGGTGAAGTTTGCCAAAGAATCATTCGACCGCGTGGGCCACGTCCACCTAAAAGATGTGAATCTAGCCATGGGTCCGGCGGTTCTCCGTCGTGAAATTTCACTGATGAAAGCCACGCAGGCAGGTCTCTTCACTCCATTGGGTCAGGGTTCGGTTGACATCCTTGGTGTGGTCGAGGCTTTGGAAGCGCAAGGTTATCAAGGCTGGTACGTAATAGAACAGGACACGGCCATAACCGATGGAATGCCAGCGATTGGCGAAGGACCACTGCTGCAGGTTACCGAATCGATGAAATACCTGCTCGATGTTGTAGCTCCTAAAGTAGCGGCTGGGGCAAAGTAGGCATGGACCTCATCAGCGTCGGACGAGTGAGCGTGGATCTCTACGCTCGTGAACCCGGCGTTGGCTTCGACCGTCAGCAAAGTTTTACGAAATCAATCGGCGGCAGCCCAACGAACGTGGCCATCGCCACTGCCCGGCTCGGACACAAAGTAGCACTGGCAACGAAGGTAGGCGATGACGCATTCGGCGAATATGTGCGTTGGCGTCTGAGTGAATTTGGTGTTTTGGCGGATTTAGTGAAGATTCAACCAAACGCTCAAACGCCACTGGCCTTCGCTGCGCTAACGCCTCCAGAATCTCCCACGGTGGTTTTCTACCGAGGTGAGGCCGCGCCCGATACCACTCTTGAAGCTAAAGATGTCTCTGAAGAGCTTCTTAGGAAAACCCGAATTTTGTGGATGAGTCAAAGCGCGCTAGCAGTTGGCACCACCTCTCAAAGTGCCCTCGCTTGGATGGCTATGCGAAGCCGAGAGCAAGAAACCATCTTGGACTTGGATTACCGCCCATCACTTTGGAGCAGTATGGAAGAGTCTCGAGCTAAGGCTCTCCAGGCAATAGCCCTGGCGACGGTGGTTGTTGGAAACAGGGAAGAATGCTTGATGGCATTAGGCACGGCTGAGCCAGATGCCGCCGCCGATGCTCTGCTGGCCGCAGGGGTGAAGTTGGCAATCGTTAAGCTCGGTGCCGAAGGCGCCCTGTTTGCTACGGCAACCGAACGGATCCGGGTTTCACCGATTCCAATCGAGGCTGTTTGTGGCTTAGGCGCGGGTGATGCATTTGGTGGCGCCCTGTGTCACGGTTTGCTAGAAGGCTGGCCCCTGGAGCAAATAGCCGAGGCTTGCAATGCGGCCGGGGCCTTAGTGTCACTGTCGCTTACCTGTTCGGATGCGATGCCTACTTCTGAAGAACTTGCTGAAATGATCGAGAGGCATTCGTGAAACTGACCCAAGACGCCTATGGTGCCCTAATCGAAGCAAGAATTTTTGAACCTGATTCCCTAACGAAATCACTCCTCACTCGGCGACGCCGAACCGTGCCGGGACTCGATGGAAATCTATTGATACTCGCCTCCGACCACACAGCTCGAGGGAAAATTTCGCTCGGCTCTGATGCCCTAGCCATGGCCGATAGATTTACTCTGCTGCAAAGACTCGTTGAGGGTCTGGACGATCCTGGCGTAGACGGCGTTTTGGCCAGCGCCGACATTCTCGAAGAACTGGCCTGGCTTGGCGCACTAGATAACAAGCTAGCGATTGGAACCATGAATCGAGGCGGTGTTCTCGGCGCGAGATGGGAATTAGACGACCGGTTGAGCGCCTACGATGCAGAGCACGTTTTAGCTAGCGGGCTCGACGGAGGAAAAACACTACTGCGAATCGATTATGACGACCCAGCAGTACCCAGAACTCTAGAGATGGTGGCGGAGCAAACCACCAAGCTTGCCGACCATAAATTAATGGCCATGATTGAACCGTTGCCCTACATAAAAAACGAGTTCGGTAGGGCTGTTCTGGATCCCTCCGATGAAGAACTGGCGAAAGTAGTTGCGATTGCCTCGGGTTTAGGTTCTTCCTCTGCTTACACCTGGCTAAAAGTTCCGCCATCTGAACGAATGGATGAAATCGCTGGAGCCACGTCGCTTCCAATTCTCTTGCTCGGTGGTGAGCCCGACTCTAATCCTGATGGGGTTTTTGATCAGTGGTCGAAGGCCTTGATTCAAAGAAATGTTAGGGGCCTAGTGGCCGGCAGAACGCTACTCTATCCAAACGATGGCAACTCAAGCCTCGCAATTTCTAGAGCAACTAAAATCGTGCACCCGGATCTTGCCGGGTTGAGAGGGGAATCAAAGTGACTTGGTTTTATCCGCAGGGAGACCTAGCGACTGAAGGGGCAGATGTTGTTGTCACGCCCGAACTCGCTGGCTGGCAGTACAGCGGCCTGAAGATTTTCACTCTCTCCAACAACGCCCCGATAACTCTTAGCCTCGATGGCGAGGAGGGCATCCTATTGCCCCTCTCGGCGCAGGAAGTTTCGGTCGCAGTGAATGACAAAACGTTTCTATTAGCCGGCCGCATCGGTGTTTTTCATTCGGTGTCCGACTGGATCTATCTGCCGGTTGGCTCAGAAGTTACTCTTAG
Organism: Actinomycetota bacterium; assembly: GCA_041179025.1. Lineage (GTDB taxonomy): Bacteria > Actinomycetota > Actinomycetes > Actinomycetales > Microbacteriaceae > Rhodoluna. Next base: position 13,290 of record JBEGUF010000001.1, on the reverse strand, counting down.
CGGCGGCAGTGGAGAAATTGCTCTTTGCACTTCACGAGCCACGGAAATTCACCCGGTAGCCCATATTTCCGCGGAAAACGTTGAAGTGGAAGTTCGGGGAGCTGGCCAAGCGTCTCGTCAGGTTACAAACATCGCCACTCCAATGTCATTCAAGGGAGCGCATCGAATCAATGTTTGCGAGGTAATCACCCCCGGAGGCAATCTTTCATCGTGGCCACCTCATCGTCATGATGGCCTTCGCGACTGCGCCCACTCTAATGAGGAGATTTACTATTTCCGAATCGGTCACGGAAATAGCCCCCACGGCACAGCCAATGGTCAAGGCTCTTTTCACGTATACACAGTTGATGGCTCAGTTGATGAAACAGTAACGCTTCACGACGGGGATGTTTATCTCGTACCCGAGGGTTATCACGGGCCAAGCACAGCACCACCTGAATATCCGATGTATTTTCTAAATGTTTTAGCAGGACCAGGCTTGGAAAGAACCATGGCGTTTTGCGACGATCCAGAACATGAATACATCCGAGATAGCTGGAAATCTCAACAACAAGACCCCAGATTGCCATGGACTACGTCTGATGGCCCAAACAAAAGTAGGGAAGAAAAATGAAAAAATCTATTGGCATAGCAGTTCTCGGTCTTGGTTGGATGGGGCAGGCGCACAGCCGCTCGATGCTTCGAATTCCGTCGCTCTTCCCCGAACGGTCATTTGAACCACGACTTGTGGTCTGCGCCGATACCGAGGCCGAACGGCGCGAACGAGCCGTAAACGATTTTGGTTTCGAGCGTGCTGTGGAGGATTGGCGTGAGGCCATCGCATCCGATGATGTCGACGTGGTCTGGGTAACAGCGCCAAACATGATGCACATCCCAATGGTTGAGGCAGCCTGCGCGGCCGGAAAAGCGGTTTTCTGCGAGAAACCGATTGGCGGAAAGCCGGAACAAACCCTTTCAGCATTCAAATCAGCCGAAGCTGCCAGGGTGAAAACCGGGGTTGGCTACAACTATCTCTGGGCTCCACTTGTGCTGCACACTAAAAGCCTCATCGATTCGGGCGAATTGGGAGAGATAACTCATTACCGAGGACGTTTCGTTTCAATGTACGGAAGCGATGAACTTGGCTTGCTCAGCTGGAGATTCTTGATGGATCAGGCTGGCTACGGTGTTACGAGCGATATTCTCAGTCACTGCGTTTCACTGGCCCAGTTCTTGGTTGGCGATATCACCGAAGTTGTCAGCATGAAGAAAACAACGATTCCAATGCGACCACTTCCTACCGGAGCATCGAGTCACTACGGGCGCGGAAATCCTGAGGACAAAAAAGGGGAAGTGGAGAACGAGGATTACGCTTCAGTTCTCTGCACATTTGAAAACGGAGCTACCGGTTCATTCGAGGTAAGCAGAACTCTCGTCGGGCCAGAAAGTCAAAACGCTTTTGAAGTTTTTGGGACCAAAGGATCAATCTCCTGGAACTTCGAGAAGCTAAACGAGCTTGAGTACTATCAGCTGACCGACAGTAAAAATTCTGGCTACACCACCATTTACGGTGGCGATCGCTTCCCATTCCACGGCGCGTTCGTGCCGGGCCAGGCTAACGCCATCGGGTTCGAAGACATTGTTGCTATCGAAGACTATTCGTTTTTGGAAGCCCTTGCTACCGGCGGCACATTCTCACCTGGATTCCGCGAAGCGGTTGATGTGGTTAGCGTTCAAGCTGCGGTAATCAAGTCTTGGGAATCCCGCACCTGGGAACCGGTTCTCGACATGGCAAAGGGCGCGCACGATGCTTGAGACCGTAAGGATCACTGCGTCTGAAGCGGTAGTTAGATTCCTAATAGCTCAGCGTATTTATGTTGATGGTGAAAACAAACCTCTTTTCCCCGGAGTTATCGCTATTTTCGGTCACGGAAATGTGACCAGTTTGGGTCATTCGCTTGAGTCGCACAGGAACGAAATTCCGGTTTGGCGCGGGCAGAACGAGCAGGGTATGGGGTTGGCTGCAGCCGCGTTCAGCAAGGCGATGCGTCGGCAACAAATAATGGTCTGCACCTCTTCAATTGGCCCAGGGGCAACAAACATGGTCACTGCTGCGGGTGTAGCAATGGCCAATCGTCTTCCGGTTCTTTTCATCGCTGGCGACACTTTTGCCTCTCGTTTGCCGGATCCGGTGATTCAGCAGGTTGAACACTTCGGAGTTCCATCCACAACCGTGAATGACTCGTTTAGGTCGGTCGTGAGGTTCTGGGACCGGATAACCAACCCAGCACAGCTTCTCAGTTCATTACCGCAAGCACTTGCCACGATGCTAGATCCTGCCGACTGTGGCCCTGCCTTTATCGGCCTTCCTCAAGACGTGGCTGCCGAGGCATATGATTTTCCAACCAAGTTTTTTGATACTAAGGTCCATGAAATCGCAAGACCGAGACCGGATCGTAACCAGGTTGCGCGAGCGGTAGAGGTTTTGCGCAAAGCTAAGAGGCCGGTGATTATTGCCGGAGGCGGTGTGCATTATTCGCGAGCTGAGAGCGAACTTGCCGACTTTGCAATGAAATTCGGAATTCCCGTGGTTGAAACCGTCGCAGGTAAATCAAGCCTGCTGGCCACTCACCCTAGGTATTCAGGCCCGCTCGGAGTGACCGGCACCGCGGAGGCGAATGAGGTTGTGAGCGCAGCCGACGTGGTGCTTGCAATTGGAACAAGGCTCGAGGATTTCACCACTGGTTCTTGGACCCTCTTTGAGTCGGACGCTCAGATTGTTGGCATCAATGCCGCACGATTCGACGCGGTAAAACACCGTTCTCTGGCAGTAGTCGGAGACGCTCTAGAGACTCTCAATCATCTAACCGAATCTCTGGGAGATTGGGTGACTGAAAAATCTTGGACCGATCGAGCGAGTGCTCTGCAGGAGAAATTATTCGACTACGTAGATAGCAGAACTAGGGACGATAACGTCTGGCCCCCTAGTTACGCACAATTGGTAGGGCTAGTAAATAAGGCCGCGGAGCCTGAGGACTACGTTCTCACGGCAGCCGGAGGTCTGCCTGGCGAACTCAACATCAACTGGATGAGCAAGGGCATTGCCACGTTTGACTGTGAATACGGTTTTTCTTGTATGGGTTACGAAATAGCCGGAGGTTGGGGAGCGGCCATGGCGCGCAAAACTGGTCAGGTTTTCACCATGGTTGGCGATGGCTCCTACCTAATGCTGAATTCGGAACTTTATTCATCCGTTCTTTCTGGCCACAAGATGATTCTCATCGTTTGCGACAACGAGGGTTTCGCGGTTATTGAGAGGTTGCAAGTCAATAAGGGCGGAGCTTCCTACAACAACATGCTCGCTGATTCGCTGGGAACAGGAAACAAAGCTCGGGTAGATTTCAGGGCACACGCTCAGGCGCTAGGAGCGACAGCGTTTGAAGTGAATAGCCTGGACGAGTTCTCGAGCGCTCTTGAAAAAGCCCGTGACCTTGAAGAGTCTGTTGTGATTGTGTGTAAAGTCCGCCCAGACGATTTCTCTGAGACGGGATCCTTTTGGCAAGTTGGCGTGCCGGAGGTCTCCGAGAGAACTCAGGTTGAACTAGCCCGAAGAGCCAATGACGACGGGCTGAGGGTGCAACGAAAGGGCATATAGAACAATCGCCCATTCGATTAGACTAGAAGCACGGAAGCGTGCCGGAGCGGCCGAACGGAACAGTCTTGAAAACTGTCGTAGTTAATAGCTACCGTGGGTTCAAATCCCACCGCTTCCTCCACTAAAAAAAGGACCCAACAATTTGTTGGGTCCTTTTTTAGCCAATTGAGGGTCTAGTTTTTGGAAGATTCGTAATCGAGCACAGCCATCGCGGCGTTGTGACCGCCGATTCCGCTGACTGCTCCTCCGCGCCTAGCGGTTGAGCCGCAGAACAGGATGCCAGGTTCTCCTGAGTCGACCCCCCATCGCTGTGCTGGAGTTTCGAGAGGCTCATTGTTTCCTACGTAGGGCCAGCTGAGCCGAGCGTGGAAGATGTTTCCTCCCGGCAACCCAAGGGCATCCTCGAGATCCTGCGTGGTCTTGGTCTCAATACAGGGTTCCCCATTCGAGTCGGTGAGCAAAAGGTCGCGGATGTCTTCAGCCAGCACCGAGTTGATTGATTCGATCACAGCCCGTTCAAATGCCTCGCGCATTTCGTCGTTGTTGCGGTTTTTCAGAAGTGAGTGAGGGGTGTGAAGGGCGAAGACCGTGAGTGTTTGTGCTCCTGACGCTTGTAGCTCAGGGCCAAGAATGCTCGGGTCGGTTAGCGAGTGGCAGTAAATCTCGCAAGGAAGAGGGTTTGGTATCTCACCTCTTTGGGCTTGGTCGAAAGCTGTTTGAAGTTGTTCGTAGCCTTCGTTGATGTGAAAGGTTCCGCCGAATGCTGCCATCGGGTCGGTTCCGGCCTCCAGTTTAGGCAGACGCTTCAGCAACATGTTCACCTTCACCTGAGCACCCTCGATGCTGTGTTCCGTAGGATTCCCAAGTAGAGAATTGAGGACCGGTTTTGAAACGTTGGCGAGGATGTAGCGGGCCTCGAGTTTCTTGGTTTGCCTATCCTCGATGTATCTGACGGTTCGAGCGTCGTCGATGGCGATAACGTCACAGTTCGCTTTTAGGATTGCCCCCAGTTCTTTCGCCCGCTTAGCCATCGAATCGGTAACCGCGCCCATGCCACCAACCGGGATGCTCCACTCGCCGGTCTCGTTTCCGATGACGTGATATAGGAAGCACTTGTTGGCGTCGAGGTGAGGATCTTGGTTTGAAGCGAAGGTGCCAATCAGGGCGTCGGTCATGACCACTCCGCGAACTAGGTCACTCTTGAACTTCGATTCAATGGTTCTGCCAATTGGCTGTTTGAAAAACTCGTTCCAAAGTTCAATTCCTAGGAGCTCTGTGACTTCATGTTCTGTTCGCAAGGGCTCGAGCACTGTGCCAAAAAGTTTTTGGGCAATAATCTCGGTCTTGGCGTAGAACTCATTCCAGCTGGCAAAGTCTTCTTCTGCATCTACATCCGCAAAGGATTTATGTGTGGCCGAGGCGTCGTCTTTGTCGATGAGTAATCCGCTACCGGTTACTAGATCGGGAGTGAAAGAACCGAACCTTCTTGGCGCGAGCGTGATTTCTAGCTCGAGGTCTGCGATGATTTGGGCTGGCAACAGGCTAACCAGATAGGAGTAGCGAGACAGTTTGGCATCGATTCCCTTGAACGATTGAGCCGAGATTGCGGCACCGCCCAGAACGTCCAGCTTTTCAAGGACCACAACGGAAAGCCCGGCCTTGGCCAGATAACCAGCGGCGACAAGTCCGTTGTGACCTCCGCCGATAATCGCGACATCGCAAGTTGCATCTACCATTCGACAATTTTAGGTCTTGTCTAGAAGACGCCTCGTTGGGAATTCTTCTTTGATTGAGTAAGTTGAAGGTATTGGAGGCAAAATGAAGAACAACACTTTGGCGATGCTGGCAACAATCTCTCTGGTTATGAGCGTTGCAATGCTGATCAGCTACATCTCACCGCAGGTTTGTGCGGGAAGTGGGCTAGCTGATTTAGAGGCCTGCACTCAGATCGCAAACGAGCGCCTAATTATGGCCAGTGCATTCTTCGCCTTTGGGGCAATCACCCTGATCGGCGGAGCTATTCGTGCCCGCATTCGCGACAAGCGTGAGCGCCGAGAGCTTCAGTCAGCCGACTAGCGAAAGCGAATCTTCTTCGCTTGCATGATTTGCCGAATTCTCGCAATTGAGGATTTACCCATTCCATGCAGGTTGGTTAGTTCCTCTAGGGAGATTTTTCTCAGGTCTGAAACACGGAACAGTTTTGCGTCAACTAGGGCTCGCCTGGCCGGGCCGGATAAACCGATTTTCCGCCACTCGGCCTCGAGGGCTTCCTGTTCGTCTCGCATCGTCTCAGTTTAGATGTGTACAGAGGTTTGGGTAATTCGGCCAAGAGTTAGGGTTTAGTTATGTTGATTGCCGGTCTCGATTTAGCTGCAGAATCTAAGGGAACAGCATTGGCTGTAATTGACTGGGGTTCGAAAAGCGCGCGGTTGGTTTCTCTGGAGCTCGGAGTCGATGATGACTTGGCTGTTCGCAAAGCACTAGAGGTTGAGAAGTTCGGAATCGACTGCGCTCTGGGTTGGCCGATTGATTTCGTTTCTTTTCTAAACGAACATAACAACCTCGCTTCCGATAAGTCTCCGTTCGATGGCGACTCGACCCTTCGCCGAAGTCTGGCCCATCGCGAAACAGATCGCATGGTTCGGGAAATTACTGGGAAGTGGCCACTCAGCGTTTCAACCGATCGGTTGGGCATGACGGCAATTCGTTGTGCCGGGCTACTTTCGAAAATGGGAACCCATTTCGATGTGGATCGCTCGGGTTTGGGTAGGGTCGTCGAAGTCTATCCAGGGGCGGCTTTGCGGGGTTGGTTTACCGAAACTAGCGGTTATCGAAACTCGGAAAGTATCAGGCAAGCACTTATCGAGGAACTTTGCAATCGAGCGCCATGGCTCGATCTCATCCTATTCAAACAGCTGATGATTGAGTCTTGCGATGCGTTTGATTCGGTTTTTGCCGCCTTAGCAGCGAGGGCGGCTCAACTTGGAGCGTCAACCGCCCCGAGCGAATCCCAGCTTGCAGCCGCTGCAGTGGAGGGTTGGATCTATTTGCCCACGACCCAAATTGAGTCTCTTCTATAGTTCTGTTGTGCCCCTGTAAGATTTTGACAATGTAAATATTCGCAAATTCCAACGAAATTACAGATTCACACTTACTGGGCAAGCAGATTGGTCTACCCGCGTTGAAGAAAATTGAAACCCTAGGCAAGTTGGCCGTCTTGGCTGGAGTCGGGTTGTTCCTGGCCACTTCGGTGGGAAGTGCACTTGCAACTACAGCGCCTAGCAACCGGTGGAAGTTCGATGAAGCTGTGGCCGGTTCTTCTGCCCAGGATTCCATCGGTGGAATCAATGGCAATGCCAATGGTGATCCATTCCCAGAGCCTTCAACTGACGTTGCCTACTCCTCGCCTACTAATGCCGGCAGCATGCGGTTCAATGGCCAGAACTATTACGAGGTGGCCAACACTCTTTCGGCCGACTTCACTATCTGCGCCTGGATCAAAACTCTGTCAACCGGCGGCGACCAGCACTGGGTTGGCGCAAACATCATTGAAGCCGAAACCGGAGGTTTTGCTCTCGACTACGGCTTTGGAATCAACAACGAGGGCAAGCTGATGTTTGGCAACGGCGGCGTACTCAATGGCGGCGAGGCCGACGCGAACACAATGGGAAACACCGTGGTTGCGGATAACACTTGGCACGAAGTCTGCGTGACTCGAAACAACACCACCGGTGAGAACATTCTGTTCGTCGACGGCAACCAAGATGCTTCAGGATTCACCGGCGTAGGACTAGTCAACACGAATCCGTTAGCCAGAATTGCCAGCGGAACGGATGGGGCAGCACCTTTTGTTGGGCTAATCGACGACTTGCGTCTCTACCAGTCGGTTGTGTCAGCTGAAGAGATTGCGGCCAGATTTGCCGAGGACGAAGTCGTCTACCAAAACAATGTTTCTCTAGCTAACACTGGAAGCGACTTTTCTGGTCTATTTGCATCTGCAGCAGCGCTTATTTTGCTTGGAGCAGGATCGATGGTTTACGCGAGGCGGAAGACTAGCTAGCTACTTGTTTTTCAATAGGAAGAACGCGTAGGCGGCCGAGAAACTGAATCCAACAGCCGCATAGAGAATTGTGAACCAGTTCAGTGTGGCGGGGAGAAGCAAAGTCAGAACGCCAAGTGCGAAGGCGCTGAACATCATTACGCGAGCAGCTAGGTGCACTCCCTCGTCGGAGCCTTTTCTGGCATGAGCAAACATGTTTCCCGCAAGAGCCACCAGCGTGATGCCGGTCATCCGCATTGACCACTCTAAGGCTGGGTTTGATGTCAGCCCCAATAGTTCATTGAAGAACTGAGGTGTGGCCACCAGGGCAATCGCACTCAGACCAAAAACGGTGGAGCCGGTTAGTAGAATTTTGCGAACTGCCGACAGATTGTCTTTACTCATTGGTCACCAGCACGCTTTCGTAGCCTCTCAAAACGAAACCAGGACGTCTCACCGGTTTTCCCGTGAGTCTAATTTTCGGGTACTTCACCATCAAGGCCGGAAGTGACGTGGTCATTTCCATTCTGGCCAGAGGCGCTCCAATGCAGAAGTGGATTCCGGCACCGAAACCAATTTGAGGGTTGGGATCGCGGGTGATGTCCATCTCGGTTGGGTTCTCAAATACCGTCTCGTCGCGGTTTGCCGAGCCGAGCAGCGACGCAATCTTCTGGCCCTCTTTCACCAGAACACCGCCAATCTCAACGTCGGCAGTTGCAGTTCGTTCAAAAAGGTGAAGCGGGGCGTCGAAGCGGATAAATTCGTCCACGGCTGTGTCGGCTAGGGCAAATGGGTTACTGGCCAGCAGCTCAAACTGCTGCGGTCTCTCCATCAGAGCCACGAAGCCGTTGCCGAAGCCGTTCACGCTGGCTTCGTGCCCTGCGTTGAGAAGTAGCACACAGGTGGCAATAAGCTCCTGGGCGTTTAGTTTCTGCCCATCTTCCTCAACTGCCGCAAGGTCGCTGATTAGATCGGTGCCAGGGTTTTGTTTGCGCTCGATCATCAGATTTCTCACGTATTCGGCAAACTCGTGGCTGGCCTTCTGCGCCTCCGCCTGCGTTTCCTCGCTCGGGTTGACCTCATACATCTTTACTATGGCCTGCGACCAAGGACGCAGCAGGTGCTCGTCTTCATCTGGGAAGCCGAGTAAGGCGGCGATTACCTTCACCGGAAGCGGCTCAGCGAAGTCGGCGATCAGGTCGAACTCGCCTGTTTGTTCAAGCTTCACTTCTATTTTCTTGAGAAGGTCTTGGGTGAGGCGCTCAACATCGGGTCGTAGGCTCTCGATTTTGTTCTTGTTGAAAGCCTTAACTAGTAGCGAGCGAAGTCTGGTGTGCTTCGGTGGTTCACTATCAAGCAGGCTATCGCTGTGAAGCCAGTTGAACGTATCCCAGTCTTCATCAGGGGTGCGTGGCTTGAAAATGCGGCCGAGCGATCGATTTCTTAGAACCGCGTTCGCGTCTTGGTAGGTGGCAGCCAAATACAACTGCGATTGCTCATGCCAAACCGGCTTTCCTACTTGTCTTAGCTCGGCGAGGGTTGGATATGGGTCTTCCATGAAGGCCGGATTCGAGAAATCAATCACTCCTCGAGACTACTACCCAGAGGTTTACAGTAACGGGCGCAATTCAACCTTGCGGTTGCAGGCTTTGGAACCTTCGATGGCCAAGGCTCGAGCAGTTGATTCATCGTCGGCTTTGATTACCCAGAAACCGCTGAACTGCTCGGGAACCTCGAATAGCGGACCTTCGTGAACCAAGCCGGCGTCGTTGCGGTTGTCGAAAACAGTGGCAGTTGTCGGGTCGGCTAGGCCGCAAGCGAAGACCCAGTGACCGTTTGCTTCAAGCTTTTCGTTGAATTCATTAACGGCACGCATTTCTTTTTCGGTGCCCGAATTGCTCTTATTGTCGATAACTGAAATCAAGAATCTCATGATTTGCCTCCCTAGTTCTCTCGTTAGAACATTACCCAATTCGGCACTTGTTTAGACTTGAAACACGTTCACAAAAGTTAGGCCAAATCGTTTTATGAAGTTCCTCAAAGGCGGTCTTTGGTTGCTGGCAGCCGTGAACGTGTGGATCTTCTCTAGATTCACCGTGGACGACGCTTTCATCACCTGGCGTTACGGCTTCAATCTTGTGAATCACGGAATTTGGAATTACAACCCATCTACTTTTGACCCGACCCAGGCTTACACGAACCCGATCTACGCACTGCTTTCAATCATGCCTGCGTTACTGGGCATCAACGTGGTTCTATTTTTCAAAATCATTTCGCTTCTACTGGGTGCGAGCTTTATCTTCATCCTGGTTCGAAAGCGCCCAGACTCTCAGGTTTGGTTAGCCCTCTTCTTCGCTGTGCCGGCAACCGCGATTCATCTATTCAGTGGGTTGGAAACTTTCCTCTACGTGGTGCTGATGTTTGCCGTTTTGGTTGGCATTATGGAGCGTCGGGTGAAGTTCACGCTCGTAGTAACAGCCCTTCTGTTCCTTACTCGCCCCGAGAGCTGGCTTCTACTCGGCTTGGTTCCTCTGTTTTTGGCGTTTGGAAGAAAGCATTTCAACTGGAAGCTCGCTTTTCAAACCTTCGGTGTTTTGGCCGCCGTATTGGGAACTTATTTCCTGATCACCTACGGGCTTTTCGGCGAGATTCTTCCCAATACCTATTACGTAAAGTCAGGCAAAGAGTTTGTTAGTTGGCGATTCTCGGCACTGCTCTGGGAGTTGGCGCTACTGATTCCTTTGGCGCTACTGCGTCACTGGCGTGTGCTCGGCTTCGCGATAGCGTTTGCCCTTCCGGTGATCTACGACTACTCAACCGCTCACTTGGCCATGGACTTCGCTTCACGGTACGCTTTCCACCTCTATGCTCCATTCGCCCTGCTGGTCATCTACATTTACTCGGATCGTGCAAACCGACTGAAGCTTCGGGAGCAACTCAGATTCATCCCAGGGGTGAGAGTGGTTGTGGCTGCCTCATTCGTGGCGATTTCGATTGGCTTTTCTTACGCCACTTTCGCATCAGACCTCATTGGATACCAGTCTTACTATCCGCGCCTTCTGGCAGCACACGGAGCCATTGGTGATTATGCCGGAAGTCTCAAAGCCGATGGGAAACTCACCGCCATGGCCATGAGTGACGCCGGCATCGGCCCTTATCGGGCAGATGCTTCAAACCTCGACGCCTTGCGCCTCGGCACTCACATAGGTGCCACCCAAGGAGTGGATGCCAAACTTATTGCTCAGTACGGCGTTGATTTTGCTGCCATGACCGGCACCAACTCGAATACCGGGCCGCTGAAGTTTTACCTCATCCAACGTGGATTCACCGGTAGTTGCACGGTTTACCTGAAACCCGACTACACGATTACGCTGTGGCAGAAAACCACCGACTCAGCTGCCACCCAAATTTGCGAGACTAGTAAAAAGGTCAATAACATCGACGACCTCAGCTTTTTCCAAAAAGACGTTGGAATTGCTCCGTGGAATTACTGGTACTAAGGCTGCATCGTGATCTGGGTTAGAGAACTGCGAATTCATCAGTGGGTAAAAAACCTGCTGCTGTTTGTGCCCGCCCTCACCTCGTTCCGATTCCTCGAATTGGGTCTTTGGCTCGATCTGTTAGTGGCCTTCGCCGCCTTTAGCCTTATCGCCTCTGGTATTTACGTGATTAACGACGTAGTTGATGCTCCGAACGATCGCGAGCACGTTACCAAGCGTAATCGCCCGATTGCGGCCGGAACAATCTCGATGCCAAACGGCTTGGTGGTTTCCGGGTTCCTGATTGCCGCTGGTTTATCCTTGGGTTTTTTCGCCGGCACCGATTTTCTGCTAGTTCTGTTCCTCTACCTAGTGGCTACATTCGCCTACACCTTTTGGCTAAAGCGAACCGTAATAATCGACTGTCTCACTCTTGCCGGGCTTTACACATCGCGAGTGATTGCCGGGGCTGTAGTTACCGGAATCACGCTGTCATTTTGGCTTCTCGCCTTCTCAATCTTTTTCTTCGCGTCGCTAGCCTGGGTGAAGCGCTACGCGGAACTCGAAATTCTGCGCCCATCGGGTAAAGCCAAGGCTGATGGCCGAGGATACTCCGTTTCAGACCAACCATTGGTTTTGGCTTTCGGAACGATGTCGGCGTTCATCGCGGTGCTTATCTTTGCTCTCTATCTAGACAGCGATGCCATTCGAGCGCTTTACGCCGTTCCGGAAATCGGATGGTTGGCGATTCCGCTAATGATGTATTTGATTGGCCGCATCTGGTTGAAAGCACATCGCGGCGAAATGCTGGAAGACCCAATTCTTTTCATCATCCGCGACGCAGCTAGCCTGGCTACCTTAGGGCTGATCGCCGTTTCACTCGGCCTCGCACATTTCGGGTTGCCGTGGTGAGTCTGGTTTCCTTTGGCGGAATGGTTTCAAAGCCGTCGTCGCAGATTTCACCTAGCTGGGAGTCAGACATCCCTGAGGCTATTTCGACGGGGCAATACCTGCCGGTTGGAATGGGCAGAAGCTACGGCGATGTTGGCTTGGTTTCTGGCAACACGGCTGTGAGCTCGCTCGACCTAAATCGTTTACTCGCTTTCAACAACGAAACCGGTGTTCTTACGTGCGAACCTGGCGTGCTACTTCGCGACATTCAAGAGATTTTTGTGAAGCGCGGTTGGATGCTGCCGGTTACGCCGGGCACAGCATATGTTTCAGTAGGCGGAGCAGTGGCCAACGACGTACATGGAAAGGACCACCACTTTGCCGGCACCTTCGGCGATCACGTGCTGTCATTCACACTGGTTCGATCTAACGGGGATGTCCTAGTTTGCTCACCTCAGGAAAACTCGGGAATGTTCCGAGCCACCATAGGCGGCCTAGGGCTAACCGGGTTCATCGCTGAAGTTTCGCTCCAACTAAAGCAGGTTGCCGGCCCCTATTTCGATGCCGAAGCGATTGCCTTCACCTCTCTGGGCGAGTTCTTTCAAATCTCTAAGGAAACCGAGGACGAAAACTGGCAGGCGTCGGTGGCTTGGTTCGATTGCTCAACTCGAAAGGCTGGCCGCGGCAGTTTCACCAGGGGAAACGTTTCGGCGAAAGCGTACGACGCTGGCTCCGAGGCTAAAGAGGGAACTCTTGCGGTTCCGTTCACTCCACCGATTTCGCTAATCAACAAAGCGTCGCTTGATCTTTTCAACACCGCTTACTTTCACCTTCAGAAAAGTGGATCGGGCAGAAAGCAGATGCACTATCGCGAGTTCTACTACCCGCTGGATGGAGTTCAAAACTGGAATCGAATCTACGGGCCGCGCGGCTTCTTTCAGTATCAATCAGTGGTTCCCATGAGCGTTGCCGCCGAGGCTACCGAGGAAATGCTTTCGGTTATTCGAAAGTCAAGGCAGGGTTCGTTCCTCGCAGTGCTGAAGACTTTTGCCAACCGAGAACCGGCCGGATTACTCTCGTTTGCCAGGCACGGGGTCACTTTGGCGCTCGATTTTCCAAACCGTGGTGAGAAAACCGAAGCGCTAATGCAGCAGTTGGATCGAATCGTTTTGGATGCTGGCGGAACGCTGAACCCAAGTAAGGATGCTCGTATGAGCCGGGAACTTTTTGCCGCTGGCTACCCCAAC